>JAZLJN010000152.1:0-12534 GCA_045617885.1 Bacteroidales bacterium | reverse complement strand
ACCATTATAATCAGAATGTAGCACACATTGTTTTTCCTTGCATTCATCGGGATCTTGGTTGTTATGTACCGTGTCACGCTCCTGCTGTTCCTTCAGCATCTCATTGATTGTCTGCAATTCGTTCCGTTCCCGATACAGGTTCCTTATCCAGTAGCAGAGTGTCTGAAAGCCAAGTATGACTATACATATATATATGACGGTGGGCAGGACTGTCAGATAATACATCCTTTCGTACACCAGCCATTGTATCAGTGTAAAGATGACTATGCTGATTATCCACACAATTGACATATCTCTTATGTAGCCTCTGATCGTACCATTGTCTTTGAACAAGTTAAAGAAAACACAAATAGCAGATGACACAAAAGCTATGCCTGCCATATCTGCAAAGTCAAGAAACAATGCAAAGATGCCATTATGAGAGACAATCTGTACACCAAACGGCTTCAGTATTGCCAACACGAATACACTGCACAGTGTGAACCATGCAGTGAGTCTTAATATTTGTATGATTTTATCAGTCATTATTGTTTTTATTTTGTTTTCTTCTATATGACATATACAACGAGTAGAACATAAATTGCGTGCCTCCAATTATAAAAGCTGCAGAAACGGCTGTCGGGAGAATTCGTGAGAAGCTGCTGCCAAAGATATAATTATGAGTGCAACATAGCACAAATACATTCGAAGTCCATATTATAAAGAGGTTCCATGCCAGTCGTCCTATTGTGAATCCGTCATTCAATGTCTGAAGGAACACCATTACCGTATCTGAAACGATAAACAAACCAGTAATAAGGATGAATACCGCCAGTTTCAGGCTATGGCTACAGCCGAAGTCTATCCTTACATCAAATAACTCCAGGACGACAAGCACACCACCAAGGCATATTATACATATCTCAATGTTTCTGACTACTTTGCTAACTTTTCGAAGAATCATCTGCCTACGTTCGATTTCTTTTTTCATTCTTTTATCTTTTGTTTGACTAATTGAAAACTGCTGCAAAGATACACATGTTCAAGCAGCAATGCAATAGCCAGGGACAAATGGAATCGGATCAGGGACGGATGTCTGCGAAAGCGAGGCCAAACAGCAGATTTTATTCTCTCTAATTCCAATGTTCGCGTGTATTCGTCCAGAATTCTTCTTCGCTGATTTGCCCCTTCCATAGTCTACGGGCATCGGGAATAAAATACTCCAGATATTGTTTATAGTTCCGGACAGAACGATCCTGCTGCATGTATTCATATTGGAAATACCCAAACAGCGGATCAGCCAGTGTGGCCGTAACGAATTGTCGCATGGAATTCTGGTCAAACGACACCTGCTTGTCCACTATCATCGATCGTCTCAACTCTCCTTTCAGGTCATTCACCTTCTGATGTTTCTCTTCTGCATCATGCAAGTATTCAAAACCTGCACCAATCACGTTAGCAAAAGAGCCCAGTATCTCGTGGCTGCTCGTACTCATGGAGAACGACTTCTCGTACGAATGGTCAATGACCAGATTATACTGCAGCGCAAATAGTTCGATAAGCTCCGAAACCTCGGCATCGGTCAGCGAGTCAAGGGGCATGCTTGTAGCCATCGAGAACAGGTAGTTTTGCCGGTCATACAAACGGACAACGCCATTCAAATTGCCTAATCTCATCTCCATGTTCTGCAGACAGCGTTCCACCAAAGCCTCTGCCGCCTCTGTTTTCTGTTTGCTGTCGTACCACATCGTCGTGCCAAAGGTGAGACCGATGCCCAATACGGTGGCAATAAAACTTGTAATAAACGAACTGAGCGAATCGTGGTGACGTTCTCTCCATGCGCTGATTTTTTTCGATAAGTGAAGGGTAAACATTTGGGGAAAGGGATTTTAGGGGGTTGGGGACTAAACTTGAACAAATTGTTTTGACTGAAATGCAGACAGTGCTGCCTTGATATCAGCCTTTTTAGTACGTGACACAGGTATCTTCTTATCTACAGAGAACAGGTTGAGGAAGAACGTATTGTTCTCGCTCTGAAGTGAGACGACAAAGTTCAGATTGACGATAAAGCCGCGGTGGCATTGTATGATATAATTAAATGGGCACACAGATTCCTTGATCTGCTTCAACGTAGACCGGATCGTCACTCTCTTTATCTCATCATCACACATGTAACAGACTTCGGCATAATTGGCTACAGACTCAACGTAAATCAATGATTGAGGGGCGAACGACAGTTCCTGATTACTGGTTTGGGGCGAAGATGAGAAGGTCTGTTCTTCCTGATAAGATTTCAGCATTTCGTTGATTTCACGGATTTCAGTCAATTCTTGCTTCGTCCTGCGGTGATGGTAAATGAACACATCAACTACGAAGAACACTATACAATATCTGAATACCATTCCGCAATAGAAAGTGAAAGACGGCCAAAACTTGGGGTATCCAGGAACAGTCATGTTTACTTCGAGAGGAAGAAAGCAATTATTGAGAACTAACAGGGATAATGCCGTCAAGGGTATGCAAAGCGCATACACCTCCAAGAGTTTCTTCGTCTGTTCAAGTGTCGTCTCTTTGATGTCAAATCGATAGTGAAAGACATAGTAACTTATTAGAAGAGACAGGAAGCATCCAATGAAACATGCCGACATCTCGCACCATACGACATGGATGAAGTATTCCATAATCGTAGTGTATGCCGTACCGAAAGGTTGGAAAACAAAGAATGTGACTGTCAGGAATACACATGGCTGAAGTGATTCGCAGGCAATTCTGTATAGTACATTTCTTTTCATGGTGCAAAGTTACTGATTTTTATCTGAATATCCACAGCGTAGGGATAAATTGTAGCGTATTTGGGATAAATTGTAGCTGCTAAAACGTAAATTTTTCATATTGTCATCTCCACTATAGCTAAAGAATATCCCACTGGATGTGCCGTCTATCCCAAGGTATTGCAGGATTTGAAATAAACCAATACCTTTGCAGCGTGCTCTTTATGAGTGCACCACTTTTTTCAAAAACCAAATCTTAATTAATAATGAAAAGAGCAGTACTTTTATTGTTGGTCTATGCGCTATGGTATATTATTGCGCACGGACAGAGGGTGTGCTGGTGTATCGGCGAATCAATCTCCCCGTCCGTTTTATGCATTCAACCAGACAAAAAGCAAATACAAGGGTACGGGTGCTGGCAAGGATGCAAAGGATAAAAACAGCTGTTTACTCAATTACAGCATGGGTTCCATAATGACACGATGCGTTCAAGCCATAGTGCATCAACTTCATCAAACGTGTTGAGCTTTTCACTATCGATGTCCAATACACCTATTATATTATTATTAATATGTATAGGGATGACAATTTCACTTCGGGAAGCGGAACTACAGGCAATATGCCCAGGGAAAAGATCAACATCAGGCACAATTTGAGTAGCATCATCCCGCCAAGCCGTGCCACACACACCTTTTCCTTTACGGATTCGGGTACAAGCCATAGGCCCTTGGAACGGACCCAAAACCAACGCATCTTCAATGACACGGTAGAACCCTGTCCACCAGAAGCCAAATGTCTCATGCAGCATGGCAGCCACATTTGCCATATTTGCTATCAGGTCAGGTTCTGATTCCACTACACTCTTGATTTGAGGGAAAAGTGTCTCATACTTTTCAGATTTGGATCCACCATTTATTTCAAGATTTTCTGCCATACTTCAAGATATTGTGCAGCCACTTGGTCTGCATTATGATAGAATTTTACAAAATCAATACTTTCCGCCCGCATTTGAGCGACTTTGTCAGGGTTAAGCAAGCACTCTCGTAACAGGGTGTAGTTTTGATCCTGTTCAAAAGGCCTCATATTAATAATAGGGCGAAGCCCAGGTGCATCAGGGTATTGCTGCTGAAGGAACTGGTAGTAATCCTCTTCTCCTCCACTTACCACAATCTTGCCCCTACTCATTGACTCAAGGGCATTCATAGCCGGAGTATAACTGTAGAGCTGATCAACCACCACATCCGCATCATCCAGCATCTGGCAATATTGCGCGAATGGTACTGACTCAATACACTGAAGCCTCACCTTGTCGGGATAATCATCCGCGAGCCTTTGAAATACCGGATACATCTGATCTGTTCCTTTCATAGCCGAACGAAGCTTCTGAATCGCCAGTAGTATTCGTATCGGGTAGCTGACAGACAGGTCTTTTCTGGGCAAATCTGAAGTATCTATTGGAAGCGGGATGTAATGTATCTTCTGCCTGAACTCCTCTGTATCATACACCTTATAATACTCATAGAGGCAAGCTATCAGACAATCCGCCTTCGCCATTACATATTTGGTCAAATCCGCCTTACCACTATGGAGCCACCCTTGTATTCTCTGCTGATTCAATGGATGATCAATAACCGTGCCCTTAGCATAAAAATCGGTATAATCCAGATAAGGAGGAAGCACATGCGACTGCGCTGCCCTTTGCCTCAACTCCACATACTCCTTCTGACTTCGCTTGATCACATAATAGTCATCACCGAAACAGCCTACAGAAACAACCCGGTTATTTCGCTTCAAATACTGGAAAAACCAACGATTCCAACGCGGTTTGAGCTGCAGCAAGTCTGGATTTATCAACTGAACAACGTCGAAACCTCGCATCTTGGGCAGCAGTTTCAGCAGTTGAGCAATATAGATAGCCGAACCTACTGATCCCTCCTTGCTACGTTTCAAGCTTATATCCCGCGGATAATCTTTCCATCCGTCACCATTGCTTATGAGCAAGACATCGTGACCCTTCCGACGCAAAGCATCTCGCAGGGTACGATGCACATTACTGTATTCTCCAAGCAAAAGAATCTTCATCTATATCAAATCTCTGTGACGGAACTGCATTATTTGACAAAAACCAACCTGCCCGAGCAGAGCAACCAGCCAGATCCAGAACCCTTTACGCGACCTCCCCATAGGTTATATAGAATCTCAGTTTCTTTATCCGAACTTACCTCCTGTATATAATCTGGTTTGTCAGGATCATCTTCATCACCCGGATTCTTGCCCGGCTCATCGCCCGACTCTGGATCGTCTTCATCATCCGGCTCATCGCCAGGCTCTGGGTCATCATCATCCGGATCTTCAGGCACAAAATTCGGATCAAACCCATATTCTTCATCCATGTAAGTCAGACGATCATGAATCCACTGATGGATAAACTCCTTCTCTACCTCAATCGTATTGATTCGGCAATTACTGCCATTCCATCGTTGCAGTTCACGATCAATAGCTCCTGTCTCTTCGAAAAGTTGGAAATAACGATCAAAATATCCATACAGCGATTCCTCCGCCCAGAACGAACGCCTTAATTCTGCATAGCGTACTGCCAAAGTATCAAGATAACCGCTGTAAGAATCCTTCATACGATAATGAAAGTTCGAACGATTGTTCATCGGATGCTCTGCACTCATCGGGTCACCCGTCCAGTTCCTGCCCCAGGTGGCATCCATATCCCATGGTGTATAGCCCAGACGCTTATCGCCACTACTATAATCATAGAACCAGCAATAGTAATTCTTGCCTACATTATCCAATGCACACATCAGGTCAATGAACAGGACATAGTCAAAGAATACAGGCAGGTCAAAATAGGTCTCTACGTTGGTACGAAAACTGGAAGAATTCAAGGCAACCTTCTTCACAGAAGTCAGCAAAGGAGTCCAGCTCCAAGGTTCGCCATCAAGCACATCCGGATACTCATTTTTCATTCCATCCCACTGGCTTACGGCATCACTGGACGGAACATCCTTATTATAGTAAAAGAATGGAGTGCGGGTATTGGTGTTGTTTACCGCCTTATACAATAAGCCACGATAAGACTTCTCGCCCGTCTCCTCATCAGTACTGAACTTCTTTAGTTTGAGTTGCTTACGGTCAACGCGTTCCGAGAAGCAATAGACGCCAGCATAGTTACCATTGGCATAGACCTCCACAAAACGGCCACGGGTGCCATTGATAGCCTTCTTTTCAGACGCCTGATGATAAGGCTTATGCGAGAAGTCAAGCCAGAGATCCATCGAGGCACGGTTGCGGATCTTGGAATGATCACCCGCCGCTGCATCCAGGATCCAATAATTATCGTTGCGCATCCCGGCAAAAGAGACATCCAGAGAAGCCCCTCCCTCATCATAGAATTTTACTGCATAACTTGGCTTTGCAAAGGCAGTAGAGGTACCTCCACGATGGCGGACCTTGCAGGAATACTGGCAGACACTATCCTTGGCATAATACACAAAAGAGGCATCCACGAACGTCTCCGTATTGAATTGTGTATTATCATAGCTGATTTCTATCACAGGCATTCTCTCCACCCAGGTCAAATCAGGAGACTGAGCAGTCAAAGGATGCAATCCTACTGACAGAAAGCAAAAAAGAATTGTCTGTAAAAAATATTTAAGTTGGCAATATTTCATCGGTTTTCATCGTTTTTATTGTGCAAAAATACGTTTTTTTACTGACGTGTGCAAATTATCAACCATTTTTTTATATCTTTGCACCTCAAAACCCAACAAACAAGATGAAACGAACCATATTCATACTGCTCGCCACCCTATCTTCCCTCAATTTGTGTGGACAGATCAGGACGATGCTCGTACACAAGAATAGCGGAGAGGTATTGAGCCTTCCCATTGAAAATGTGGATTCTGTCACCTATTCGGAGAGCGAAAGCGTACAGCGGAACAAATGGTATTTCATGCTTGAGAATCCGGGCATTGCTGATTATCTCCGTGACTTTGACTATGATACGAATGACTACAGCTATCATAAGATCTTTGACTATAGAGGAGAACCATACGCAGACAAACGGCAGGACTGGCCTTATGCTGCAGAATTGCCTGATACTACTATCTATAATCTTATCCCGAACCGAAAATATTCCTTTCAGCTGAATGGAAGAGAGATTACCTTCTGGACCCTTGGACAGTTAAGGATGTTAAGACTGGAAGGTGTCAACAATGTCCGTGATCTGGGCGGATGGCCTGTGTCTGGAGGGAAGCATCTGCGATACGGATGCATAGTGCGTGGTCCGGAACTCAATACCACATTGCCTTACTCGAATCCATCAGCCGCCTTTCATCAGGCAACGGTCAACGAC
Organism: Bacteroidales bacterium; assembly: GCA_045617885.1. GTDB lineage: Bacteria > Bacteroidota > Bacteroidia > Bacteroidales > UBA3663 > Liminaster. The sequence continues at coordinate 5,418 of JAZLJN010000152.1, read as the reverse complement.
ATCAGAATACTTCGAGAGGAAGTGAACATCAAAGCAGAATTGGATCTCAGGTCAGGCGAAGAACTGCCTCATACCGATGGCTACTCGGTGTTGGGCGATGAAATCCAATACCTCAATGTATCACAATGCAGCCCCAATCCCATCACCCAAGCCGATCCCGCCTGGTGCCAGGCTTTACGTTTCATTATCAGCTGCCTCTCTAAAGAGCAACCCGTGTACCTCCATTGCCGTTGGGGAGCAGACAGAACTGGTCTCTTGTGTATGCTGATTGAAGGCGTACTTGGAGTCAGCGAGAGTGACCTGTCAAAAGACTTTGAGTTGACCTCCTTTGCCGGTAACACCAGATACAGGACTGACGCCCGTTTCCGGGATAGTATTGCCTACATCAAGCAGCTCACTGGCAACTCGCTGAAAGATAAGTTCCGTACCTATTGGTTAGATTGTGGCGTAAAAAATGAGGAATTAGATTTACTCTCATCTCTTATGACCGAATAACTGAAGTTTCGAAAAGTACGAAACTTAAACTGAAGACAAACAAACTATTTATGTTACTGCTCAGCATCATCATACCCGCCTATAATGCCGAGAGATACATCACGGAATGTATCAAATCCTGCTTCTCAATCCAGCAGGATAAGGGACTCCGTGAAGATGAGCTGGAGGTGATTGTAGTGGATGACGGATCAACAGACGCTACTCCTCTCCTACTCGAAGAGGCAAAGACCCAACACCCTAACCTCTGCATCCTTCGGCAGAAGAACCAAGGGCAAAGCGTAGCCAGAAACCTCGCCATAGAGAAGGCGCAAGGCCGGTATATCTATATGGTAGATGCGGATGATGCTATGAACAGCGGAACGCTCCTTCCTATCCGGGACATCAAGGATGGGATAATGGATATCATTGGCGTGCAGGTCTTGTATCAAAGAGAGAGCGGCACAATAGCGCCATGGAGTCATCAGATGGAGCATTGGCCCTTCGACCAGCTATTTGATTCAGGCGCCGATTTTGTCAGATCGCATAACATAGAGGGACTGGTATATGGTTATCTGTTCCGCCGCCAGCTCTTCATCGAACATCCAGAATTGAGATTCACCCCTGGCATCTATCATCAGGATGAAGAGCTGATCTTCAAGATCTTCACCCTGGCTGGGAAGACCGTTTATCGTCGCGGATATACCTATATTTATTATGAACATTCTGGCAGCAGCATCAATACGAAGACGGCTGAAAGGAAACAGAAGCTGATGGATGACTTTGTAACCATCCTGAATAATCTCATCCTCTGGCGTGACCGCTTCGGAGTCAACTCTCCGAACACGAAGGAATTGAAGAGTATCATGCATTACAAACTATCCTATCTCTCAATGGACATGCTGCGGATGCTGATCAAAGGGGAATATGAGAGTCAGTACATACTGTCCGTCATCAAAAAACTGACATCATTTGGACTTTATCCCTTGCCTTTATTGGGCGGAGTGAAGTATCTCATGATGAAACTTTTGTGCTGCCACCCGCTGCTGGTATGCTGGTGGGCCCGGCATCAGGTTTTGAGCAAAAGAATTGGATTCTGAACAATGACAAAGGAACGTCTCGTCTGGATTGACCTTGCCAAGGTAATATCAATCGTGCTTGTGACTTACTATCATGCAAACACACTGCATGAAGGTTACGGAGCCCATCTGGTACAGCTCTTGAGAATGCCAGCATTCTTCTTGATTGCCGGATTTCTGTTTGACGACCGTAAATTTCCCACTTTATGGTCCCTACTGAAGCACAGATTCCGTCAATTGCTGATACCTTATCTCTGTTTTGAGGCAATACTGATCCCTCTTACAAATCATGGATGGGAGCAGATGCTTCATGCTCTGGAGAATGCATTATTGGGACATCCTACCACCTGCATCCCTCTCTGGTTTCTGGTGTGTCTGTTCGGGATGCAGATCATTCATTACATGGGGATTCGTCTGATAGAGCGTGTGACACATAAGCCTTGGAGAGAACACTCATTACTACTCCTGTTCCTGTATATCTGCGTCAGTTTGATACTCTCTCCGTTTGACCTTCCAAATCATTTCCAGCTGAATGCCATCGTTTGTAATCTGCCTTTCTATGTAGCAGCCAACTGCTGCAAGGATCAGATCAGGCAAGTCTCCTGGCAGCAATCACCGGTCATAATCTCCATTTGTCTTTTCATGGGGTTGGGATTGGTATGGGTGAAGATGAACCTGTTATCTGAAAGTGGAGCATGGATGTCAGGGGCGATCTTCTATCTTACGCACATTTTGGCAGGTCTGTGTCTTCTGCCACCATACATTGCATGCTGTAAGTCCATCGGGTATGCTATGGGACATTCTCATCTTGTAGAATACCTCGGAAGCAACACCATCATCATTCTCATCTTCCACACCTATATTATTGCTGCTATCTCCTCGGTATCTGTTATCCTATTCAGTCAAGATATCTTATCCCTCTCTCCATGGATAACTTATGGCATGGTCCTGCTGATAGTTATGGCACATTACCCCCTTATCAAAGCAATCAATCGCTGGCTGCCCTGGATGCTTGGTAGAGGACGTCAAACTGGCGTGCGATGACCGCAGGACTATGCTTGCTCACTACATAATCCCGACGTTGCAGAGCCATTGTCCTGTCAGCCAACTGTTCCTTATTCATCTGACTGCGGATGGTCAGAAAACTATCTATCACCTTGTATAATTCCTCTTCATCACCAGCCTTGACCGTGATTCCACGTTTTTGAGCCAGCATAGCTGGAATAGCACCCACTGCTGTAGCTATCACCGGCAAGCCACAAGCCAAGGCTTCAAGTACGGAAACTGGCTGGTTCTCGAAATTGCTGAACATCAACAAAGCATCATTCGCGCAGAGCTCTTTGCTCAACTCCTCCCCCTGCTTCGCATCTACGAAAGTCACTATTTCAGGCAGCAATCCCAGCTGTTGGGCATAATTCATAAGCATAGGCTTGTCATTGCCCTCACCTACCAGACGCAGGCTGAAGTCGCTCCTTACCTGATGCAATCGTGCCATGACGCGCAGGATTCCGGAGATATTCTTTGAGTCATCCCTCATCCAACTTACATGCACAAAACTGACCTTTCCTGGTTTTCTGATGCATTGTTCTTCTGTATTTTTCGGCAAACAGAAAACATCGGTATCAACAACATTGCCGATTCTTGTATAGTGCCGATTCTCCAGTTTCCATTCCTTCATGCCCTTCTCCAGATTGTAGCTCACTGGGCATACATACGACGCATCATTGACAAACAACCTGCCCAGGCGCAACTGAAGCCCAGAGTTCGGATAGGCACCATCCCGCATGTAGCGGCTCCAATGTTCGGTAATGATGTACGGTACTCCATACACCTTCTTCAGCAACCAAGGGAGGCCAGCAGCACGTGTCAGCACATTGACATGAGAGACATCAGGACGCTTTCCAATCCAAAAATGCTTCACAATATAGAGATAGCCCTTCAGATAGCCAGCCATCAGCCAGAACATTCTGACCAAACCTGTGATGCCAGGCACCTCCCATCTTGTCTTTGGTACATAAACCAAAACCTCATAAAGTGCACCCTTACACTCGGTCGAAAGCTCTTCAGTGGCATCCTTTGCATAGAGTTCAATACGATGGTCATGCTTTGATTCATCTGTCTGTACCATCAGCACAGCCACATCGTTAAGGAGTGCAAGGGCTCGGGCGTGCTTCTGAATGAAGACGCCATCTCCAGCAACTTTGCGGTTTGGATACCAAGCAGTGGTGAAAAGAATACGCATTACTCTTATTTAACTCTTACCCCGTGGGAATACCCGGAAACCATAATAACGATGACAGAACCACCAAAGCAGCAGCAGGTCAAGCACATTGCAGACAAGTAATCCGACTCCCACTCCTTCCAATCCACCATAGGCGAATCCCAGGATCACTCCAAGCAGCAGCATAGACCATGAGATAATCTCAAGGATCATGTAATGAAAAGACTTGCCCAAAGCAACTGGCAGATAACCCAACGGAAGATAGAAGGCACGAACTATGACTGACAATGCTGCTATCCTGACCATAGGAACCACAGGCAGGAATTCCTCACTGAACAGAAGCGGTACAATCCACGGAACAAGAATGATGAATACAATAATCAGCGGGACAACGAAACACAATAATACACGTACCTGCTGTACGATCAGGCTGTTACGAGCCTCAACGTCCTTAACAATACCCGACAATCGGGGGAAGAAGTCATTCGCAATAGCAGCAAATATCATTCCCGTATAGGTGACCGCCAACTGATAGCCTGCCTTATACAGACCTACCATTGAAAGAGCAGCTTCTTTTTCTATCCACCTCTGGCTGATCAGCTCTGTGGCATATTGCATCACTCCTGATACGAGAAAGGCAAAACCTAACAGGAATAACGGACGCGCCTTCTGCCAAAGATTTCGGTCAATCATCTTGAGGTCTGGCAGAACCGGGCAAGCCTTATACCCAAGATAACAGGTTAATAAGGAAGAGAAGGACATCGTACATACTACCGCCCAGATCACGCCATCCAGCCGAAGCCACAAGAAAAAAGGTATCGTAAAGACTACCGAGATAACAGCTGTAGCTATCAAACTGAAGGTCAATAATCGGGTAGCCTTCAGGCTCTTCATAACTGCCATCTCAATACCGGACAGTACCATCAGTGCTACCGGAATCATCAGCCAGACAGACTCCACCGAGTAAAAGAGAGAGACAATCAAGGTAACAGGAATACTGGCAAGAGCCAACAGGAATCCTACAAGGCGCAGATTCGCCACCGACCTTAACTGCTCCTCCCCCTCTGCCTGACATAACATCGGCACACTGCCATTTGCAAGACCGAAACCAAATAAGGTAGCAAACAGATTGGTGAAAGCCACATATTGAGCATTGAGTCCTACTCCTACCGTACCTATCGTGACTGCAGCAACCTTACTGCGTGCCAAAGCCGCCAGAACCGAGAAGACCTGGGTACCGCCAAAGAGTGTAATGGCTTTGGCAAGCGTTTTGTTGGATGGCTGCTTACTATTGTTCATCTTTGTCTGACTCTCTCTTTACGAAGGATTCCACGCGTTAAGGGCATCAATCACCTGCCTGACATCATCATCTGACATCATCTGATTACAAGGGAGGCTGATCTCACAGGCTGCTATTCGCTCGGTAATTGGGAATTTCTTGTCTCTCCACTCCAGATACGCCTCCTGATGGTGTGGAGGAATGGGATAATGAATCTGTGTACCAATGCCACATGAAGCAAGGTATCGCTGTAAAGCATCTCGCTGCTCGCACAGGACGGGATAGATGTGATAGACGTGTGGAGCCACCTTAACCGGAGTTATTATCAACGGATTAGTGATTTCCCTATCATACATGGCAGCCACCTC
>JAZLJN010000151.1:0-24684 GCA_045617885.1 Bacteroidales bacterium | reverse complement strand
AATTCGCGGGTCTTTAAATTGATGTTTGATCACATAAACGTCAATTCATAGGTCTCTAAATTGATGTTTGATCACACAAACGTCAATTCATAGATCTTTAAATTGATGTTTGATCACATAAACGTCAATTCATAGGTCTTTAAATTGATGTTTGATAGCATAAACGTCAATTCATAGGTCTTTAAATTGATGTTTGATAACACAAACGTCAATTCAATACCTTCTCCGCCAGAATTAAGTCTTCGGGGTAGGTAATTTTGATATTGGTTGTGTCTCCTTCAACTACAAAGATGGGTTCTTTGGGCAAGTAACGGTGTACTACGCCACAATCGTCGGTAGTGATGAAGTTAGGATCGCTGAGGCCTATGCGATAGGCTTCATCAATAGTTTCCAGACGGAAGCATTGCGGCGTCTGGACATTCCGAAGCATAGAGCGTGGCGTGATGTGACAGATATGACCCTCTGCATTGACCTCAACTATGGTATCAGTGCATGGAATAGCCACATCTACAGCTTTGTATTGCTGCAGGGCGTTGAGGCAGTCCGTGATGATACGTTGAGAGACGAGAGGGCGGACAGCATCGTGAATCAGGAGATTAATTGATATTTGAGAATTGATAATTGAAAATTCTTTACCCGCGTTGATGGCAGCGAGAGAGGAGTCATAGCGCTCCTTGCCGCCTGGCACCACATGCTGCACCTTGGGGTAGGGGGCTGCAATCTCACGGATGCGATCAATATAGTCGGCATGGGCAACGATGACAATCTGGTCAATGCCTTCATGCTGATGGAAGGCACGAATGGAGTGTTCGAGTATGGTGCGTCCGGCTATCTGGATGAATTGCTTTGGTTCGGGTCCGCCCATACGGCGTCCGCTGCCTCCTGCAAGTAGCACTGCTATATTCATATCTGGTTTTGGGTTTTTGAAGGATTTTTATCGGCTCAAATATAGCATAAAATATTGTCTGTACCAAACAAAAGCGCTGAAAAATCCTTATGGAAAACATTATTTTGTATGTAAAGGAGGAAAATGTCGGAATTTTTATGTAAATTTGCGGCGCAATTGTGTGCGCGTGTGCGTGCCAGACAGAATGACCCGGATGAAGAAACTCGACTTCAAACATTGGCGCTATCGCCTGCAGCTGGTGAGTGAGCGGAAAGACAGAACCGTCTTTTCGTTCTCAATGCCTGTATGGCTTACGGTCATGCTGGGTGCGCTGATGACGGTACTGACGGTGCTATTGGTCATCATTGTCATGACCAAGACGCCATTACGCCAATACCTGCCTGGCTATCTGGATGTGAATCAGCGGTCAGTCGCTCTGGAGAGTGCCATGCGTATTGACTCGCTGTCACGCGAAGGGCAGTTGCGTGATGCCTACCTCAACAACGTGCTGGCTATCTTGCTTGACAAGGAACGCCCCGTTGACAGCATCAAGTCATACGATAGTGTGGTGGTACGCATTGCCGACACGCTGGGAATGGCTGCAAGTGAAGCCGAAGTGGGTTTTGTATCCCGTTATGAGGAGCAGGAGCGTTTCGGTCTGAATGCCGCCGAACGTAATACGCCATTGCAGGCGCAGACATTCGTCTCTCCTGTGATGGGAGAGGTCATAATCCCCGAGACAGAAGAAGATCTGAAACGTGGTGCCCCATTACGAGTGCGGCTGAAACGTGAGATTCCTGTGCTGTCGCCCTATGAGGCTACCGTGATTACCTGTCACCTCCTTGTGGGAGAGGGCTGGGAGATAGTCCTCCAGTCACATGATGATTATGTTTTTATCCTCTCGCATCTGACGCAGCCACTGGTACAAGTCGGTCAGATAGTCAAGGCAGGCAGGGCAATAGCCCATGCCGGAGCGCAGAAGACGGAGTCTGAACGCTGGTTAGGATTGCAGGTGTGGCATCTGGGCAAGGAGGTGGATCCGCGCACGGTGATGCAGCTGGAGAAATGAGGGGGATCATTATAAAATTTTTATAATTTCTTTTATGCGAACAATAGCAATTTTAGGAAGTACAGGCAGTATCGGCAAGCAGACCCTTGAGGTATGTGAGGAGCATCCTGACCTGTTTTCAGTATATGCCATCACGGCTCATCGTTCGGCTGATCTGCTGATCGAGCAGGCAAGAAAGTTCAAGCCAGAGGTCGTGGTGATTGTGGACGAGGCTTACTATGAGAAAGTAAAGGATGCCTTGTCCGACCTGCCTATCAAGGTGTGGACAGGAGCCGAAAGTCTCTGCCAGGTAGTGACAGCAGGTCCGATTGATGTAGTGGTGACGGCTATGGTGGGCTTTGCAGGTCTGCGCCCTACGGTGGCTGCTATCAAGGCACAGAAGGCACTGGCACTTGCCAACAAAGAGACGCTCGTGGTGGCTGGACAGCTGATCAACGGTCTCTGCCGCGAATATCAGGTGCCTATCCTGCCAGTGGATTCAGAGCATTCTGCTATCTTCCAGTGCCTGCAGGGCGAAGCAATAGCCCGTGGCTGTTTCCCTTGGATTGAGAATACTGACGATCCTGAACGCCCAAGCTATCTGGATAATCCTATTGACAAACTCATCATCACCGCTTCCGGAGGTCCGTTCCGCACCTTCACGATGGATCAGATGCGCGACGTCACAGCAGCGCAGGCATTGAAGCATCCAAACTGGGATATGGGTGCAAAAATCACAATCGACTCTGCTTCAATGATGAACAAAGGTTTTGAGGTGATTGAGGCACGCTGGCTGTTCGGTATGAAAGCTGACCAGATTGAGGTGGCTGTTCATCCTCAATCTATCATCCATTCTATGGTTCAGTTTAGTGATGGCGCCATCAAAGCACAGCTTGGCTGTCCGGATATGAAGCTGCCTATTGCCTATGCCTTGAGCTATCCTGACCGAATGCCATCACAGATCAATGGCAAGTTGCGTATTGAGGATTATGCACATCTCACATTTGAGCGTCCGGATTTGGAGCGATTCCCTAACCTGCGCCTTGCCTTTGAGACATTGGCACAGGGCGGCGACCGTTCATGCGTGCTCAATGCCGCCAATGAGGTGACCAATGAGGCTTTCCGCCGTGGCGAATGCAAGTTCCTCCAGATGGCAGAGATCAATGAGAAGGTACTCCAGTTAATGCCGTTCGTTGCCGAACCATCCCTTGAGGATTACTTCGAGATTGATGCAGAGGCACGTGTGAGGGCGAAGGAGATGCTGTGAGCCCCCTCCCCCTTGCCCCTCCCCCCTAGAGGGTGAGGGGAGTAAAATGTAATGAAGGCATTCTGTATAAAGTATGTAACCAATAATGATTTTGCCCCTATGTAGTAATCACTCCCTTCACCCTTTAGGGGGGAAGGGCTGGGGATGGGGGCCGTTTCTTGCTTATTATGTCAATTTTCCTTTTCAAAGCCCTTCAGCTGATCCTGGCACTTTCACTTCTGGTGTTTGTGCATGAGTTGGGTCACTTCATGTGGGCGCGTATATTTAAGGTAGGTGTCGAGAAGTTCTATATGTTTTTCGACACAGAGAAGTTCGCACTGCTCCGTTGGAACAAGACGGGCCTGTATATCTGTAACGTCAAAGTTTCGGCTAAACCTAATTCCAGTGAGACGGAATATGGTATTGGCTGGATTCCATTGGGCGGCTATTGTGCCATTGTGGGCATGGTAGATGAGACGCATGACGCCTCTACTGCTGACTTCAACCGTGAGGATGCCTTTGTGAAGAAGAGTAAGTTCGCCCAGTTTATGATTATGGTGGGCGGCGTGCTCAATAATCTCATCACTGCCTGCATCATCTACATCTGCATGTGCTGGCACTGGGGTAAGGACATTGTTGAGATTGAGAATCTGCCTTATGGCGTGACCTATAGCGAGTATGCCCAGCAGATAGGTCTGCAGGAGGAGGATCAGATCATTGCCGTAGATGGAAAGAAGGTGGATTTCACCGGTCTGCACAGCGCGTTGCTTCTTGCCAATGATGTAACCGTGCTTCGTCAGGGACAGGAGGTGAAGATAGCCCTGCCAGACACTATGGGACAACTCTTCTTGCGTGAGCCAGAGCAGCTCAACAATTTTGTGGATGCCCGTTATCCGATGGTGATTGGTATGTTGGCACCTGAAGGGGAACCCAGTGCGGCACGTGATGCCGGAATGCAGGTGGGTGACTCTATCATTGGCGTGATTGAGCAGATTTCGGTACAGGATGGCGATGAGTCTTACATGCTTGCCGATACATTGCTGACTCCCTATAATCATCAGGTCAAGGCACAGCTTCTGTCACATGCTGGCAAGATGCTTACTGTGCTCTTCGTCCGCGAAGGGGAGGAACTAACCGCTGATCTTAATATCTCGGACGAGGCAAAGATTGGCATTGTCATGAAGAATCTGATTGGCAAAGAGTGCTTCACACACATTGACTATAGTTTCTGGGAATCCGTTCCTGCCGGCATAGAGCGCGGCTGGAAGATGCTCTACAACTATGTGCGCCAGTTCAAGCTTGTCTTTACCAAGGAGGGCGCTCAGTCATTGGGTGGCTTCGGTACTATGGGTTCCATCTTCCCGGAGACCTGGCAGTGGATGGCATTCTGGTCAATGACCGCCTTCTTCTCGGTGGCTCTGGCATTCATGAACATTCTGCCTATCCCAGGTCTGGATGGTGGACACATTTTCATTCTGTTGCTTGAGGCTATCATCCGTCGTCCTATCAGTGATAAGGCAAAGGAACGTGCACAGTATGTAGGTATGGCTATCATCATCGCTCTGATGGTCTATGTCAATGCCAACGATATCTGGAAGTTCATTATTGCACCAATGCTGGGACAATAAATTACATTAAGCAACTTGATTGGTATGATAACTATTATATTAAAGTATAAGAAGGAAGAATCGCTCAAACGGTTTCATCCCTGGGTCTTCTCGGGTGCCATTCACCGCATGGAGGATGAATTTGGCAATGAAGTACAGCCCGAGGAGGGTGACTGGGTACGTGTAGTCTCGGCTCAAGGTGAATTTCTGGCTTTGGGACAGTATCAGATCGGCTCGATAGCTGTGCGTATTTTCTCATTCGATGAGGATGAGTTTGATGACGACTTCTTCCTGCACCGCCTGCAGGCTGCCTATGATATCCGTAAGTCGCTCAACCTGATCCGTGAGGATAATAACGCGTTCCGCCTGGTACATGGTGAAGGTGACGGCCTGCCTGGTTTGATAATTGACGTCTATGACCAGACCGCAGTCATGCAGGCACATACGCCGGGCATCCACTACATCCGTGAGGCTCTGGCAGAGGATCTGATCCGTGTGGCAGGGGCAGACATCCGTAATGTCTATTATAAGTCAGAGACCACGCTGGGATATAAGACCGAGGCTCGGCAGCAGGCAGCTGAAGCACAAGAGAGCGTGAATGGCTATCTGATCATTGATGGCAAACCTGTGACAGACAAGGCACAGGGTAAGGCTTTGGAAAATACAATCAGTGATGTGGCTACGGAGAACGGACTGAAGTTCCATGTGGACTGGCTCAAGGGTCAGAAGACTGGTTTCTTTGTAGATCAGCGTGAGAACCGTGCCCTGGTGGAGCGATTCGCTAAAGGCCGCAAGGTACTCAATATGTTCTGTTACACGGGAGGTTTCTCTTTCTATGCCATGCGTGGCGGGGCAGAACTCGTTCATTCGGTAGATGTGAGCCAGCAGGCAATCAACTTCACAAATAATAATGTGGAGCTCAACTATCCAGGAGATCCTCGCCATGAGGCTATCTGTGAGGATGCATTCCATTATCTGGACCGGATGGATCAGGAGTATGATCTGATCATCCTTGACCCGCCAGCCTTTGCCAAGCATCGCAAGGTGCTGCACAACGCGCTGCAGGGCTATCGCCGGTTGAATGCCAAAGCCTTTGAGCGAATCAAACCCGGTGGCATACTCTTTACTTTCAGCTGTTCGCAGGTAGTAACCAAGGAGGATTTCCGCTGTGCCGTCTTTTCTGCAGCCGCGCAATCTGGCCGCCGAGTGCGCATTCTGCATCAGCTGCATCAGCCAGCCGACCATCCAATTAACATCTACCATCCTGAAGGCGAATACCTGAAGGGACTGGTGCTTTATGTAGAATAAACTATGAATATCATTGTTGCCGCTTCAGAAAATAATGCCATTGGCTACCAGGGACAGATGCCTTGGCATTTGAGCGCAGACCTGAAGTATTTCAAGTCTGTCACGATGGGTCATGCCATCATTATGGGCAGGAAGACCTATGACTCTATCGGGCGTCCGCTGCCCGGTCGCAGAAACATCATTGTGACCCGTAACACAACCTTCCATATCAGTGAGGAGGTAATGGCAAATCTGAAGCCGGGAACCACCGTCGAGGTCTATCATAATCTGGACGAAGTAATAGAGAAGGCTCCGGCAGATGCCTTTGTAATAGGAGGTGCAGAGATTTACAACAAACTGTGGCTTGAAGCCGAGCACCTCTATATTACGCGCGTCCATACGATTATCTCTGACTACGATGCTTCCGTTCCGGATGTGCCAGAAGGTTATCTGCTTGAAACATCAGAAGAGGCTGCTGCTGACGAAAAAAATGATTATTCTATGACTTTTGAGGTGTGGCGGCGCCCATAAATAAAGAAAAAAGTTGTTACATCAAGACTGAATTCTTTTGTTTTTTCAGTTATTTAATCAAATTTTCTGTTACTTTTGAGAGTTTTGGAATTTTGTAAGTAATTGATATTCAAACGATGTAACACTTGTATAGATTAATGTTACATGCAAAAGTGCATTTTTCCGCTAAAATATTTGCATGAAACGAAAATATGTTCTATCTTTGCAGTGCAAAATAAAAGAATATTTCACTGTTTAGATACCTGAATTGCTTTTCATTAAGAATGTGTGTGTGGTGTGTGCTAAACTCCCCGTCGTGAGACGTGGATCCGGTACACACCTTTTTTATGTCCTTTAGCGAACCTTCATCTGGATTCGCTCGTCAGAGTTAATTAATTCTTCGGCACGGAGGTCATCAAAGTTGACGGGAGAGGTAATGAAATCAGGAACATTATAACTCATAAAGAGCTCGTCGTAGAAGCGGCGGGGATTTGCCTGTGGCAGGAGGAATGGCTTGGTCTCATTGCCATTCTCATCGATGTGTGAGAAATATAATTTGGTAAAGAGACCGTCGTCCCTGCGGCTAGAAAAGACAATCCAGCGGCTACTGCTGCTCCAGTTGTGGAAACTCTCTGTCTCGTCCGTATTAACTGTGCGCATGCGATATTGCTCTACGTCTGAGATCGGTTCTTTCAGATCTTCAACCGGAATCATGTAGAGATCTGCTTCATGATGCCAGATAGGGAACTGTCCGTAATCTGCCATTGTGAACATCAGGAAGCGTCCGTCATAAGAGGGGCGTGGCATGGTGGCAGTCCGGTTAAGTGCCTCGGCATTCAGCAGCGTGTCAATCCGGGATCCGAAAGTTCCTGTAGTGGCATCAAAAGAAACGCGACAGAGGTTGTAGTGCAGATTCTGCAGTTCTGTGTTTCCTTCAGGCAAAGCGGTAGCCTGACAGAAATAGAGCGTTGAGCCATCTGCAGAGAAGGCAGGGAAGGTCTCCATCAGCGAATCATTGGCAAGGAGAGGATTCGGTATCAGCTCGTTGTTCTGTGTGTCATAGAGCAAGAGATCAGATGCCTGGTCATAGACCTCAATGCGGTTGGCATCACGCACATGGAATACCTGCTGCGTGATGTTGGTACTGTACATTATATATCTTCCCTCTGGATGCCAGTAGGGATAGACGCATGAGCCGAGGGTCTTATTGGTAGCCGTATTGTACGCTCCCATTGTGCCGTTAAGTCGCAGGAGCGTGGCTCCATGCTTACCACGTATATGAAGGCTTAAGTTGGCAGGATCGCACTGATTGAAGCTATGACAATTGACACAGCCGCTAAACTGGGTGTTTTCAATCAGGGCACGCTCTTTGTATGTAGATAGATCTCGCTCGTAAATGCCCATCTTACTATACACTTCATATCCTGGTTCAAGCTTGCGATACACAACGCCATAGTCAATGGCATCCTTGCTCACATAAATGGTGAATGGGAGATAGGTATGCCATCCGTCATCATATTTGGCGGATACTTGTATTTGCAAAGAGTCGCCTGTATGCTGTGCTATTATCTTATGCCAATCGTCCATGTTGAAGCCTGTGGTCTCTTTGCCCTGCCCATGCAGCAGGTTGCCTTTGCTGTCCATAATGACAGCATCAACCATCTGTGCCGAACGGTCAGCCATGCAGAAATTGAGCGGAGCAATGCCTGCAGGAATGGTAACCCCAGTGTAATCAGGGAAGATGGCAGGCAAAGAGGCCTCTTGCTTTGCATCATGGACAGTCTCGCCACAAGCCACAAGCAATAACGAAGTGAGTACAGGAATAGGTATTAAGAGATTTTTCATCGATGGAAGAAATAATATGACCAATAGGTTTTGCCGTAAGTCCGTTGTACAGCGCTCGGATTACCATTGCTGGTTTCAAGCAACGAGCAGAACTGGTTGAAGCCCTGTACCAGTCCTGGCTGGATATAGGCAGGAATAGGTTCTGATGGCTGATGATTCTGACTCCAGTGCAGCAGCATAGCTTGTTGGATAGCCGTTGGGACAGACTGATAGCCCAAAGGAGCACTGTACGAATAATAGTTCGTCACTTTCTCCACATCTTTAGCCAGCATGCAGGCAGCCTCCAGGTACTCAAATGCCATACGGTTTTGAGGGTTTGACTGAAGCTGACGTGCCAGGATCAGATGCAGTTCGTTGCCCCCAAAGAAGTAATTCTCCTGACTTCTAATTGAGCGCAGGACTCCGTATTCGGGATGAGCCTCCACAGCAGCATCATCGGCAATAAGGGCGAGAGTCTGCTCTGCCCATGAACGATAGAAAAGCGTGTGCTGCAGAGCTACTAAATATTTTCGAGCCACTTCATACGCTCCATTGATCAGGTTGGTCTCTGCAAGGCGCTTGTAGCATCGGGCACTCTTTTGGAAGTCAGGAATGGCCTCCTGAGCCTCAAAGACATAACACTGAGCCGTGTTGATCAATCCCAAATGGTAGAAAGCCTCTGCTGTGGCAAGCGGAGAGACGCAATCACTCGAAAAGTTGGGAAGCAGACCGGCGATGCCATTCTGTGGGTATTCAAACATCCGCTCGCACAGAGAGCCCTTTGCTGCCAGTGCTAAGTTCAGGGATACGGCAGAGACCTGGTTTCTCGGTGCGCGCTGCTCTGCCTTCTGGAGGATGCGGTTCCACAAGGCGTTGCGTGACATGAAGTCGTATGCCATCGTGTCTTCCTGCGATTGAGAGTACAATGAGTGGATCATTATGCCTCCCGCCAGCATCAGGACAGCCCAGCAGCACAGCAAAGTGATGAAGGCACGGCGTGGCGCCCATCCTCTTAACTTCTCTGGCAGAAGCAGAAGGACAGGGAAGATGCATGAAGCCGCCCATGCCCAGTAGGGGAAAATATTCGGGTCACGATAATAGTGCGGACCCACATAGAGGATCTGAAGATTAAAATGAACGAAATGATGCCAGGCTGCGGGCGTTGCTAATGAGAGAATCAGCATGCCGCATGCCAATACAATGACTTGAAGGGAGCGCTTCCGCTGCAGTTCACGGATAATGAGCAGGAATGTATAGGGTAAGACAAATGCTCCTGCCAGCAGATAGGTGAGAGGGATGGAGATGAATCCGATAGTCTGCCTGATACGGTCAGAGGCAATGCTCTGGACCAACAGCGTCATACCCATGATGATCAGCAATGCAACGGGGGCAGACAAAAGTGCGTTTTCGTCGCACAAAAAACAGCAGCAGAGTGCAGCAGGAATGAAACTGATCGCATAAGTCAGCGGCTGGGTATGCGAGGTGCGTAGCAGACGGTACGTAACCAGCTGCAGACCCATCAGGAGCAGAGCGATAAGAACGGCTCCCACCCAGGCATAGAGAAAAAACTGCGTGAGGAATCTGCCGACAAGATCTGCCAAGCCACCCGGCAAGGAAAGAACCTCACAGAGATAACTCTTCTCAAACAGAAACAGCTGATATTGTTCCTGAAAATGCAGATGATGCGGATATGCCAGTGCGAAAAATAGCGTGACGGCAATGCCGAATAGCAGCGAGGAAAGGGCAAAGCCCCATCTTAATTGTTTCATTGTACCTTAATACTCTTACCTGTCAAATACCTTGCTGAATTCGTCCATACTGATCTTGACGGGTTCAATCATAAACTCTGGACGGTTGTAACACTTCAGCCGGTAGGTATTCTGTTCTGGATCTTCTTGTGGCAGGAGGAATGCCTTTCCCACCTTCCCATTGTTGAAGTAGGAGAAATAGAGACGGCTGTAGTTGCCATCGATACGACGAGAAGAGCACATAATCCATTTGCCGTTGCTTGACCAGGATGGATAAGTATCTGCGGCGCCCTCACTGTTCAGGTTGGTAAGGTCGAGGAATGGAGAGTTTTCTGCTTCAGGGTCATTGACAAGCGGGAACTGTCCGTCAAGCGAAACACAGAAGACATCGGCGTCGCTGTGTCGGGTATGGAAACAGCCATATTGTCCCTCTGGGAACAGCATGTAGCGTCCGTCAGGACTGATACGTGGCAAGGTGGCACTTCTGTTTTTCGATGCGGCGTCATACACCAACTCCTCTTCACCGAAGCTGAGTGTAGCCAAATCAAATGACTTACGATAGAAGTTGTATTGTATCTTCTCGTAGGTGATGCGAATATCCTCTCCCTTCATCTCTTCTGGAAGAGGGACCGACTTGCAATAATAGAGGTATTTGCCGTCAGGCGACCAGGTAGGATATACCTCAAGCAGTTCTGGATCATTGGCAACAACAATGACAGAGTCGGTGGCAATATCATAAAGAATCATATCGCTTTCAAGGTCAAAGACCTCAATCTTATCAAGATGTGACGTATAGAAAGCCTGTCGTGTCATGTTGGTAGAGAAAGCGATGAGCTTCTCTGTAGGATGCCAAGAGGGATAGACGCCAGAGGAGATGGTATAGTCGCGCTTCAGGTTTACACTTGAGACCTCGCCATCATTTACGATCACGGTTCTTGCATTCGAGAGACGCACGTGGAAGAGCATATTATCAGTCTTGTAGTTCTGGTAGCTGTGGCAGTTGATGCACTGACCTTTTGTTCTGTCGTTGCTGGTAAGCTCGTTGTTGAAGATTTCAGATTCTTCGAACGAGGAGAGATTTCGCTGAGCAATAGACATATAATTCCATGCAACATAAGTCGGTTCAACGAGGCGGTACGAAATATACTCATCGATAGGCTCTTCTGCTACGAGAATCTCAAAAGGCATGAAAGACAACCATTCTCCGGCTTTCTCTCCCCAGACCTCCACCTTGATGCTCTTACCTTTCGATACATTGAGCATTTCATGCCATTCTGCTTCTGGAATCTGAATCTTAACACCTTCTCCGTAGGTCTGCTGCTTGCCGTCTGGTGTAGTGAGGCGTGCCACACAGGCATCGTACTCCTCTACAGGGAGCATGAAGTTAAGTGGCGCAATGTTATAAGGAACAGTGACATTGCAATAATCAGGGTATATGGCAGGCAGGCTCTGTGCCTCCTTGCTTGAAGACGGTACATCAGGGTGTGATACACACGAAGTCAACAACAGCATGGCAATTGCCAGCAGCTGGGATAGTCGATATACTAATGAATTGCCCATTACTAATAACTTGAAACTGTTGCTCTGTTGTTTATATATTTTCGTCCGAAGATGTTGTAATACCAATAGGTGTCACCAAACTCTTCGTACATCTTTTCTGGGATATTTTTCTGTTCCGTGCCATTGTTTATAAGAGTTTCGAGGGTTTCCCAGAATTGTTTATAGCGCTCATAGATATCCTCACTGACAGGGAGCATCATTCTTTTTTCTTCAGGCGCTCTGTCCATGAATATGATGTATGCCTCCTGTGCATGCAGAGGGAATTCTTCATCCATGTGCATTTTTATATATTTACGCAACGATTTCCAGAAGCATGGAGCGTCACGGCGCATCATGGAATAGAACAGTGCCTGTTCTGAGGTGACCTTGCTGTCTGCCTCATGCCACAGGTAGATACTATTGACAAGATAGCTATCACTATTTTCAATACCTGTGATTTCGTCGGTGTAGGCATGTTGAAGCTCATGTATCTTTTCAGTTACAGGCGCTGGCTGCCAATGAGCGTAGAAGGGGTGACCGTGTAGCAGGGTGGTATAACGTTCAACCAGAGTTTTTTCTCCGTTCGCTAAAGCACAACGGGTAAGCATCTTCAGATAGAACGGAGAAAAACCAGTCTGTACGGCACACTCAAAGCTCAGGCGTGAACCATCATTCATCAGCCCATAGTTGTAATAGGCGATAGGCGCTGCTATCTGTAAGAAACTCACGCGTAGAGAATCTGGGTTGTAGATAGCCGCTCCATCATTGCCCTTCATCTTAAAAGATCTGTCAAGCAATCCTCCTTCATTCATCAGTGCAACATTCTTGAGGAAGATCATCGAGGTCGTCGGCTTTGATGTTTCTTCATATAGGTCAAGTACCTCTTCCCAGTTCTCTGCTTCGGCACTGCGTATCATGCGCATTTCATCAATATAGTTCTTGTCCTGGAAAATAAACGACCAGGTAATGGCAATTCCTGCAATCGCACACAACACAGGCACGAACCATTTGTCAAGAAAACGGTTAAGTAGCGTAATAAGAATAGAGATGACACCAAGTCCCCAGAATGGCAAGGAGAGATATTCGCTCTTGTTTGTCGGCGTTTCGAAGATAGGAAGACCTCCCAGCATTACTGCGTTGAGGGTTTGGTCGGAATAGAGTAGTTTTCTCCAGATATTGGCAGTGAAGAGAAGCAATACAATGCCCAAAAGTTCACGCCAGGATAGTTTTTCGGAAAAAGCAAGGCAAAGCACTAAAAGTAAAGCAAACCACCCAAGTACGGGGTAGATACATATCGCCAGCATATACCATGCCAGATGCCATTTGTGCGGTGTACAACGGGCAGCCCATAGAATCATCAGCATAATGAGGTATCCCACAGATTGTGAGAACCAGTAGCCTTTGATTCTAAAAATATAGATCCAATAACCAAGATCGACAATCGAAGTGAGTAAGCATGCAATAGGCAATAGCATCAGTGCCACGGCACTTCCTTGCAGTCGAAATGCTTTAACTCCTGCAAAGAAGGTAAGTCCCCATATAGAAAGCATCACTACCGACCCTAAGGCAGGCTTATAGAATAGTTGTGTGAGCCATGCTCCCACATACTGTATCATACCGAAAGGCTTCGTCATAAGCGCATTGAAAAAATCAGAGCCGATGATGAATTCAGAGCGTTCTTGGGCTGTATAGAGCACCTCCTTATCTATATATAATATGTATAGGACAAATGCTACGAAAGCCAGAAGACTTGCATAGAGGACGGTACTCGATACTTTGCTTTTTGTGATCATTTCTTTATTATAAAAAGGCTGGCTCATTTGACTGAGCCAGCCCAATAATGATTTATAAAGTGGAGGAATGATTATTCCTCGTAGTAAACCTTACCGAAAGTAATGGTTCCACGGGTAACCAGGAGGTTGAGGTCACGACCTTCGCCACCGGCATCCTTTGGCGCACATTCTGCTGCAATAACATCGGTGATTGGGAGTTCCCACAAACCTGGGGTTATTTCTACATCATCAGCATAGGTAGTACTCCACCAGCCGTTCATTACACGGAGAGTACAACCATCTTCCATACCCCAAATACCAGGACCAACCTGAGCATCTACGATTTCGAAGATGAGAGTCTTCAAACCGAAGTAAACGTCACCCTTGATGAATGGGAAGTGCTTACCCTCATTGTCGCTGAATCGAGTCTCACCAGCATCACCAGAAGCGGTAACGGTAAATGGCTCACCATCGTAGATGTAGTACTTGGTAAGTGGATCAGTGATTTCTTCAACGTTAAGAGGGAAATCAACCTTAACCTCGCTACCATCACCACAAAGAGCAGTCATTGTTACAACTTGCTCTCCAAGCTTTACCTTCTTCTGAACAAAGTTGCCTGAATAGTCCTTACCTGCGATATTCCAACCTGCTACAACAGGTGCGTGAGTTTCGCAGGTGATTACGTTACCATTCTTGCCAGAAGCTGCTTTGTCTGTCTTGACAATAGTCATCTCCTTGAGCTGCTCAGCAGTGATGTTGCTATTGTTGCTGATGTCCTCTTGAACAGGATCGCAAGCAACGAGTGCACAAGCTGCAGCAAGTACAAAAAATAACTTTTTCATATTTCTGTTTTCTTATTACAAATTAATAGAGGGACTGATACTGAGTCTTAGAATCAGAAGCATCCCAACCAGCATTCTGTGTCAGCTTACCATTCATGAGGTTAATCTGATTCTGTGGCTTTGACAAGTAACCATCGGTAGCCTCATAACGCTCAGCCCAAGAGCAGGTCATGTGCTTAAGAAGGCCATAGTTTCTGTTGCCCTTAACAGTAATAGGTTGGTCTGCCTGAGCCTGAAGCATCTTTGAAGCATATCCGCCCTTATTACCCTTACCAGTCCAACGACGCATATCGTTGAAACGGATACCTTCGAATGCGAACTCCCAGCGACGCTCGTTCTGGATATTCTCCAAAGTAGCTGGTATATCAACGTATTCTGCCTCAGGAGCCTTAGCGCCGAGCTTGTAGCCAAGACCACGCTTGCGAACCTCGTTCAAACCAGTGGCATCACCACTGAGTTCAGAGTGCATAAGGAGAACGTCAGCATAACGCATCAGATAGAAGTCCTCGAAGTGGTCACCCTGCATAGAGTTGTCAAGAGAGCTCTTAGAATAGCCAGGAGCCTTAGTCCACCATGTATCGAGGGACTTTGCACAAGCATCAAGACATACAGAGTTGAACTTCTTAACCGAATAACCTGACTCCTCGCAGTCGTCCTTCTCGAAAGTATAGTCCTTGAGTTCAGTTACACAATTGATAAGAGAACCGAGCTTACGCATATCGGTATAGCTACCCTTATTCTCTGCTGAAGTCCAATCATCCCAGATGTTTACAGATGGAGTACCCTGACCCCAACCCTGGTTGAATGGATAAGTGTGATCACGGTCACCATTAGTGCCGTTACAACGGAGACCCCAGAAGCATGATACATAGCAAGAGTACTGACGAGACATTGTATAATATGAATCACCAATAGCCCAAGCAGAAGCGTTCATAAACTGAATCTGGAAGAGTTCCTCAGTGTTGCCATTACCCATACCAGGCTGGTCAAAGCAGTTCTTACGGTCCATATTAGCGATGAACTCGTATGCGTGTGTACCTTCTTTGTTGCCGCGCTCTTCAACAGCAAGTTTCAAGCTCTCTTCATCATCAGCATCGTGAGCCTCATCCCAGAGGAGGCTGTTTGAATACTGCCAGAGTGAACGGTAGTCATCACAAAGCTTGTAACCGCCATTATTGATAATGTCCTGAAGACCGGCATCTACGTCTGTCTGTGAAAGAGTACCTGCTTTACAACCGTCCTGCTCAAAGAGTTCAATAGCTGGACCACTTCCATTTGTGAGGTCAGTTACGCCCTTGTGGAATCCTGCCCAGAACATATATGCACGAGCGATGAATGCCTCTGCAACGAACTTGTTAGCGTGACCAGAGCTCTTTGTAGTGCTCAAAAGGTTTTTAGCCGAAACAAAATCAGAAAGAATCTGTGGGAAGATTACCTTCTCAGCATCTGCTTCCTCCTCCATTTCTGGAGTAAGTACAGAGGCAGTAATCAATGGAATGTCACCATACATCTGGGTGAGCCAGAGGTTATAGAGACCACGCATGAAATAACCCTCACCGAGAAGCTGGTCACGCTTAGCCTCCTTACCTTCCCAATTAAGGTTCTTGATTGTTTCAATCTGGGTATTTGCACGGGAAACACCACCGTAGAGAGTAACAAATGGTTTCTGATACTGATCTACGCCAGTTTCTACGAGGTGATGAAGTGACTTTACCGCATCATCCTGGAGACCGCCAGAACCATAGCAGTTGTCAGACATAATCTCCCACATGAAGAGAGGGAAATCTGTTGCATCACTGCCTCCAAGTACATTCATGATACTGTAGGTACCTGCATTCAGGGCTTCCACATCAGTAAAAGTCTCTGGTGTGGCTTCAGTCTTACGTGGTTCGGTATCAAGCATATCATCACATGCTGTAAACGATACTGCTGAAAGTAACGCCACTGTTGATAAAATATATTTCTTCATTTTATTTTCGAATTAGTAATTGTCAATTAGTAATTGTCAATTGTCAATTATAAATTAGAACTTGATGCTTGCACCTACAGCCCAGGTACGTGAGCTTGGGTAGAGACCGAGGTCAACACCTGATGCCCAGCTGGTACCACCACCTGATGAACCTACCTCTGGATCGAGGCCAGTGTAACCAGTGAAGGTGTAGAGGTTAGAAGCCTGAACATAGAAGCGGAGCTGCTGGAGTGGGCAAGCCTTCCAGATAGACTTGAAGTCGTAGCCGAGAGTTACGCTCTTGATCTTGAAGTAATCAGCATCCTCCATGTAGCGGGTAGAATTCCACTTGGTGTTCTCGCTACCTGTTGCAGAAATACGTGGCTGGGTGTTTGAAGTACCCTCACCATGCCAACGGTTCAGGATAGTGGTGTCATAGTTCTGGTATGGAGCATCACAATATGAACGGTAAGAACGCATGATCTGCATGCCGAATGCACCTGCACCGTTTACAGAGAAGTCAAGACCCTTATAAGAGAGGCCAAGGTTTACACCAAGAGTAACGTCTGGGTTAGGATTGCCGATCTCATGACGGTCGCTGTTAGCGCCTTCTGCATAGTCAATCTGACCATCGCCATTCCAGTCATCCCAGATGCAGTCGCCAGGCTGTGCATTGCTAAGGACAGGCTTGCCAGCTGCACGTGCTGCATCAATTTCTTCCTGAGACTGCCAGATGCCGCTGTAAGACATGCCATAGAAATAACCGATAGGCTTACCTACCTCAGCACGGTAGATGAACTCAGTACCCTGAGAAAGCACACCGCCAGGGCCATCAATATAGCCAGTAGGGTTAGCAATACGTGTTACCTTGTTCTTGTTGGTTGCGAAGTTTACGCTTGCGTTGTAGCGGAGATCCTTACCAATCTTGTCGTTCCAAGAAAGTGAAAGTTCGAAACCGGTATTCTCTACGTCACCACCATTGATATATGCTGGGTTGGTACCATCAATAGCTCTATGAGGAGCAGAAATCAACCAATCCTTAGTGGTCTTCTTATACCAGTCGAAGTTCAAGCCCAGACGGCTGTCGAGCAAGCGTGCATCGAAGCCGAGGTCGAGCTGCTCTGAGGTCTCCCAGGTGAGGTCAGGATTTGGAACGATGGTTGCGTATGCACCAGCATTTGGAGTACCACCAGTAGAAGTCTCAATGTCATCACCGAACTTATAGCCATTGTCATTAGCCGAACCAGAATACTTGATAGTAGCAAGATACTGATAAGCTGGGATAGAGCAGTTACCGTTCTGACCCCAAGATGCGCGGATCTTAAAGAAGTCCAACCAGTTCTGAGTGTTCTCCATGAAGTTCTCGTTGGTAATTACCCAACCAGCAGATGCCGATGGGAATACACCCCAACGATGACCCTTGTTGAAGTTAGAAGAACCATCGGTACGTACGGTAACGGTAGCCATATACTTCTCCTTGTAGTCCCAGTTCAAACGACCGAACCAAGAAGCGAGGTAACGCTCATCGTCTGGGCTACCAGACATGCCGACACTGGTAATGTCTGCAAGCTTGAAGTTGGTCATGTAAGCAGAAGACCAGCCATTAAGAGTACCAAGCTTCTTGTCTCCATCAACAGAGTTTGAACCAGAAAGATTGACACCCCAGATGTTTGCCTCAAAGCTCTGACCAGCGAGAACACTAATCTTGTGGCCCTTCAGGATAGGGAGATCGTAAGAGAGGGTATTCTCTATAGAGTAGTTAGAGTGAATACCCATGCTCTGGTTAGCACTATATGAAGAAACAGTAGCATTGCTGAAACCAGAAGAACGTGGTTCAGTAAAGTTGCGATAAGAATTTGCACCCCAATAAATATTATACTGAGTACGCCACTTCAAACCCTTGATAGGCTGAATAACGATGTGTGCAGAAGCACTTATGCCGATGTTGCGGCTCTCTGCCATTGAGTTGAAGCCACCATGTACGAGGTTAATCCATGGGTTGCTGAAGATTGCAGTATTCCAGTCCTTACCATAAGCGAGAGTACCATCTGCCTCCTGATAATAGTATTCTTTGCCATCTTCAGTGAACTGAGGCATGAGAGGAGTGGTCTGGAGGAGTGAGTGGATGTAGCTCCAGTACATGCCGTCCTCTGCGAGGTCATGGCTCTTGTTGTAGCTTACTGAAACGTTCTCACCGATGGTGATAGCGTCGAAATCTTTAGCCTTGAGGAGTACGTGATCGCTATTGATACGGAAAGTGTTACGATTGTAGAAAGAAGCCATATTAGCACCCATGATACCTTCGTTGCCGGTATAGGTGTAAGACATGGCGAACTTAGAACGGTCAGAACCGCCAGTCAAAGAAACTGAATGGTTCTTCTGCTGGGCATTCTTGTTGATGAATACATCCCACCAGTCGGTGCCTTCCCAGCCATTCTTAACCTTGTTGAGGATGTCTGCTGGAACATAGCTTGCCCAGTCCATCTTTACACCAGCAGTATTGATGGTGTACTCATCCATGATGTTCATGTACTGCTGTGCATTCAAGAGTGCAGGACGCTTATAAGCATTTGACCAGCCCATAGAACCGTTGTAGGTAATCTCAACCTTGCCCTGCTTGCCCTGCTTGGTAGTAACAAGAATTACACCGTTAGCAGCACGAGCACCATAGATAGCAGCCGAAGCAGCATCCTTCAATACGTCGATGCTCTCGATATCGTTAGGGTTGATGCCGTCGAGGCTACCGCCAGCTACACCGTCAATAACGTAAAGTGGTGAAGCATCACCGATGGTACCGATACCACGGATATAAACCTTGAAGCCCTTACCAGGCTGTGAAGATGACTGGGTAATCTGCACACCAGGAGAAGATGATGCCATTGCCTCCAAAGCATTGGTGGTGTTGAGCTTAGCGATTTCGTCACCCTTAACCTGTACGGTAGCACCGGTAACGAGCTTCTTCTTCTGTGTACCGTAACCAACAACGACAACGTCCTCAAGTGACTGGCTGTCCTCCTTCAGGGTAACAGTCATGCCTGCTGCAGCCTTAACGGTCTGGGTAGCGTAACCTACGAATGAAACTTCGAGGGTTGAGCCTGCAGGAGTGTTCAAAGAGAACTTGCCATCAAGGTCTGTGATAGTACCATTGGTTGTACCCTTCACGCGAATGTTGGCACCGATGACTGGTTCACCAAGATCATCGACAACAGTACCTGTGATGTTCTGAGTCTGAGCCTTGATGGTATTCATCATACCAGGGGCTACGAAACCAGGAGCACCACTAGCAAGCAGGACGGTTGCACCGACTGCAAGCCAAGTTTTTCTTGTTTTGATACTCATTGATTGAATTTAAATAGGTATGTTAATAAAATAGTACGTGATGTTGCAATTTAGGAATAATTCTTATGCGTCTTTTCTTGTTATTTTAGAGGCAGAATTTGTTACCTATAATGTGCATTATCGGAACTTTTTTGTTAAAAATGCCCAATAAGCCCATATTTCAGCGCTGCAAAGATACTTTTATTAATTTATATTTTATTATTTGCACAATGTATTTAACTATTCAATTTAACTATTTTAACAAAAAGTGTATATTTTTGTCAAGGTTTATCCTATTATCATTGTATTCTCTTCTTAAAAACTCCTTTTGCCTTGGGCAACGATATGCATTTTTGGTATTGAAAACAAATATTTAATGAAGAAGTTTGTGGATGAATTTAAGCAGTTTCTGACCACTCGGAGTATGTCAGAAAACACAGTGAAATCCTACATGGTTTCGGTTTACACATATTATAATATATATAGTGGTGTATTGAGTCGGGAAAATGTAGAGTTGTATCAGAAATATCTGGAGCAGCATTATTGTCCTAAAAGCGCTAATCTCCGGATTATTGCCTTTAACAAGTTCTTGAAGTTTGTTGGCATTAATGACGTAAGTCTTCAATTGATAAAATGCCAGCAGAACAGTTATCTGGATGCTGTAATCGGATATTCGGATTACCTTCGTTTCAAGAGTTGTCTAAAGTCTGAGAATGACCAGAAGTGGTACTATGTCGTCTGGACATTAGCTGCTACCGGTGTTCGTGTCAGTGAATTGGTCCAACTTCGTGTGGAACATATTTTTAAAGGCATGCTCGATATCCGTTCGAAAGGCAATAAAGTACGCCGTATCTATATACCACACACACTTCAGTCCCAGCTGATTGAATGGCTGTCAGAGCAGAAAAGATCAGAGGGTCCGCTATTCCTGAATCATGAAGGACAAGCCATCAGCATCAGAGGCATCACCAAAGGTCTTGGCAGGCGGGCTGAACGCTATGGTATTGACAAGCACCTTGTGCATCCCCATGCTTTCAGACATCTTTTTGCCAAGAAATTCCTTGAGACGAAGAACGACCTCTCCATGCTTGCCGATCTGTTAGGACACGAGAGCCTTGACACTACGAAGATTTACCTTCGGATGACGTCACAAGAGCAGCGTGAAATCATTGACAAAATAGTAGAATGGTAATAGGAATCTTCCCGTGAACCTTAAGAAATAAATAAGGACTGATCTCTTCTGAGGTCAGTCTTTTTTTTGTCAGATAATAGGTTCCGATAATGCACATTATTGGTACATAAAAAATAACGATAAACACCTAATTATATTATATAGCACAAATAAAACTACGTTCCTATTCTTGGAATAGGACACGTGGGTTGTTTTGATGTGGTGAACTTTATCCTTTATTATTAACATACTTATTTAACTTATTAATCAATGAGTATCAAAACAAGAAAAACTTGGCTTGCAGCCGGCGCAACCGTCCTGCTTGCTAGTGGTGCTCCTGGTTTCGTAGCTCCTGGTATGATGAATACCATCAAGGCTCAGAGTCAGAACATCACAGGTACCGTTGTCGATGATCTTGGTGAACCAGTCATCGGTGCCAACATTCGCGTGAAGGGTACAACCAATGGTACTATCACAGACCTTGATGGCAAGTTCTCTTTGAACACTCCTGCAGGCTCAACCCTCGAGATCTCGTTTGTAGGTTATGCCACCCAGACTGTCAAGGCTGCTGCCAACATGTCTGTCACCTTGAAGGAGGACAGCCAGTCACTTGAGGACGTTGTCGTTGTTGGTTATGGTGTTCAGAAGAAGAAACTCGTGACTGGTGCTACCGTACAGGTTAAGGGTGACGACCTCTCTAAGCTCTCTACCACTTCTGCACTTACCGCTATGCAGAGCCAGACCCCTGGTGTTATGATCATGCAGAACAGCGGCCAGGCTGGTGAAGGTTTCAAGGTAAATATCCGTGGTATCGGTACTACTGGTAACTCTGACCCATTGTACGTTATCGATGGTGTTGCAGGTGGTAACCTGAATGACCTCAACCCTTCAGACATTGAGTCTATCGACGTATTGAAGGATGCTGCCTCTGCAGCAATCTACGGTGCTCGTGCTGCCAATGGTGTAATCCTCGTTACTACTCGTCAGGGTAAGTCTGGTAAGATGCAGGTTAACTATGATGGCTACTATGGTCAGCAGTATCTTGCCAAGGCTCCAGATGCTCTGAATGCTCAGGAGTACGTTTACAGCCGTAAGCTTCGTGAATTCAACGGTGGCGCTGCTGTTCCTGAGTGGGAGGCTAAGCTCCCTGCTGACATCTACCAGAAGCTTCAGAATGGTTGGAAGGGTACCGACTGGTTCAACGAGTCATATCACAAGGGTGCCATGACCCAGAACCATTCTATCAGCATGGCTGGTGGCAATGACGTTTCTAAGTTCTCTCTCGGTGTTTCTTACACTGGTCAGGATGGTATCCTCGGTGGTGAGACTCAGTCTCAGTTCGAGCGTTACAGCGTCCGTCTCAACTCTTCTCACGCTATCTTGAAGTCTAAGACGGGTAAGTTCGACGTCATCACTGTAGGTGAGAACCTGAACATCAACAAGAGCAGCCGTCGTGGTATCTCTCAGAGCAGCATGTACTGGAACAACGTTCATGACCTCATGAATGCTAACCCATTGCTCCCTGTTTATGATGAGAATGGCAACTACTATACCAACAAGGAGATGGCCGCCAATGGTTGGACTCTCGGTTCTGCTGTCAACCCAATGGCTATCGCAGCTACTACCAGCCAGGGCTTGAATGAAAGCAACAACTGGAATGTCAGTGCAAGCGCATATTTGGAGATTCAGCCAATCAAGAACCTGATCTTCAAGTCTCAGTTCGGTTATCGTTTCGGTTTCAACTCATATCACTCAATGACCCGCATCCATGCATCTGGTACCAATGTAGCAGATCAGGATCAGGCTTCTCAGTCAATGAGCTTGTGGTCAAATATTTCTCTTGAGAATACTTTGACCTATACTATGGACGTAAACAAGAATAACGTCAATGTTGTTGTTGGTCAGTCCATCGAGCAGAATGCTTATGGTGAGAGCCTCAATGCCTCAGGCAACAACCTCCTCTTCGGTGACAGCTGGGATCATGCTTACATCAACAATGCCCAGATTAAGAAGCTCGCTGACGTCAGCGTAGGTGGTAGTCCTGCAAATGATAGCTCACTCGCTTCATTCTTTGGTCGTGTTAACTACAACTTCGCTGAGAAGTACATGTTGCAGGCAACTGTACGTGCCGACGGTTCTTCTAACTTCGCTCGTGGTCATCGTTGGGGTGTCTTCCCATCTGCATCTGCCGGTTGGGTACTTACCAACGAGAGCTTTATGGAGAGCACTCAGTCTTGGATGGACTTCTTGAAGCTCCGTGCTTCTTGGGGCCAGAATGGTAACTGTAACATTCCTAACTTCCAGTACCTGACTCAGGTAGGTTTCTCAACTGCTAACAGCTACTTCTTCGGTGCTGGCAACCATGAGGAGGCTACTACTGGTGGTTCATTCAACGTACTTGGTAACCCAGACCTTACTTGGGAGACCTCAGAGCAGCTTGACCTCGGTATCGACGCTCGCTTCTTTGGCAGCCGCCTCGGCTTGGCATTCGACTGGTACAAGAAGTCAACTAAGGACTGGCTCGTTCGTGCTCCAATCCTCGGCGTTTACGGTATTGGTGCTCCATATATCAATGGTGGTGACGTAGAGAATACCGGTTACGAGATTGCAGTTAACTGGAACGATCAGCTCAATAATGGCCTTCGCTATGGTCTCTCTGTAAATACTTCATTCAACAAGAACGAGGTTACCAAGCTGGCTAATGCCGAGGGTATCATCCATGGTCCTGGCGCAGTATGGCACCAGCTCGAGGGTGAGATCTATCGTGCACAGGTAGGTCAGCCTATCGGTTTCTTCTATGGCTACAAGACTGATGGCGTATTCCAGAATGGTGACGAAATCGCTGAGTTCTCTAAGAAGTATGAGGACAAGGTACATGGTGGTAATGACAAACTCCGTCCTGGTGACCTGATCTTTGTTGATGCTAATGGTGACGGTGCTATCGATGACAACGACCGTACCTTCATTGGCGATCCTCACCCAGACTTCACTCTTGGCGTAAGCGCTAACCTCTCTTATAAGGGCTTTGACTTCTCTGTAACTGGTAATGGTGCATTCGGTCAGCAGATCCTCCGCACTTGGGCTAACCAGGACTTCCTGGAGCAGAACCTCAACAAGAAGATCGTTTACGGTTCTTGGAAGGGTGAAGGCACCAGCAATAAGCTCCCAATTTTCGACGGTTTCGACACTCCAAACTGGAAGAACATGTCTTCTGCTATGCTTGAGGATGGTGACTATTTCCGTATCGCTAACGTAACCCTCGGTTATGACTTCAAGAACGTTTGGAAGCAGTGCCCATTCGGTCAGCTCCGTCTTTATGTTGCAGCTAACAACCTCTATACCTTCACCGACTATACTGGCATGGATCCTGAAGTTGGTATGGATGGTGGTACTAATAACTCTTGGGCTGCTGGTATCGATACTGGCGTATATCCAGCTCCACGTACCTACCTCGTTGGTGTAAACATTAAGTTCTAATATCACAATCCAACAAAACAACAGAAATTATGAAAAAATTATTTATATTGGCTGCTGCAACTCTTGCCCTGACCTCTTGCGAGGACTTCCTCGATTCACAAGACTACACTGGCAAGAACAGCACTAACTTCCCATCAACTACTGAGGACGTTGACAAGATGGTTGCAGCCGTTTACAAGTCATGCTTCTATGGTCCTTTCCAGGGCAATAACCTTGAGCAGTACTTCTCTGTAGCAAACATTATGTCTGACGATATGTTCGGTGGCGCTGGTCTTGGTGACCCATGGTGGCAGGCTCTTGACAAGCTCATGTATGCTCAGACCAACCAGATGCAGGACCTCTGGACCTATGCTTACGAGACCATCACACGTGCCAATGCTGCACTTGCAGTAATTGACAACATCGCTGACGAAGAGGCTCGTAACCAGACTAAGGGTGAACTCCTCTTTATGCGTGCTTAC
>JAZLJN010000150.1:0-9393 GCA_045617885.1 Bacteroidales bacterium | reverse complement strand
TCAACTGACACTGGGGTCAGGTAGCGGATTTCTGATACTTCTGCCATGATTATGCCTCCTGTGCTTTAGCTGCCTTGAGTGAACGACGCTTTGCAGCATACTCTGCAGCGTACTTCTCATTCTTAACAGTGATGAAACGGATCACGCGATCCTGACGACGGAAATAAGTCTCGAGCTTTGCAACGACGGTGCCTTCGCCGTCGAACTCCAGGAAGAAGTAGAAGCCGGTAGATTTCTTCTCGATTGGATAAGCGAGCTTCTTCATACCCCAAGCCTCCTCGTTAACGATGGTAGCACCACGCTTAGCGAGCTCAGCCTTTACGCCTTCTACCGTTTCCTTTACCTGAGCATCAGATAAAACGGGAGTCAAAATGAAAACGGTTTCGTAGTGATTCATTTTTTGAACCTTTTTAGCGTTTATATTATTAATTTAAATATGTATACGGTCCTCCAACGTTAGTTTTCGACCGAATAGCGGGTGCAAAGATACGAAAAATTCCTAAAAATCAATAATTAACACCCAACTATTGACCTTTATGGGGACAAAAAAATGTAAAAATGTTTGTTTTTGACATTTCTACATTTAAAAATTATCTGGTTTCTTGCCTTTGAAGATGGTGCAATCGCTCCAAGATCAAAGCCATTGGATTGGGTCTATCCCATGCTGAATCAGGTACTGATTGGCTTTGGCAAAATGCTGGCAGCCGAAGAATCCCCTATATGCAGAGAGCGGAGAGGGATGAGCCGTCTCAAGCACGAGGTGGCGCTGACGGTCAATGACACGTCCCTTCTGCTGGGCATAAGAGCCCCATAGAAGGAACACCAGGTGCTCCTTCTGCGCAGCAAGCGCTTGGATGGCGGCATCCGTAAAGGTCTCCCAGCCTTTTCCCTGATGACTGCCGGCATGACCCGCCTGAACTGTCAGCGTAGCGTTAAGCAGCAATACGCCCTGGTCGGCCCAGCCACTCAGATCGCCACACTGTGGCAGCTCTGTCCGGCGAGGCACATTGGGGAAAATCTGTCCGATCGCCCCCGGCTGATTGTATTCGTCACACAATTCTTTATATATATTGACGAGCGACGGCGGCGGCTGAATACCTCGCTGCACCGAAAAGCACAGCCCATGTGCCTGATTAGGTCCATGATAAGGGTCCTGTCCGAGGATAACCACCTTTACCGCATCGAATGGAGTACGGTTGAATGCCTCGAATATCATTTTGCCCGGTGGATAGCAGACGGATGTCTGGTATGACTGACGGACAAAACGGGTCAGAATCTCAAAATAGGCACTGTCAAACTGTGGCTGAAGTTGTGCACGCCACGTTTCCTCAATTTGAACTTGCATGACTTATTTAGAATTACAAATTGCTGGATATTGTGATGCAAAAATAGGGATTATTTACTAAACCGCCAAAAATCTATACTCAAAATTTGGATTTCTGCCCAAATAAGTGTATCTTTGCACCCGCATTGAATAATTCTGGACCCGTAGTTCAATGGATAGAATAAAGGATTCCGGTTCCTTCGATTACGGTTCGACTCCGTACGGGTTCACAAGGAGCTGTGTCAACCGTTGACATCAACTCCAAAGTAACAAATAACAAGTATCACCACCCCCACTACATTGGTCTGTAGCGCAGGTGGTGATATTTGTTATTTGATACTTATCTGTGTTTCATCAAGAAGGCATCTCACTGATCGTTATCGTGCCTACACGCTTTTTCTTACTCTGTTTCAATGCCTCATCAGCCACCTTATAGAGAGAATCGAAGTTCTGCACTTCTGCTCCGGCTGGGGTATAAACTACGCCCATGCTCATAGTTGGTGGAATGTTCTCAAGTTCGGCAAGGCGCAATTCTGAAAGTTTTTGTTTCAGTTGATCGAAATGCTGCCGGAGGCCATTGAAAGAGTTGATCAGGCGATTTGCCTCATCACCATTGATGTAAGCCACAAACTCATCGCCACCCAGACGCATGCACAGGTTATTGGCAAAGAATTCCTTGAGGATCTGCCCCTGACCGTTCAGCACCTTATCACCCACCAGATGACTCAGCTGGTCATTGATCTGCTTGAAATGATCACAGTCAAGGATGGCAAATATCTGCGGCTTGCCCTTGGCAATCTCCTCGCTTATCAATTCCTGACCATGAGCTCGGTTCAGCAGATTCGTCATGGAGTCATAAGAGGCAGCATACTGCAGGAATACCCTCTGCTCATGCTCCTGCTCTATACTTTCGCATACGAAGATCAGGTGCGTGATGTTGCCACTGGTATCAAACCTTACAGGAATCAGACGTCCCAGCAGCCAGCCCGACTGTTTTGAGTGATACTCCAATGACAGATAGGGCTTGCCATGCAGTCGTTCTCTCACCGTAGTATGGTCAAAGAATTTGAGGAATGCCTCCTGGTATTGGTCATCCACGATATACTTGCACACGAAATACTTCAGATCCACCGTATCCTTCATATGCTTCGCTGCTTCATCGAGCATCGGGAAGGTCTTTATGATCTCAAAGTTCTGGAACTCCACATCCGAATAGATGGCAGTCACGTACACATTGCGGATACTGTCAAAGATCTCAATGAACTTATTCTGGTTGTTGATAGTCTGCAGCAGGCGGTCAGTCGAGAGTGTGATATCCATCAGACGTCCGGCTATTGAGAGCACCTGACCCTCCTGACTCACGATGCTGGTATAGGTCGCCATCAGGCAGCGGCGTTTGTCACTGTATTCCAGCTTCGCCTCGCCCCTCTTCGGGAAGTCCGGCTCATCAATGATACGATGAATGATGCCGATAGCCTTGTGATAACCCTCCTCTGACAAGACGAGGTTGATGCGCTGTTCGGAGAAGTGATTAATGAAGATTGTCTCCACTGTCCCTTCGGGTGTTGGGTGCAGGAAGCCTACCCTGTCAGAATCAACGTTATAGAAGAAGATGACCGACTTCTCATACTGCGACATCATGCGCGAATATTCGAACAATGTGGATGCAAAGATTGACTGCTCCTCCTGTCCCATACTTTTATACCATTCTGGCACATCAAAACTGCGATGCTGACTCTCCATTGGCAGTTGCTCTTGTCCTGCCAGACTGTGAGCTTTATAGTCCGGCAGCTCACTCTCTGTGATGGTACGATAGTCTGCATCCGGTTGTGTAACCACCTCCTGGAAGATAGCCAGATATTCATTCTGCCAGTTCTTATCTACCATCAGACGCAACTGATAGAAGGTACTCTGACTACTGAGGATAAAATTCACAACTTCGGCGCTGTAACGCACCCCTGCATCGGCAATGAATTCATCAAGGATCTGCAGGAAGCTTTTTGCCGAACGATAGTTACGACCGATGCGTGACGTAGCTGCCTCCAGCGAGTCACAGATGCTGAGGATATCCACCAGCACTTTAAGTATCGACGTCGGCTCGTTGGCTGCCACCTTTGGATAGCCAGCCTCACCATTCCACCAGCGGTGGTGTTCGTAAACGAATGGATAGAACACCTCAAATGCCTTATCTTCCATCAGGTAACTGATACCGAAAGCCGGATGGCGGCGGATGAACCCGAATTCCTGATCGGTAAGGCGGCGATATGCGTTGCTTGTGATTTGCGTGATATTCATCTTGCCGATATCGTGCAGCATACAGGCGCATTCCATGAAGCCGAGCAGGTTCTCGCGATTGGCCTTGACCTCTTCCTTGGTCTGATATGGGCGGTCTGCACCTACCAGCAGTTCCGGACGCTCATCAATGATATTAGCCAGTATCAGCTTGGCATAGCTTGATACGGCTTTACTATGGCAATAGGTATCGAGCATCGATGCCGACATCGCCTGCTTGAAGTAATGAAACTTCAACGCAGGAGAAAGTATAGGTGAGCTGAACATTGACTTCATCAGCACCTGAATAAGGAATATCACCTGATTATCCGTAGCATACGACTGGCGTTTGCGCAGAATCTCAATCAGCAGTTCCATACCCTCAATACCGATGCGCCGTTTCTCTTCGTCAGATTTTGCACAGTCAACCAGCGCCTGTGAAGCCCCCAGGAAGAGATAGGTAATAGCCACGATATTCGAGTCTGATACGTGATACGCTGGATTCGTGCGGAACTCATGGAGTGCCGACATGAGATTCTCCAGAATCGCACAATCTGTCAGATTCTCAAACAGAAGTGACTGCAGGAATTTCACGAAATGCTTGTGCTGTCCATTGTCAGCCGCCAAGTCATAGATGCCATTCTCCTGGTGTGCTTTGATATAACTGATGCGCTGCTGGAATTCTTCCTTCTCTGCCGGAGTGAGAGTCCGCTTGATGCGAAGCAAGTAACATGCGCGGTAGATTGGGTACAGACGGGCATTGTCAACCAGATCCATAAAGTAGTGATGTGCTGCATCGTCAAACGCCACGAAGCGGTCAGCACCAATAAGCAGTTCGCGCAGCTCCTCATAGGCTTCATCGGCGTATTGGATGTCGAACAACGCACCCTGCAGACTCTCATAGTGGCCTACAATCTCACAGAGTGTATAGAAATATGGCTCAAAATGAATGGAATCATGTGGGAAGTGGCGTGTGATGTCCCGTGACTTCTGAATGAATTCCCTGATTCGTGCAGCCTGTGATGGATCGCCCATACGCAATACCGAAATAAGACTGTCTGCCATCAGCAGATAGAGATGTCCAAGGTACGAGCATTCCCGGTCAGTAGAAGGAAGCGACTCAAAGTATGGAATCAGTATGTCACCAACCAGCATCTCAAACATGAACGGATCAATGCTGGCTGCATACTTGATGACCAATTGGAACAGATGCTCATACTCAAACCCCGGCAATCCCTTATTTCTGTAATAAGCCAGGATATCGTCAATGTTCGAAACATTGCGACTGAACATATTCTCCTTCAGTTTGGCACCATCATGCAGATAGTTAAACCAATCCTGGTCGTCATGGATTGAAAACAATCGGGTATTCAGTCCATCATACAGCACACGGTCTTCGCTCAGTTCGATAAAGCAACCCTCCACATCAGGGAATGAGTTCTGTTCTGACCAGATGAAATTACCCGTGTGTTCACGCGCTTTCCTAATGGCAATTTCCCCCTCCACAAGTACTTCGTCCGGATTCTTGTAGTCAGCAGGACTGATGCAGACTGCTCCGACGGCAAAGTTGAAACGTTCGTCCTCCATTCCCTCCACCTGGATCTTATGCAGAGCTCCAAACAGTTTGTGAGCCACACCGCTCATCTCTGACTGATTGAAATCCTTCGGCTCAACGATGAAACTGAATTCATCACCTGACTGACGGCAGACCTCCAGATCCGGGAATGCCTCGCTCAACGCCTCTGCAATGGCAATAATCAGCGAATCACCCTTTTTCTGTCCATATCGCAGATTGATACGCTTAAAGTCATGCATATTGACCGCATAATAAATCATCTGAAGCTTCTGGTCAAGGATCGTCTGAAGCTTCTGATACAGATATCGCCGGTTACGTAGTCCCGTAAGCGTATCAGTATGGAGTGCCTCAATGATATTCTTTTCACGTTGCTGTGCCGTTGCCTGCTGGATGGCGGTGTCAAGTTCGAACTCTTCAATCGTATAAAGTTCGATGTATGCTACTGCCAGCGAAGTGATGGTTGCTATCACGATATAGTCACCGCCGTATAGTATCTGCAACACGATGGCCACCGCATGAACCATCGGGAAGAAAAGCACGCCGCGCTGATAGGCATCGAACTTCTTCACCTTTCTCCAGCGCGCCAGGGCTCGACAGACGAGCACAATGGCATAGACACCTGGGATAAGGAACTGCAGGAACGACCAGCTGCCGCGCTGATAAATACCATCTTCATCCACGTACATCAGCAGTTTCGTCCACCAGGATGTGGCGCACAGCAGGAAATAGAATACCAGTGGTGCGATAAGCAGGATACGTACTCTCCGGTTGTTCACAAGTGTACTCTCGCAGGTGATTTCCGAATACATGAACCAGCCATACGTACAAAGACAGAGTCCGAAGAAATAGGCGAGCAGTATGATGAAGTCAACGACAACGGGCATGTGCGGCACTTTATCACCATACAGAATAGCCATTACCAGGAGGACCTGCATCAGGCCCACCCACAACAGTTGGTGAAAAGTTTTATGTTTAAGGCTTTCGTTTCGACGACGGAATGTTTTGGCAATCAGATAGATTACCAGAAACAGCATCATGACGTCGATACGTAGTTCGCGAAATAGGAATTCCATGGGTAAAAACTATGGTTCAGTTTTATGTAGTGATGCTGCAAATATAATTCATTTATGCTATCTTTACCAAATTTTTATTAATAAAAATGATAAAATCATTGCAAAAAACATCATGAATTCCCATTTTTTCGTAAATTAATGGAGTTTATTATGCGTGTTGCTCCCTATGGGGGAGCCAAAGGGTGCTTGCCTATTCAAAACGCACGCGGCCATCCACATTGTTGTCTGTCACCACGTTGCCCGTATTATGGTCTGGGACTTTATCGCTCACATTATCTACCCAACGCAGGTCAATACACCAGCAGTCCTCGCCGATATTCTTCACGGTATTATTGCGTATAGTAAGGTTTTTGGCACCGTCATCGCAGAAGATTCCTCTATAGTCACGCATTCCTCGGTAGCGGTCTATCGTATTCAGTATGATGTCCACCTTATCCTGAATCGTCCAAGTATAGATGGCACCGCCATCCATCAGGGTATGACGCGAATAGTTATTGTAGTAATCCTGCTCAAAGGCGATGTCATTGCCCGCCACCATACCCGTCACAGGACCTTTCTTCTGATTTCCATACCATACGCCAACGCCTATTGCCGAATAACTGAAGTTACGGAAGGTATTGTCTTTGATCAGGAAATCCTCTCCTCGGCAGATGACGGCAAAGTTTTGGCGCATTCCCTCGCCATGATTACGGAAGTGATTGCCTGTCACTTGGGTATTCCGGCACATATTATGGGATTCAATGCCATCCGCATAGCATCCGTCGAAGGTATTGGAACGTACCGTCACATTATCTGTGTGCCAGACCTTCAAAACCAGACCTCTTACTCCGCTGAAGGTACAATCCTCTATCAGCAGCGAACTGGTCTCAAACATATCAGTATCTATCAGCGGCGCCTTTCCATTATTCGGACCGAAAGCTATGCCATGCAGCGCAAACTGCTTCAGCTGGGAGTGCCAGAGGTTGACAAAGGTACTTGCCTGGCAGAAGGTGACTGTCTCTGAGGCGCAATGCTGCGTCATAGTCCGGTATCGGGGCGTCACATGCCCATACGCAAGGTCATAATTGACATTCCAGTCTCCAAAGCTCTGTGAATACTTCAGGTCTGGGGCAAGGAAATAGATGTATTTCTTATCATGGCGCATCACAGGATAGATCTTGCTGTCATACCATTCGGTCAGTTGCAGATACTCTCCCTCACACTGCACGCCACTCTTTTTCTTCTGCTTGCGGGGTGTCCGAATGCGGCAGATCTTCTCATCCTTGTCTATTACCTCTACCATTGATGGGCTCTGCTCCAGTGTACTCCACCGGTTCACGTCGCTGCGGCTCTTAGCATCGAAAGTTCCATCCTGCCAAGTGCGTGCCGCACCCAGATCCTTGGCTACCAGCATGGCATCATGTCCGGTGATTGTTACCGTAGCCTCCGGATAGGCAACAGAAGAGAGATCCAGATGCTTCTCGCCATAGTAATAGATGCCTGACTGGAGAACCACATCTATCGTAGTCACACCCTGTTTCAGGTATTTCTTCACCTGTTCATCAAGGGAAGCAAACTGTTCCTGTGTGCTGATATCTATCACCTTACCCGGCTCGCCAGCCAGCAGTATGCCCATCCCCGCCAGCATAAGGATCAGCAGCGAAAGCATTCTTCTCATTTGATTCTCTTGATTAATAGTAATGACAGGAAGATGCCCGGAATCGTACAGGCTATCACAGTCCAGAAGAAATCCGTATATCCCAGATGTTCCTGCATCAAGCCTGACAGCATGGATGGTATCATCATGCCCACTGACATCAGTGCAGTGATTATAGCATAGTGTGCCGTAGCATATTTACCTTCAGCAGACTGAAGCATATAGACCATATAGGCAGTAAATCCCAAGCCATAGCCCAGCTGTTCCACACCTACCAGCGTTCCTATCAGCCAGCGGTTGTCGGGTTGCGCTATGCTCATCCATACATACAGGAGGTCGGGCAGGTTCAGTGCCAGTGCCAGCGGGAGGATACAGCGCCGCAGTCCGTAGCGTGACACAAGCATGCCGCCTGCAATACCGCCCAGAATCAAAGCGCCTACGCCCACCGTTCCATAAATCATTCCATATTCCTCATTGTCCAATCCCAGTCCGCCCTCTGCCACAGGGGCTTTGAGGAAGAGAATAGTCATCTTGCTGAGCAGCGCCTCACCCAAGCGGTAAAACAGCAAGAAAAGGAGGATAAACCACAATCCCGGTTTCTGTATGAAGGAGCGAAGCGCATCAATATAACCGCCCTCCTCTCCATTAACTTTTAACTTTTCACTTTTAACCTTTCCTTTTTTTTCTCCACTCTTCAGCCAGCGCCAGTGTACCAGAGCGAACAGCAGCATCAGCATGGAAGCGCCAAACATGACAAAAACCCAACCCTGGCGCATAGCAAGGTCGGGTGATTCTTTGACAGCCTTTTTGGCAAGCTGTCCCACAAGGGAGGTTAGCAGTCCGCTGGCGAAGATCATGCTCAAGCGGTAAGCTGTACTGCGAATGCCTACGAAGAAGGATTGTCCCTCCTCGTCAAGCCGTTGCATATAATAGCCGTCGCAAGCCACATCGTAGGTGGCAGAGGCAAAAGCAGCTACAGCCAGCGACCCAAGCACGCACACCAGCCAGTCATTGCTTTGGCTGATATCCGAAGGTGCTGCCACCACGCCGATAGCCACGCCTACCAGACAGCAGGCTATCACCACCTGCATGGTCCACATCCAGCGTTTCAGGTTGCCGGCTCCTACCCAAGGACTCCACAATGCCTTGATACTCCAGGGCAGAGCCAACGAGGCAGTCCATGCCGTTACTTCTGCATTACCCATTCCCATATCGGAAAGCATCACCACACTTAAGGTTGTGATGATGGCGTAGGGAAGTCCCTCTGCAAAGTTGGTGCTAATGACCCAAGGCCAGTGATTAGTTCTCAATAAAACAGTAATTTATTAGTGTTGCCAATTATCTGGCATAATTTCTATAATGATCACCATACTTAGTTAAGTACAAATAATAAATTGGTATTTTCTACAAGGAATTCAGTAGAATTTAAGGAACTCTTAACCGCATGTATTCCTATTAATTCCTTCAATTCCTTGTTCTATAAAAAATATAGTAGTTTTGACCAAGTTATTAT
>JAZLJN010000149.1:0-34150 GCA_045617885.1 Bacteroidales bacterium | reverse complement strand
TTTGTCATAATCGTTGCGAAGCACGTCATCCACGAGCTTCTCATCCATCTTGGTGCCGCGAGTACAGCTAACCAAAGCCTGTGTCTCACCACGTGTGAAGATTGCCGAACCGTGAGGGCCTGGGATATAATCTGGCTCAATCCAGATAGGACGAACCTCGTTCAATGCACGACCGTCAAGACGAGTACCCTCATCAAGAACGCATCGACGCATTGCCTCACGCTCTACATCATGGAAATAGCGGTCAATCATACCGAGCCACTCCTCATCCTCCTTCTTCTCCTCCGGGAGAGCCTCGATGTAAGCCTCCTTGACAGCCTCGAATGAAGCCTCACGCTCGTGCTTGTTCTTATTACCGCTCTTGGCAATATCATAGCAGCCCTGGAAGCACTTAGCCTTGACGTCAGCACGAAGCTCATCATCATTCACCTCATGGCAGTACTCAAAGATTGGCTTGCCTACAGCCTCCATCAGTTCCTTCTGAACAAGGCAATGAGACTTGATAGCCTCATGAGCAGCCTTAAGAGCGCCAAGCAGATCCTGCTCGCTAACCTCTTCCATCTCGCCCTCTACCATCATGATGTTGTCATAGGTGGCAGCTACCATAAGATCCATATCAGCCTGCTTCATTTGAGCAAAGGTAGGATTAATGACATATTCGCCATTGATACGAACCACACGAACCTCTGAGATAGGACCCTCGAAAGGAATGCCGCTTACAGCCATAGCTGCTGAAGCTGCAAGGCCTGCAAGGGCATCTGGCTGATTCTCCTTGTCAGAGCTATACATGGTTACATTGACAAATGTCTCTGCATGATAATTGCTTGGGAAGAGAGGGCGGAGGGCACGGTCAACAAGACGGCTTGTGAGAATCTCGTAATCGCTTGCCTTGCCTTCACGCTTTGTAAAACCACCAGGGAAACGACCTGCTGAAGCATATTTCTCTTTGTACTCCACAGTAAGAGGCATGAAATCAGTACCCGGAGTAACGGTACGTGCTGTACAAACGGTGGCTAAAAGCATAGTGCCACCCATGCGAAGCTCCACGGCACCATCTGCCTGCTTCGCTACCTTACCCGTCTCAAGTGTGATGGTGCGTCCGTCACTTAGGGTAATGGTCTTCTTGATTGGATTGACCAAATTGTTTACCATAATCTTAAAATATCACTTGTGTTAACTTATAAATCACGTATAATCGGGCGCAAATTTACAAATAATTATCGGCATAATCAAATTTTACCATCAAAAAATGCCTTTTTAGCAATTTTAAAGAAGTTTTTCTTGCAATAACAAAGTTTTTGTCCTATATTTGCACCGTTAAAACTACAAGAACACGTCACTTTTTATATTTATAATGAGAAAAATATATTTATATTTAGTAGCTTTCGTGGCTGCTTTTTTAATGTCTGGATGTGCTGATCAGAAGGGTACAGTTACCATCGAAGGCAAAGTAGATAACGCCAAGGGCGAGAAAATGGTTTTGATGCACCTCTCTGGAAACAATCCTGTTTTGATCGATACCTTGCGAATAGGAGATAATGGCAAATTCAAGTTCACTCCTAAGGTTGAGAAAGGTGGCCCTGATTTCTTCTGCCTTATCCTGAATGACCAGATTATTCCTGTCATCAGCGATACGCTTCAGACAGCCATCCGTCTTCAGTCAAATAAAGAGAAGTTCGCTACAGATTATGTAGTAGAGGATGAACTTAATTCTAATTTCAAGCAAGCAATTAATCTTGGCGCTAATTTCCGTCGTTCGCTCATCAACCTTTCTGATGACAGAAATGCTGGCAAGCTCTCACAGAAGGTTTATGCTGACAGTTTGAACACCTTAATTGATGATTATAAGCAGAAGGCTCTTAAGGATTATATCTATGCTGACCCATCGTCACCTATCAGCTATTATCTGCTGTTCGAGACCGTGTCAGGCATGATGATCTTCAATCCGATTGACGCACAGGACTCACGAGCTTTTGGTGCCGTAGCAAATCTCTGGAATACCATTTATCCAAAATCACCACGCACCACCTATCTTACCCAGCGTGCATACGAGGGTCAGGCTGCCCGTCGCCAGATGCGCATACAGCA
The DNA here is from genome assembly GCA_045617885.1 of Bacteroidales bacterium. Taxonomy (GTDB): domain Bacteria; phylum Bacteroidota; class Bacteroidia; order Bacteroidales; family UBA3663; genus Liminaster. Next base: position 32,062 of record JAZLJN010000149.1, on the reverse strand, counting down.
GGAGGCTGCAGACTCTTTGGTACAGAATACCAAACTGGTTGAGACTACCTATATTGATCTGGAATTGATTGACAAGACAGATCATCTCACTCCATTGTCAAGTATTAATGGCAAGGGTGATGTTGTACTCCTTGACTTTACTGCCTACTATAGTGAGGCATCTGTTGCGCACAACATGATGCTTCAGAAGATGTACGAGAAGTACCACAACCGTGGTTTGCAGATCTATCAGGTTTGCCTTGACTTCGACGAGAACTTCTGGAAGGTGAGTGCCAACAATGTTCCTTGGATTGTAGTTCGTGATCGTGATGTATTGTATGACGAGCAGGCTCGTATCCAGTATAGTCCGTCAGCATCTTTATATAATGTTACTACCATTCCTACAGTATTTATAATGGATCGTGAGGGTGGAGCAAAAGCACGTATTGAAGATGACTCACAGCTCGATGCTGCTATAGGCAAGGTGCTGTAAAAACGATTCTTAAGATACGGGATATCTAACACATAACGCGGGGCATATTGCTCTGCGCTATGTGATTTATATATTACTCTTTAATCAACAGAATTCTATAAAATAATCAAAATAATAAAAGAAAAACACTATGGCAACTTACATGTCTGAAGAAGGATACAAGAAGATCCTTGAAGAAATTCAGTACCTCGAAAGTGTAGAACGTCCCAAGGCAAGCCAGGCAATTGCCGAAGCTCGCGATAAGGGAGACCTTAGCGAAAATGCCGAATATGATGCCGCTAAGGAGGCTCAAGGCAAGCTCGAATCAAAGATTGCTTTGCTCAAGGATCAGGTGGCTAATGCCCGAATCATTGATGCAAGCAAACTCTCATGTGAGAAGATTCAGATTATGAGCAAAGTTCGACTCCTCAACAAGAAGATGAATAAGGAATTGAACTATACTATCGTATCCGAGTCAGAGGCAAATTTCCGTGAAGGTAAGATTAGCGTTGCTACTCCTGTTGCCAAGGCTCTTCTTGGCCATAAGGTTGGCGATGTAGTAGAAGTAAAGGTTCCAGCTGGTATCCAGCAGTTGGAGGTTTTGGAGATTAGTATCTAAAAAGCCCTTTTATCATGACAATATTTTCTCGTATAGTAGCTGGTGAGATTCCAAGCTACAAAGTAGCAGAGGACGATAAGTTCTATGCTTTTCTTGACATCAATCCTGTAGCTAAAGGTCATACACTTGTTATTCCTAAGCAGGAAGTGGATTACATTTTTGATGAGGAGGACGATCTTCTTGCCGCACACATGCTCTTTACCAAGCGCGTGGCTGCTGCTATCAAGGCTGCCATCCCTTGTGTTAAGGTAGGCATTACCGTTATGGGTCTTGAGGTGCCTCATGCACACATCCATGTGATTCCTATGCAGCAGGAGGGCGACATGGACTTCAAGAAAGAGCACCTGAAGCTTACTTCTGAAGAGATGCAGGAGATTTGCAACAAGATTGCTGCTAACTTCAAGTAAAGCATGTTCCATCTTGTTCATTTGTCCCTTTCGTTATCCTATCACATCTCTTAAGTAACATTTAAATAATAATTTGGACAAAACTACTAAGAGTTTTAAATTGAACAAGGAATTAAAGGAATTACAAGAAATACAATCTATTATGATTTTCCTTTTATTCCATTAAATTCCTTGTAGAAAATACCAATTTATTATTTTACATAATTAAAGTTTCAGAATTCCGAAACTTGAATTACTCAACTTAATACATTTTTAATATTATTATATGAATCAGAACGAATTCTACAAATATGCTACTGGTCACGCAGGTATGAATGGCCATGCTTTGGATGATTACATGAGATTCCAGAGTAAGGTTATGCAGCCACGTGCCGCATACATTAATCCATCTATTATTGAGGAGCGTCAGTTGAACATTGCTCAGATGGATGTATTCAGCCGTTTGATGATGGATCGTATCATCTTCCTTGGTACAGAGATTGACGAGTACACAGCCAACGTAGTACAGGCTCAGCTGCTTTTCCTTGAGAGTACAGATGCTGACAAGGATATTACCCTTTATCTCAATTCCCCTGGTGGCATTGTGAGTGGCGGTCTTGCCATCTATGACACTATGAACTACATCAAGAGTGATGTCCAGACCGTTGTTACCGGTATGGCAGCCTCAATGGCTTCTGTTCTTTTGGCAGCAGGCACCAAGGGTAAGCGTTTTGCATTGCCTCACAGCCGTGTAATGATCCATCAGCCATTAGGTGGTACTCAAGGACAGGCAAGCGATATGGAGATTGCTGTCAACGAGATCAAGAAACTGAAGCATGAGCTGTATCAGATTCTTGCCGACTGCTCAGGTCAGACCTTCGAACAGATTGAGAAGGATTGTGACCGTGATCATTATCTCACCGCACAGGAGGCTTTGGAATACGGAATGATTGACAAGATTTTCACAAAGAAGTAAATGGCTCGCAAGATAGAAGATAAGTGCAGTTTCTGTGGCCGTAGCCGTAGTGAAGTTGATCTCTTGATTTCGGGTCTTAACGGATTCATCTGCAACGAATGTGCTGACCAGGCACATATCATTGTGGAGGAGGCGTTGGCAAAGATACGCAAATCCAACAATGATCTGGAGCTTTCCGAGTTGCCAAGGCCGAAGGAAATCAAAGAATTCCTGGATGGTTATGTTATTGGTCAGGACGATGCCAAGCGTAATCTCTGCGTGGCTGTCTATAACCATTACAAGCGTCTGATGCAACCGGTTGATAAGCATGGTGTAGAGATTGAGAAATCAAATATCATCATGGTTGGCCGCACCGGTACAGGTAAGACACTTCTTGCCAAGACCATTGCCAAATTACTGAAAGTTCCTTTCGCCATCGTGGATGCCACGGTTCTTACCGAAGCCGGTTATGTAGGTGAAGATATCGAATCTATCATCACCCGCCTCCTGATGAACTGTGATTATGATGTCAAGAAGGCTGAAAGAGGCATCGTCTTTATTGATGAGATTGATAAGATTGCCCGTAAGAGCGACAATCCTTCCATCACGCGCGATGTAAGTGGCGAGGGTGTACAGCAAGGTTTGCTCAAACTCCTTGAAGGCTCAAAGGTCAATGTACCGCCACAGGGTGGACGCAAGCATCCTGAACAGAAGATGATTGAGGTGGATACTACCAATATTCTCTTTATTTGTGGTGGTGCATTTGATGGTATCGAGCAAAAGATTGGTAATCGTCTCAATACGAGGATGGTCGGTTTCTCTACCGATCCTGCCCGCAAGGAGGTTGACCGAAACAATCTTTTGCAGTACATCACGCCGATTGACCTCAAGTCATTCGGTTTGATCCCAGAGATTATCGGCCGTCTGCCAGTACTCACTTACCTCGAACCTCTTGATGCTGCAGCCCTCCGTCGCATCCTTACCGAACCAAAGAATGCCATCACAAAGCAATACGAGAAGCTTTTTGCTATGGATGGTATAACCCTTACCTTTGACGATGCCGTGTATGACTACATCGTGCAGAAGGCTATTGAGTTCAAGTTGGGAGCACGTGGACTTCGAAGCATTACTGAAGGAATCATGCTCGATGCAATGTACCGTTTGCCATCAGATCATACTTGCACAGAGTTTCACATTACATTGGAATATGCTCAACAGGAATTGGCCAAGTCTAATCTTGACCGTTTGCGCGTAGAATAATGTATAATCTAAGTCAAATTTCTAATATACTCGGTTGCCCGCTCAAGGGCAACCGGTTAGCATCGGCTACAACGCAGCCTTCTGTTTCTTTGCTGCTTACAGATAGCCGCAGCCTTACTTTTGCCAGCCAGACACTCTTTTTCGCGCTTGTCACCAGCAAGGGCGATGGTCACAAATACATTCCACAGCTCTACCAGCAGGGAGTAAGGGCATTTGTTATCTCCCGCAGTAATGAGGAGTTTCGCAACACATGTCCTGAAGCCTGGTTCCTGATCGTTGATAACACTCTTCTTGCCCTGCAGAAACTTGCTGCCTATAAGAGGAGCGAATTCAAGGACAAAGCCATCGTGGGCATCACCGGAAGCAATGGCAAAACCATTGTCAAGGAATGGCTCTACCAGTTGATAGGAGAGGATCGAATCGTAGTCAGGAGTCCCCGTAGCTACAACAGCCAGATTGGTGTACCATTAAGTGTCTGGCAGCTGACGGAAGAATGTGAGTTAGGTATCTTCGAAGCCGGTATCAGTCAGGCAGGTGAGATGGAGCGTCTCGAACAGGTGATCCGACCTACTATCGGCATCCTTACTAATATTGGTACGGCACATGCAGCAGGATTTGAGAGCGATCAGCAGAAACTCATTGAGAAGATTCAGCTCTTCAAGAATTGTGACATCATCATCTATTCTGCCGATATCCCGGGCATTCAGGACGCTCTGGAGATTGCAGGCATTGGTGCCCGAAGCATGGCTTGGACACGCAGGCATAAGGATGCACAGATTGAGGTTCTTTCAGTCAGACGTGATGATCAGAGTACAACGGTAGAATATTTCTTCCTCGGTTTCTCTGGATCATTCACTATTCCTATGACAGATGATGCTTCACTTGAGAACGCCCTCCAGTGCCTTGCTCTGATGCTTTATCTTGGGTATTCATCCGAGACTATTGCCCAGAGGATGAAGCGTCTGACACCACTTGCTATGCGTCTGGAAGTAATGGAAGGAAAGCGTGGCTGCATGATCATTAATGATGCATACAGCAATGATCTCACTTCTCTTGAGGCAGCATTGGAGTTCCAGAAGCGTCGTTCCGTTAAGAACCTTAAGAATACCCTGATTTTAAGTGATATTCAGGAGGCTTTGCTTAATGACCAGCACCGCTGCCGCCGCATTGCACAGTTCTGTCAGCTCTATCATTTGAGCAAACTCATCCTCATCGGTTCTCGTTCGCTCCAGACGAGTCACCTTCTCTTGGAAGAGCTTAACCGCACGGGATGCCGACTGATTACTGACTTCTATGAGAATACTCAGGATTTCCTGGAGAGTGACGAATTGAACCGTCTGCAGAATGAGCTTATTCTGCTGAAGGGGGCACGTTCATTCCAGTTTGAGAAGATCAGCGATCAGCTTCAGCTCCGTCGTCATGAGACTATCCTTGAAGTCAATCTTGATGCTATCATCCATAATCTCAACCGTTATCGCAGCCACCTGAATCCAGACACAAAGCTTACCTGTATGGTCAAGGCTTTCGGCTATGGAACTGGCAGCTATGAACTTGCCAAAACTCTGCAGGATCAGAATGTGGATTATCTGGCAGTTGCAGTTGCTGATGAGGGCGCAGAACTCCGCCGACAGGGTATTCGCACGCCTATCATCGTGATGAACCCTGAAATGTCGGTTTTCCGTACACTTATCGAAAATACACTTGAGCCGGAGATCTATTCATTCCGTCTGCTCGAAGCATTCACCCGGGAGGCACTCCGAATGGGTGTAACTAATTATCCGGTTCATATCAAGATAGATTCCGGGATGCATCGTCTCGGATTCCAGTTGCACGAGATTGACGAGCTGATACAACGTCTGAAACATCAGAATGCCGTAAGCGTGCGCTCTGTATTCAGTCATTTCGCCACAGCAGACGATCCGGTTCAGCACGCCTTCGTTCATGAGCAGAAGAACCGTTTCGATGCTTGTGCTGACAAGATTCGTTCTTCGTTCTCTTACCCGATACTTCGTCATATCTGCAACAGCGCAGGTATTGAGGTTTTCCCGCAGTACCAGATGGAGATGTGCCGCCTTGGTATTGGTCTCTATGGTTTTGAGGCTGCTCCCGTTGATATGGATCTGATGAATGTGGCTTCGCTCAAAAGTACCATTCTTCAGATTAAGGAGATTCCAGTGGGAGAGACCGTAGGTTATATGCGCAATGGCAAGATTCAGCGTCCTTCACGCATTGCTATGGTTCCTATCGGTTATGCTGATGGCTATGATCGGCGTTTGGGCAATGGTCATGCAGAGATGATGGTTCGTGGTCACCGTTGTCCTACGTTAGGCAATGTATGTATGGATGTTACTTTCTTGGATGTAACTGATTATCCTGATATATGCGAAGGGGATAGCGTTGAGATCTTTGGCAACCAGCTTCCTTTAAGCGAACTCAGTAATAAACTGGGCACCATTACCTACGAAGTGCTTTCCACCGTTTCTGCCCGCGTCAAGCGAATCTATTACAAGGAATAATTATTATATGTCCAGACCTCTCTTTCAGATAATCATCCTGATATTGTCTGCTCTCTGTATCTCTGCTACTTCGCATGCAGGACAGCGGGCAGACAGCCTTCTGATGCAATACCTGAAAGGGGAGGGGTTGGAGTGCCAACAGGCTACTGATATTCAGTTCTTCACCAATGGTCATGATAAGTTTGAGGCGCTGATTGACGATATTGATCATGCACGTCATCGGGTGTGGATTGAATACTTTATCTTTGCTAATGACAGTATCGGCACACTTGTGATGAACCATCTGGTGCAGGCTGCACAGCGAGGTTGTGAAGTGCGCGTTGTGACCGATTATTATAAGGATCGAGAACGTCATTTCGGGATGAGTTCACCTGCATACGCCGATTCACTGGCAGCTTTGGGTGTTGACTTCCAGATGTTCGACCGCTTTAAGATCATCTGGGTCAATCACATTGCTCGTGATCATCGCAAGATTGTGACCATTGATGACAAGATCGGGTACATCGGAGGACTGAATATTGCCGATTATTATATTAATGGTAATTCCAAGTATGGCGGATGGCGTGACATGCATGCCCGCCTTCAGGGTCCGGCTGTAGAGGGTTTGGCAAAACTTTTTCACAAGCAATACACCGCCAGCGGCGGTAAAGGTAGCTATTCATTTGATAGGAGAGAAGATTCATTCAGCACTTCTGCCATAAGTGACGATAGGGTTTTGCCACAAGTTATCTATTTCGAACGCTCCAGGGAGAACCGTCAGAAAAAGTCAGAAACACGCAATGCCATAATCGCCGCTCTGGATGCAGCACAAGATACCATCCGTATTGTCACACCTTACCTGATGCCCACGCATACCGTACGTCAAGCTATGATTCGTGCACTTGACCGTGGTGTCCACATGGAGATTCTCTTCAGCAAGGTAGGCGACATCGAGCTGATCAGCAGCGGCAATTACCATTTCGCCAAGAGGCTTATTCATCATGGAGCTAAAGTATTTCTCTATAAGGGCGAGTTCCATCATTCCAAGATCATGATGATTGATAACCAATTGTGCATGGTAGGTTCGGCTAATCTGAATTCCCGCTCTCTGAAGTGGGATTATGAGGCATCTGCATTTATCTTCGGTCAGTTACCGACGCAGAAGCTAAATGAAATCTTCAGTCAGGACAAACTTCGTTCAGATACACTCTCCATTCCGTATTATCGCAGTAATTATTCCTTGGCTTTCCGACTCAAAGGTTGGTTTGCTGATAGGTTTTTGACTCCCATTCTGTAAATTTTCGACAAAACCTGCAATTTTTCGAGCAAAAATTTGTCAAATTACAAATATTTGCTTATCTTTGCCATCCCAAACATCGAAATAATTACAAATAATATACGTCATGAGTCAACTCATCATCCCACAGAACTACACTCCCGCTCTTGATCTTAAGCAGACAGAGCAGGCCATCAAGAAGATTAAGGATTTCTTCCTCCAGAGTCTTAGCACCGAATTGCGTCTCCGTCGCGTTACTGCTCCGCTTTTCGTACTTCGTGGTTTAGGCATGAACGATGACCTGAATGGAGTGGAACGAGCTGTCAATTTCCCAATCAAAGATATGAATGAAGCTCGTGCCGAGGTAGTTCATTCTCTTGCCAAGTGGAAGCGTAATACGCTGGCAGAATATCAGATTGATCCAGGTTTTGGCATCGTAACGGATATGAATGCTATCCGCGCAGACGAAGAGCTTGACAATGTCCACTCGCTCTATGTGGATCAGTGGGATTGGGAACGTGTAATGCGCAAGGAGGATCGTAACATCAAGTTCCTGAAGAAGATTGTCCGCAAGATCTATTCTGCTATTCTTCGTACAGAATTCTTTATTTGTGAGACTTATCCAAGCATCAAGCCTTTCCTGCCTGAAGATATTTTCTTTATTCACTCCGAGCAGCTTCGCCAGCTCTATCCGGATCTTACTCCAAAAGAGCGTGAGGATGCTATCTGTAAGAAGCATGGTGCTGTGTTCATCATGGGCATCGGCGGCAAACTTTCTGATGGTAAGGAGCATGATCTGCGCGCCCCTGACTATGATGACTGGACCACAGAGAACGAAGAGGGTTTCTTGGGCTTGAATGGTGACCTGCTCGTTTGGTATCCTGTCCTTGACCGTGCCATGGAGCTTTCTTCTATGGGAATTCGTGTTGACCCAGAGGCATTGCTCCATCAGCTTAAGATTACCGGCAAGGAGGATCGCACCTCACTCTATTTCCACAAGCGCCTTCTGGAGGGAGAATTACCTCTCTCTATTGGTGGTGGCATAGGTCAGAGCCGTCTCTGTATGGTTCTGCTTCACAAAGCCCACATCGGAGAGACCCAATCAAGCATTTGGCCAGAGGATATGCGCCAGAGGTGTCACGAAATGGGAATATCATTGATTTAAATCCATCCTACCCCTCGCAAAGTATAAAAATTGGTTTTTACCACCAATACGACGACTAGGATTCATCATCCGAGAAGTCTGACGACCAATCAGACGAATAGGATTCATCATCCGAGCTGTCTGACAACCAATCAGACGTCTCGGATGAATTGTTTTAAATGCGTGGCAAAGGATCCGATGTCTCGGGAGAATAGGTTTTGAGTCACGATGAACGTTCAAAGGTATCGAGGACTAAGTACCCAAGCAAAAATAGTTTGACTTATTTTTTTGAACACGGATTGGACGGATTTAACTGATTGAACAGATTATATAAGCGTCGCTAACATCCGTCCTATCCGTTTGATCCTTTCGATCTGTGTTCAACCGTACAGGTCGAATTACAGTAACACTCACGCTGACTTTTTGCATGAGTGTTTTTTGTGCCTCTATTAAACCTTCTAATGATTATATCGTCTTAAAGACAAACAACAGAGAGAAGATCTCTGGTAGTGACAAAAAGAATTTATCAACCTTTAATACCTTACAATTATGAAGAAGATGTTAGCAGTTATGATGTTTGTCATCATCGCCACCACTCAGATGTTCGCTATGTCAACGAGCCATATCCGCAATCATGCACGTTTCTTGAGTGACCGTATGGCTTACGAGCTTGATCTCACCCCATTCCAGTACGATGACGTATATGAGATCAACTTTGACTTCATCTATAGCGTTAACCGTATCATGGACGATGTAGTGTATGGCTATCACGATGCCATTGAAAATTACTATCGTATGCTCGATTATCGTAATGAGGATCTTCGCTTCGTTCTGAATGCACGTCAGTATGCACGCTTCCTTGCAAGCGATTATTTCTATCGCCCAATCTATAGCAATGGTCGCGACTGGCACTTCCGCATCTACACGATCTACAGCAACCGTACGTTCTTCTACTTCGATGCTCCTTCAGTGTACAGACACTATAACGGTGGTCATTCACACGTTCATTACAACCATAACTACTATAACAACCGCCACCATCATGATGCTTACGGTAATGCCGCTCACATTCATGGATCACAGCATTATCACGAGCATGGTCGGAATGATTTCGGTGTAAATCGTCGCGAACGTGGCAACAACAAGCACAACGAGATCAACAACTACAAGAACCACAACCAGAAAAACCGCACCGAGGATCATCGCTATCGTGACAACAGTGGCAATCATAACTCACCTCAAATCAACCACCGTGGAGAGAATCATGAAAACCTTAAGCCACAGGGCGGAGAGAATGCTAAACCACAACGTGGCAATAATGCAAAGCCTCAGGGTGGAAACAATTCAAGTCCTCAGGGCAATAACGCAAAACCTCAAAATGGCAATGGCAGAGCTACTCATTCAGGACGCAGATAAATCTATCTGGATCAGAAGGGGATTGAAAAAATATAATTAACGCATCCCAAAAGTACCCTTATTATTCTCCAACAAAGGAAATCAAAAGAAAATAAATTTTGTAGTCAAAGACATTGATTTATTTTGATTTCTTTTGTTGGAGGTTATATGTGATAAAGGTACTTTTGGGATGCGGAATCTGTAAATACTCTCTTAAACTCTTAAATTAATTACTTAGGCTGCTTGCCAATATAAGCCAAGATACCACCATCTACGTAAAGCACGTGACCGTTGACGGCATCAGAAGCCTTCGATGCAAGGAACACGGCAGGACCGCCCAACTCTGATGGGTCAAGCCAACGACCTGCAGGAGTCTTTGCACAAATGAATGAGTCGAATGGGTGACGCCTGCCATCAGCCTGACGCTCACGGAGAGGAGCTGTCTGTGGTGTAGCAATGTAACCAGGGCCAATACCATTACACTGAATGTTGTACTCGCCATACTCTGAGCAGATGTTGCGAGTAAGCATCTTCAAGCCACCCTTAGCTGCTGCATAGGCAGAAACAGTCTCACGACCCAGTTCAGACATCATTGAGCAGATGTTGATGATCTTGCCCTCACGACGCTCCATCATCTCTGGCAGCACAGCGCTGGCGCAGATGAATGGTGCTACAAGGTCAATGTCAATTACCTGCTGGAACTCCGAACGCTTCATCTCATGCATAGGGATGCGCTTGATGATGCCTGCATTATTGACAAGGATGTCAATCTGTCCAACCTCCTGATGAACCTTCTCAACCAGCGCCTTCACGCCCTCTTCATCAGTCACGTCGCAAACATAGCCCTTTACATTCTCGATGCCAGCCTCCTTGTAGTTGGCAAGTCCGCGCTCCAGAGCAGCCTCATTAATGTCATTAAAGATGATGGTCTTCACACCAGCAGCCACAAAAGCCTTTGCAATGTTGAAACCAATACCATAAGAAGCGCCGGTGATCCAGGCGTTCTTGCCTTCAAGAGAAAAATCCTTAAGTGAAGTCATAATAATATAAGATTTAAATGTTAGTTGTTTAATATCAGATTGCACTCTCACGAAGTATGAGGTCATGATTGACGATACGATGTGAGGGTTGTTCTATCTCATCAATCTCACCAAGACGGCTGAGCAGTAGCGTAGCAGAGACTTCTCCGATGCGTTGCTGATGAAGGTCGAAGGAGGTGAGGGGTGTAGAGAGATAATTGTCAAAAGGCTCGTTAGCTACACCTATCATAGCAATATCAGTCGGTACCTTCAGTCCCTTGCGGCGGAAGAGATCAAGCGCTGTGATGGCAGGGAAATCACCTGCCGAAAAGATTCCATCTGGACGTTCCTGCATACGCAAGATCTTCTGGGCAGCTTCTGTTCCGGCTTCAATAGTGATGGAATTACTGAAAAGCCAGTCAGGACATTTAGTCAATCCCAGATCTGACAATGCATTACAATAGCCCTCATAGCGGTCTGCGTAAGCCTTCTGGGTGAGCGGTCCGGCGAAATGACCTATGCGTTTACATCCCAGCTTGTGCAGCTGGATGACAGCATCATAACCTATCTGGTAGTTGTCATTGGTCACGGTATCTGTCTGTGGATCATCTGGCAGACGGTCAAAGTAAACCAGAGGTGTCTTATTGGCAGCTAAAAGCATCTCATAGGTTGGATTGACCGTCTCAACCGAAAGCGACATGGCAATACCATCTACTTTCTTCTGAAGCATAGCCCTGATGGCACTCTCTTCCTGTTCCTGACTCTCGTTGCTGGCAGCAATAATGACCTGATAACCATATTTAGATGCCGTGTTCTGGAAAGAACTGATGATACCTGCAAAGAAATTTCGGTCAATACGAGGTACAATGATTCCTAATACGTTTCCCTTGCCAGTACGCAGATGGTGAGCCACAGGATCAGGAATATAATTCAGATCTCTGGCAAGTTTCTGTACAGCATCCCGCATCTTCTGGCTGATGCGGGGGTTATTCTGCAAAGCACGCGATACGGTCGATGCTGTTGTATGCAGACGTTGAGCCAGGTCATAGATTGTTACCTTGCCTTTATCGTTCATTTTTGTGTCAATTTTTTACAGTGCCTATAAACAAGATGTAAAGTGTGTATTTGCACTGCAAAGATAATTCTAAAAATCAGTTTGACCAAATTTTTGCGATAAAAAAAGTGCAACAAAGTGAAAATTGTTGTCTAAACCGTGAAAAAGGCTCAATTTATTGCGCAATTGATTGTGCATATCACACTAAAGCAGCATGACATTGAGCAATACTGCCTTCGCCGAACCATTGTTGACAATCTGTCTGTTCTTCGTCAAATATTCCGAACAGAGCAGAGCCCGAACCTGACATACTAGCATAAAGAGCTCCATGCTGATAGAGAATATCCTTGAATTCCTGAAGTTCTGGATGAAGAGGGAAGACTGAATCTTCAAAGTCATTCTTGACCACCGACTTCCATTCTGAGATAGGCAGTTTGAGCAATTGGTCAAGATCTGTTGCTGGCTGTGCGGGATGAACATTACTATATGCCTCCTTTGTACTTACGCCAAAAGGTGGCTTAACCACTACGATGAATTTTCCTTTTAGGGAGAGTGGATGCGGCTCCAGTTCGTGACCTATTCCTTCACAATACTGTGCCACCATCTGTCCGCCATTGGAGGCAGTGTTGTATAGGCTTCCACAGCGGCAGAAGAAGGCACAGTCAGCACCCATCTTTGCCGCCATTGATTCCAGTTCTGTATCGGTGATAGGAAGATTGAACAATTCACGAATAATAAGAAGCGCATGTGCTCCGTCGCTGCTTCCCCCTCCAAGACCAGCGCCAAAGGGTATTTGCTTCAGCAGATGCATATCTACTGCTGGCAGATCAGGGAAACGCTGCTGCAACAGGCGATATGCTTTGACGCAAAGATTCAGTTCAGGATCACAGTTTACTTGAATGCCTGTCTGGCTCCAACGAATACGTCCGTCTGTTGTCGTTATGAAATTTGTATCAGAACTATTAGTGCTGGGCAGGATCTCAAGAGCATCACGCCAGTCAATAGGGTAGAAAAGTGTCTGAAGAATATGGTAGCCATCTTCGCGTCTGCGTGTCACGAACAGGCCGATGTTGATTTTAGCTTGAGGATATAGAATCATGATTTGGAGATATTAGCTTTCTTGACCATTTACACTGCAAAGATAATAATAATTATTAATGTATAGAAATTTTCGGCTGAAAAGTTGTGACATTTTGTCATGGCACGATGTTTGCAAGTGAAAAGTCGAACTAAAAAATGAATTAAATAACATTATAAATATGGATCAGAACGAAAAAATCAATGCAGAAGAGTCAACAATGGAGACTCAAGATAATACCCAGACACAGGAAACAGTAAAGGAGACCGAAACTGAACAGGCTGAGAAGGAATTGACCCCAGAGGAGCAGATTGCTGTCCTGAAGGATGAGATTGATGGCTGGAAGGACAAGTATCTGCGTCAGGCTGCTGAGTTTGACAACTACCGCAAGCGTACCATTCAGGAGAAAGCCGACTTGATTAAGTACGGTGCACAGAAAGCAGTAGAATCACTTCTGCCAGTAGTAGATGACATTGAACGTGCTATGCAGCATGTTGAGAAGGCTGAAGACGTAGAGAGCGTAAAGGAGGGCATGCAACTGATTTACCAGAAGTTTCAGAAATATCTGGAACAGCAGCAGGTCACAGTTATCCCAGCATCACAGGGCGATGCCTTCGATGACAGCATCCATGAGGCAGTCACCATGTTTCCTGCACCCGATCCTTCACTTAAAGGCAAGATTGTGGACTGTGTCACAAAAGGCTATAAACTGTATGACAAGGTGGTTCGGTTTGCGAAAGTCGTAGTCGGCCAATAATTATAACATAAATGGCAAAGAGAGATTATTACGAGGTATTAGGCTTAAGTAAAGGTGCCAGTGCCGAAGAAATAAAGAAAGCCTACCGTAAGCTTGCCGTGAAGTGGCATCCTGATAAGTGGAGCCAGGCATCGGATGCCGAGAAGAAGACGGCTGAAGAGAACTTCAAGGAACTTGCCGAGGCTTACGACGTGCTGAGCGATGACAACAAACGTGCCCGATATGATCAGTTCGGTCATGCAGGCATGAATGGTTCAGGATTCGGAGGTGCAGGCGGAGGTGCCGGTTATGGTGGATTCGGTGCAGACTTCGATCCAATGGACATCTTCAATGCATTCTTTGGAGGCGGTCGTGCAGGCGGACGTGGTGGCAGAACCTATTCCTTCAACATGGGTGGAAATCCATTTGGTGGAGGAGGCTTTGGTGACGCATTCGGCGGTGGCTTCGGTCGTCAGGCAGTCAGAGGACAAGACCTGAATATTACCTTGAAGGTTACATTGGATGAGGTGGTGAATGGTGTAGAGAAGAAGGTTAAGATCCGTCACACCGTAGCTGATGCCACGGGTAATATCCGTCAGATTGAGGATATCATCCCTGTCAAGCTGCCAAAGGGTGTGATGGAAGGTCAGAAATTCAAAGCCAAAGGCAAAGGAAATGCGGCTCCAGACGGCAGGGGAGAACCTGGCGATCTGATAGTCAACATCGAAGAGATTCCACATGCAGAACTCCTTCGTGACAAGGAAGATCTTGTCTATAACCTGCTCATATCATTCCCTACAGCTGCTTTGGGTGGACCGGCAGAGATTCCTACCCTCGATGGACGTGTACGTATCAATATCCAAGCTGGTACGCAACCAGGCAAGATGCTCCGATTGAAAGGTAAGGGTCTGCCAACCAATGGCGGTGCAAGTGTGGGTGATATGATTGTGAATATTCTGGTTTACGTACCTGAAAATCTCACAACTGAAGAGCGAAAGGCTATCGAATGTCTGGCAGCAGGCAAGAACTGCCAGCCAAACGAAGAAAAATCCCAATCACTCTTCTCAAAGATCAAGTATTTCTTCACCAAACATGAGTGAGTAACATGTCAATAATAAATTGGAATTATAACAAGGAATTTAGATGAATTTAAGGAAAACTCTTTACAACTTGTTTTCTTGTAATTCCTTTAATTCCTTGTTCTATCTAAACTCAAGTAGTTTTTAACAGTAAATTAATACAAAAAATATTATGAAAGAGGTAATCTATCCAACTCAAGGAGTTTGCAGTAAAGCAATTCGTGTAGTTCTGGATGACAACAATGTGATTGTGGAAGCACAAATTTTAGGTGGATGCAGTGGCAATACACAAGGCGTCTGTGCCTTGGTTAAAGGTCAGAAAGCAGAAGAAGTCATCAGCCGCGTTAAAGGTATATCCTGCAACGGCCGCCCTACATCTTGTCCAGATCAGCTGGCTTGCGCATTAACGCAGGCAATGAGCAAATAATTTGAAAAAAAGATAATATAAGCACCGATTGTGGCAAAAAATGCCTAAATCGGTGCTTTTTTTTGTTAAATGATTGGTAATATAAGATTTTATTAATATCTTTGCAGCATGAATTATAGAAGACCCTTGCTGTCGCTGTTCGCAGCATTCCTATTGATAATAAATGCTCAAGGTAAAAATGACGTGGTGCCTCAAGTGCATCGCGACATTCATGGTATGCTGCAGAAAGAGATGGAAGAAGTCCAGATATTCCAGGCATTGGTTGACTCTGTATCCAATTCAAATGGTGTGGATTCAGAATTTGAACTCTATCCTGCCCAAGACTTGTATGCCGATTGGAATAATGATTATGTCAATCCCCTCATTGGAAAGAATACAACCATCCCTGCTACTGCAGAGATTAGTTTAGAGGGCTTTCAGGCACCAATTGTCGGTCAGATCAATTCACCCTTCGGATGGCGTCGCCGCCGTATGCATAAAGGTCAGGACATCAAGCTTGCTGTTGGAGATACCGTGCGTGCTGCCTTTGATGGACGTGTTCGCATGAAACGTTATGAACGCCGTGGATATGGTTACTACTACGTCATTCGTCATAACAACGGACTTGAGACCGTTTACGGACATCTGTCAAGACAGCTCGTACAGGAGGATGATTATGTCAAAGCAGGACAGGCTATTGGTCTGGGTGGTAGTACGGGCAGAAGTACAGGACCTCACTTGCACTTTGAGATGCGCTTCATGGGAATTGCCCTTGACCCTACGGAACTCATAGATTTCAGCACCTATACTCCTTTGGTTCAAACTTATCACTTTGAGCGCAATAAGGCAGAATGGGCACAGAATAATAAAGGTAAACGAGGTGCAAAATATACCCCATCAAGCAATCGTGCTGCTACAGCTCAGACAAATAAATCTACAGCTACAAGCAGCAAATCAAGTACTACAACCGCTTCAAGCGGAAATATACATCGTGTAAAGCAGGGTGATACGCTCAGTTCTATTGCTCGCCGTTACGGTACAACTGTGGCAAAGCTCTGCAAGATCAACAACATCAAAGCAAGCAAGACCCTGCAGCTGGGAGAGAAGATCAGGTACAAATAATTAAATAAACCGGAGGAAATAGCGTATCAAAGAGGTGCCTATTGCACCCATTCCACACCATACCCAATAGGTATTTGGCATATCAAACCACTTCTCAGCTGCAAAGCCAGCTAATGTAATCAGCACAAAAATATAAAATAGGATACGCAAAAGTTTTTGTACGAAGTCTATAACATCCATAATATCTTAGTTTTTAATAATTCCAAGTTTTCTGAAGCATTTGGCTATCTTTTCGATTCCTTCTTCCACCTGACTCTCGGTATGGGTAGCCATGAGTGAGAACCGTATCAGTGTGTCAGAAGAAGGCACGGCTGGTGGAACCACAGGATTGACAAACACGCCTTCATCAAAGAGCATACGGGTCACGAGAAGCGTCTTCTCGAAATCTCTGACAAAGAGCGGAATGATAGGAGTGGAGGTATGTCCGATCTCAAATCCATACTGACGGAACATCTCCATAGCCAATTCCGTTAACCGCCACAAATGAGCGATACGCTCCGGTTCACTTTCCATAATATCAAGTGCTGCATTTACTGCACCAATGGCTGCTGGAGTAGCAGATGCAGAGAAAATGAAGGGGCGTGAATGATGGCGCAAATAATTAGCTGTAATGTGATCAGTAGCAATAAAGCCGCCAATGGAAGCCAGTGATTTGGAGAATGTACCCATGACAATATCGACGTCATCTGTCAGTCCGAAATGATTGCATACTCCTCTTCCCTGGTGTCCCAGAATGCCTAAACCATGTGCCTCATCTACCATGACAGAAGCACGATATTCCTTTGCCAACCTGACTATTTCCGGCAGATTACATACATCGCCCTCCATGCTATAAACACCATCTACTACAATCAGCTTTACTTTGTCCGGATTGCAGCGTTTGAGTGCCTTCTCCAGCGACACCATGTCGTTATGACGGAATTTGTAGGTTGTAGAGAGTGACACTTTCCTGCCCTCAATGATCGAAGCATGATCCAATTCATCCAGAATCAGATAATCATCACGACCAGTCAGACAACCGACGGTACCTAAATTCGCGAAGAAACCGGTGGAAAATATCAAGCATTCCTCTTTGCCCAAGAATCTGGCGAGACGCTCTTCCAGTTGTAAATGAATATCGAGCGTTCCATTGAGAAACCTTGAGCCAGCACAACCAGATCCGTATCGGCGCGTCATCTCTATGGATGCCTCCTTCACCTTGGGGTGGTTCGTAAGTCCGAGATAGGCATTCGAACCGAACATCAGTACCCGCTTCCCATTGATCATCACCTCTGCATCCTGATCAGATTCGATGGCACGGAAATAGGGATAGATACCCTTGGACATCGCCTCCTGCGGAGCTGTGTAGGGAGCTAATTTTTCTTGCAATAGCGACATAGTTTCTTTGATTTTAGAGTGCGAAGATAGTACAAAAACATGGAAATTACAAGGAAACCGTACATTTTTCAATGAATAAAAGAAAAATAATGTTTTTAAACAATCATAATTGAAGAAAATTTTGTATCTTTGCAGCAAAATTGTGCATGGTACAGTGATTAAGGTTATATGAAAAGAGGCGTTTTATTCATCATTAATCCCATAGCTGGTGTTCGTCCAAAAGATGAAATACCAGATCTGGTACGCGAGATCTTTTCTGATTCCGAGGAAGAATACGAACTTGACATCCGCTTCACGGAATATTCCGGTCATGCTACAGAACTGGCTCAAGATGCCGTAATGCGCAATGTGGACACCGTAGTAGCCATTGGTGGTGACGGAACAATCAATGAAACTGGGCGTGTCCTGGTGGGCACTGATGTGAAGTTCGGCATTGTTCCAATGGGAAGTGGTAACGGCTTGGCTCGTCACTTACAGCTGCCACTCAATATAACTAATGCCCTCGAAAGCATTAAGGAGGGTCATGTTGAAGTGATAGACTATGCCACAGTCAATGAGCATATCTTCTTCTGCACGGCAGGAATCGGAATTGATGCCAAGGTTTCAGCCAAATTTGCCGAGTCAGGCAAACGAGGCCCCATTACCTATCTCCGCAGCTTTATGGAACTGCTCAATGACTACCAGCCATCCACTTATGACATTTATACTGATGACGGTTGTGTCAAAGAACAGGCTTTCCTCGTAGCCATTGGCAATGCATCGCAGTGGGGAAACAATGCTTTTATCACGCCACATGCCTCTATGCAGGATGGTATGCTGGATGTTACGCTTGTCAAACCTGTCCCGATGATTGAGATACCACGTATGGCAATGCAGCTCTTCACACGTCAACTGGATACCAACCCACACGTCCTCTCGTTCAGATCAAGCCATCTGCGTATCATTATGCCCGAGGCAGATGTCGTCCATGTAGATGGAGAACCATTCCAAATGGATGGTGAACTTGACATTCAGATTCATCCAGCAGGACTGAAGGTAATTACGCCCCTGCATCCTACTAATGTGGTGCAGGATACAATACAGTTTGCCTTTGAAGATATACATTATAGCATACAGGACAATCTGAAGAAAGGATTGAAGCAGATAGAGGAGCTGAATAAACCTGTGCTGAAGGCAGCTGAAAATACGGTCAATAACGTAGCCAAGGCAGCAGAGACGACGGTATCTAATGTTGCCAAAGCGGCTGAGACCACGGTTAGTAACGTAGCTAAAGCGGCAGAAAACACCGTCTCAAATGTTGCCAAAGCAGCAGAGAGCATAGTGAGTAACAATCCATTATTCAAGAAACGATCAACTCACGTTGATGAAGAAACAAATAAATAACTCAAAATCTAAATAACAATGGCAAATCAGATTGAAGACAGCGTCTATGATGATGACGTAGCTGTAAAGTATATTCAAGGACATCTTCCTCAAGAGGTACAGGGCAAATATACGGATGATGATATCCTGCTCATTACCGACACGATTGTAGAATACTATGAGCGTAACGGATGGCTCGATGCAGACCCTTCAGAGGAAATTGAGATTGATGTAGAAGAACTGGTTAACTATGTTTGCTCAACCTGCAAGAAGGACAGCGACTGTAAGTTCGATACCAATCCAGAATTGATCCGCTGGGTAGTAGAGGCAGAACTTGACTATGAGGAGTCTCTCGGCTAATAACCTGCTTCTACTTCCCGCATGAACCTTTTGAGCCCCAGTTTCGCAAGTATCCCCCCTTGCGAATCATAATATTTGACCACTAAACGACCACCAATGCAGATAGTACACAGACAAATAACCACTTTCAGGCAAATATCAATGCTCTGCTTCACAATGATAGCAGGTTTGTTCTGGTATGCACCAGCACAGGCACAGGGATTTGAGCGTTTACCTGATGTAGAGGCTGAAGTTTACACCAATCATATTATTGTCAATGCTGATTATGAGACTACCAAAAACATACGCAGCTATTGGAATAAGGAGGTACAGCGTCTGCGTTCTAACCGCAATCTGGAATTTGCCCTCACTGGCAATAATGAGGCTGTATTGAAGGTCACCATCCCTGCACGTCTGCTTTTCTATCAGAATGATACAACCTTCCTGCAGTCAGCAGAGGGAGTGCTCCGACCTTTCCTCCGTCTGGTAAAGGGAGATGAAGCCGTAGCTACCCTGATCATTGCCTCTTACACGGACAATAATGGTTCGAATGCTTATCTGCAGAGACTTTCCACAGGCAGATCAAACATGCTGCACAGATGGTTTGCCAAACAGAGCGTAGGTCCAACCATTCTCCGCAGTTTTGGCTTTGCTAACCGTGTGCCACGCAACGACAATGCAAGTATCAAAGACAGGGAACGTAACCGTCGAGTAAGCTTCTATTTTGTTCCAAACAAGAAGATGATCAAGAATGCCAAAAAGGGTAATTTAAAATAAATCACGTTTCGATCTTAAATTAGGGAAATCTGATTTTTGAGATAATAGGGACGATTGATAGGATCTTTAATAACTCGATAACCAAGTATTTTATCAAACAGAGGTATTGTCCCTAATATCCCTAAAATCATTAATATCACAAAAATCACAAAAACCTTATAATTAAGTAATAATTAATAATCAGAAAATATGGCAAAAGAACTATCAAAGATGACCAAGCGATCAGATGACTACTCAAAGTGGTATAATGATCTGGTTGTAAATGCTGACCTCGCAGAGCAGTCAGCCGTGCGTGGATGTATGGTAATCAAACCATACGGTTATGCAATCTGGGAGAAGATGCAGCGCATCCTCGATGACAAATTCAAGCAGCAGGGCGTACAGAATGCATATTTCCCACTGCTCATCCCTAAATCGTACCTCTGCCGTGAGGCTGAACATGTAGAGGGCTTTGCCAAGGAGTGTGCTGTAGTAACCCACTACCGTCTGAAGAATGATCCAGATGGTAATGGCGTTGTGGTTGATCCAGAGGCTCGTCTGGAGGAGGAACTTATTGTACGTCCTACTTCAGAGACCATCATCTGGTCAACTTACAAGAACTGGATCACTTCGCATCGTGATCTGCCAATACTCTGCAATCAGTGGTGTAACGTAATGCGCTGGGAGATGCGTACTCGTATGTTCCTCCGTACTTCTGAGTTCCTTTGGCAGGAGGGTCATACCGCTCACGCTACCAAGGACGAGGCTGCAGAGATGGCTATGAAGATGATTAACGTGTATGGCGACTTTGCCGAGAACTATATGGCTGTTCCTGTCATCAAGGGTCCTAAATCACCAAACGAGCGTTTTGCCGGTGCTCTTGATACATTTACCATCGAAGCCATGATGCAGGATGGCAAGGCTCTTCAGGCTGGTACCTCGCACTTCCTTGGTCAGAACTTTGCCAAGGCTTTTGACGTGATGTTTACCAACAAGGAGAATAAGCAGGAGTATGTATGGGCTACCTCATGGGGTGTATCAACCCGCCTGATGGGTGCACTTATCATGACCCATTCGGATGACAACGGTCTTGTACTGCCTCCAAAGCTTGCTCCAATTCAGGTTGTTATTGTACCAATCTACAAGAAGCCAGAGGAACTGGCTGCTCTCACCGAGCGTATCCAGCCTTGGGTAGAGGCATTGCGTGCTAAAGGCGTTAGCGTGAAGTATGATGATGCTGACAATAAGAAACCAGGATGGAAATTCTCTGAATATGAGCTGAAGGGTATCCCAGTGCGCATTGCAATGGGTCCTCGTGATCTGGAGAACGGCACCCTTGAGATTATGCGTCGCGATACGCTTGTCAAAGAGACCATCTCACAGGAGGGTATCGTGGATCGTGTGGTGGCTCTGCTCGATGAGATTCAGGATGGCATCTTCCAGAAGGCAAAGACCATGCGCGACAATTATATCCGTCGTGTAGATACCTGGGAGGAGTTCAAGAGCGAGATTGAGAAGGGCGGCTTCCTGCTTTGCCACTGGGACGGCACTACCGAGACCGAGGAGCGTATCAAGGCAGAGACCAAGGCTACCATCCGCTGTATTCCTTTCGAGGCTCATGACCCATCTGACCTTGAGCCAGGTGTAGATATGCTGACAGGCAAGCCTTCAGCACGTCGCGTACTTTTTGCACGCAGTTATTAATAAATGAGGGATATGAGAAAAATTCTCGTTCTCCTGCGTCAAACCTTTCGTTCGCTTAACTGGTTCGAAATCATGCTACTGCTGGCGATTCTATCGCTGGCAGTGGCATCGTTCGTTATCAAGGGTTCTTTCAGTCTGAATGCTATCATCGCTGCCGTCGCTGCCATCTTAGGCGTATTCTGTGTGGTACTTGGCGCCAAGGGATCGTTAGCCAACTGGATATTCGGCATAGTAGAGGCATTCCTTCACATCTATATCTGCTTCTGCACCCATATTTACGGAGACTTCCTGCAGCGACTCTTCTATAACCTGCCAATGCAGTTTATCGGGTGGAACTCATGGAAGAAGCGTAAAAGACACGATAATACGGGTACTATCCACACCCGATACATGAGTGGACGCGAACGAATAATCACCCTCCTTACCGTAGTAATAGGTACTTTCCTGCTTGGCGAATTCCTTATTTATTTCGGTCCGTGGATGATCAATCAGATAACCAATCTGTTTGCCTCAATGGGATGGGGTGAAGTATCATTCAAGACCCTGAAGATGGATTATGACAGCACCGCACAGCTTTGGCTGGATTCCTTTACTACGGTGATGAGCATCGTAACGATGTATGTCTCAGTCAAAGCCTTTGTAGAGCAATGGTATATGTGGCTTTTCATCAATGTTGCCTACATCGCCATGTGGTTGATGTCTGATTCTGACTTTTCATTTATGACCGTTGCCAAATATAGTGTCTATCTGATCAACTCTTTCTATGGCATCTGGATGTGGAACAAATTGAGCAAAAACTGATAATAGAATGAAAAAGATACTCTTCATAGATCGTGACGGAACGCTGGTTGTTGAACCGCCAATCACCGAACAGATTGATTCCTTTGAGCAGGTAGAGTTCCTGCCACGCGTCATTCAGAATCTCTCTTTTATACGCCATACATTGGATTATGACTTTGTCCTCGTAAGCAATCAGGACGGATTGGGAACTCCTGACAATCCAAGAGACAGGTTTGAGAAAATCAATGACCTCATTTTCCGTGTTTTTCACACTGAGGGCGTCGACTTTGAGGCAATGCATTTTGACGAGCACACTCCGGAAGATAATCATCCCAATCGCAAGCCAAATACAGGTATGCTGACCGAATACATAGAGGGTAGCAAACCTGGTACATCCGGGGAAGAGCCAATCTATGACCTTGCCAACAGTTTTGTAATAGGAGACAGGCTGACAGATATCCGTCTGGCTAAAAACCTCGGCTGCAAGGGAATACTTCTGGCACAGAACGGAACTGTAGAGGAATGCCGCGAATGGCTTCAGGAGCAGGATTTGCTCTCTTCTTGTGCACTCATCGCCGCTGACTGGGATGCTATTGCTGCTTTCCTCTTTGCCGGTGAACGCAGGGCAGAGGTTACTCGTACAACCAAAGAGACAGACATCCATATCAAAATAGATCTTGACGGTACAGGTCGTACTCAAATCTCTACCGGTCTTGGCTTCTTTGACCACATGCTTGAACAGATAGGCAAGCATTCTGGTATGGATCTCACCATTCAAGTGAAAGGTGATCTTAATGTGGATGAGCATCACACGATTGAGGATACTGGCATTGCCCTTGGCGAATGTATTGCTAAAGCATTAGGTAATAAGAGAGGCATCGGTCGCTACGGATTCTGTCTGCCGATGGATGACTGCCTGTGCCAGGTAGCGCTTGACTTCGGTGGACGACCTTGGTTGGTTTGGAATGTTGAGTTCCATCGAGAGAAGGTAGGAGACATGCCTACTGAAATGTTCCTGCACTTCTTCAAATCATTCTCTGACAGTGCGAAAATCAATCTGAACATCAAGGCAGAAGGTGAGAATGAGCATCATAAGATAGAGGGAATCTTCAAAGCTCTGGCAAGAAGCATTCAGATGGCTATTCGCAGGGATATCCACCATTTCCAACTCCCATCTAGCAAAGGGGTTCTGTAGTTTTCCTTTTATAACATTATTAAAAAACCTCCATCAATAGAAATCAAAATAAATCAATACCTCTTCCTAATAAAATTGTTTTCCTTTGATTTCTTTTGATGGAGAAAAAGTTACATAAGGACGCGTTAAATAAAAAAAACTGTGAAATGGATGCAAAGAGATGTTGGCATCCATTTCACAGTTTTAAAATCTGCGCCAAAGAGTACTGGCGACCATTTCACGATCAGGAAATGCGCGCCACAACTCTTGGCATCCATTTCACAGTTGAGAAATCCGTGCCAAGCGTCGTGGCACGCAATTCTCAACTGTGATTTTTTTATTCGATTGTAGAAGCGTCGATTTGAAGAGGTTCTGTAGTGGTTTCCTCCATTTTGAGGTTTTCAACAGACACGATGGTAGCGGATTTCTCCGGATTAGCATCTACTACTAATCTCAATGACGATTCATCCTGATGAGCCAGCATCTGCTCACAGAGAACATCCTCTACATACTGCTGTACGGCACGCTTTAGCGGACGAGCTCCATATTGCTTGTCATAACCTTTCTCACACAAGAAATCCAAAGCAGCATCAGTAACCTTCAGTTCGAAGCCCAACTCGGCTATTCGGTCTACTACGCCACGAAGTTCCAGATTGACTATGCTGCGGATATCCTGTTTGGTCAATTGAGCAAAGTGAATGATGTCATCAATACGATTGATAAACTCCGGAGCGAAAGTCTTCTGCAGTGCTTTGGTAATGACAGATTGAGCTAACTCATTATTCTCCTCGTCGGTACGTGAAGAGAAACCGATTCCATTGCCAAACTCCTTCAACTGGCGGCTGCCAACGTTGGAAGTAAGTATGATGATGGTATTCTTGAACGATACCTTGCGGCCAAGGGAATCGGTAAGGTGTCCCTCATCAAAGATCTGGAGCATGAGATTAAATACATCTGGATGTGCCTTCTCAATCTCGTCAAAGAGAACCACAGAATAGGGATGACGACGTACACGCTCCGTCAGCTGACCACCCTCGTCATAACCGACATAGCCCGGAGGCGCACCAATTAGACGAGACACGCTATATTTCTCCATAAATTCGCTCATATCCACGCGAATCAGAGAATCCTTGGTAGAGAACATCTCGTCAGCCAACTTCTTGGCAAGGTAGGTTTTACCCACACCGGTAGGACCCAGGAAGAGGAAAGTTCCGATAGGTTTCTGCGGGTCACGCAGACCTATTCGATTACGCTGTATGGCACGAACCACCTTCTCAATTGCCTTGTTCTGACCAATCACGTTACTTTGAAGCACACCCTTGAGAGCCAATAAACGCTGACCCTCACTTGAGGCAACTTTCTGAACCGGAATACCTGTCATCTGGGCAACACATTCAGCAATATTTTCAGCCGTGACACTCGGACGGTTCAATTTCTGCTCCTGTGTCCACTGATCTTTCTCCTCTTTGAGTTTCTGCTCAAGGGTACGCTGCTCGTCACGATAGGTAGCAGCCTGCTCAAAACTCTGATTGAGGATTGCTTCATCCTTCTTGCGCTTTACCTCGACGATTGCTGATTCAAGTTCGGCAAATGACTCTGGCACATTAGCTGAATAGAGGTGCATCTTGGATCCAGCTTCATCCATGGCATCAATTGCCTTGTCAGGGAAGTTTCTGTCAGTCACATATCTGTCAGTCAAACGCACACAGGCTTCGAGCGCCTCATCCGTAAAACAGACATTATGATGCGACTCATAGCGTTCACGAATATTTGAAAGGATGGTGAGTGTATCTTGCGCCGAGGTCGGCTCAACCATTACCTTCTGGAATCGGCGTTCGAGGGCACCATCCTTCTCAATGGTCTTACGGTATTCGTCGAGGGTAGTGGAACCAATACACTGTATCTCACCGCGGGACAATGCTGGCTTAAGCATATTGGCTGCATCCATCGAACCCTGGGCATTACCAGCACCCACCATGGTATGAATCTCATCTATATAGAGGATGATATCGTGATTCTCCTCCAGTTCCTTAATCACGGATTTGAGACGTTCCTCAAACTGACCCCTGTACTTGGTGCCTGCTACAAGACCTGCCATATCCAGTGAGATAACGCGCTTGTCCTGAAGCAACCAGGAAACCTTCTTTTCACAGATACGTTGAGCAAGACCCTCAACGATGGCACTCTTACCTACACCTGGCTCGCCTATGAGGATAGGATTATTCTTCTTTCGACGGGAAAGGATTTGAGTCACGCGCTCTATCTCATCCTGACGACCCACTACTGGATCAAGCTTTCCTTCACGAGCAGCACGAGTTAAGTCGAACCCAAAGCGATCAAGGGCAGGGGTAGAGCTGTCTGTGTTATTCTGTTGAGATTTGCGCTGGCGAGGAGCCTGACTCTCAAAAGCACCTTCCTCATAATCCTCATCATTATCAGCACTATTCTCATAGCTGTCCATGTAGGTGCTGTCATCAACACCTTGTGGTTTGTTGCGTGAGGCATCTGAATCATTTCCTACCAATCCATGTGCTCTTGCATTATTCTGTTCACCTGGATCAATGTTGACCATTTCAGCCACCTGTTTATAGTAAGAATTATAATCTACATTGAATTGCAGCATTATCTGGCTGACCAAAGAGCGCTCGTCCTTAAGCATAGCTAATACAATATGTTCAGGAGCAATAAGCTGATCCTTCATCATTCGAGCCTCCAGCTGTGAGAGTTTAAGGGTTCGGTCACAATCACGTGCCAAACGGTGTGCCACATCATCAGCCGTGTCAGTGGCACCGCCATCAGAATTAGGCACACTGTCCCAATTGTCACTAGTAGTATGGAAAAGTGTTTGTTCAAGGGCAGATCGTAGGATGTTAATATCGACACCCTGACGAACCAGAGCATCAATGGCACGACCTTTGCCCTCCTTGAGTATGCCGAGCATGACATGTTCGGTCTTAATGAGAGGACTGTGGAACCTATCAGCTTCCTGTTGACTGTATTGCAGGATAACGTGAACGCGCGGATTGAATTTATTTGTCATATAATATAATAAATGTCTGCCAAAATGTCACAGAATTCTACCTGTAAAATGAAAAATATATTATTCGATGAATAAAAATCACTAATAATATATAATATTTGAGTCCAAATGGTACAACATTAAGTAATATTTGTTATTTTTGCAACAAAAATATAGATTAAAAGATGACCCATAAGGAGTTTTTGAATGAATTGCAAAAATCGTGCCATGCTGACCACCATCAGTGTGCGTCACTATTGAACGCCTTGATCAAGTTGATGGCGCAGGCAGCCATTGACCAGATTTCCGTCACACTGCCGGGATTGGGTACTTTTAATTCGCACAAACATCCTGAATACATTCAGGAGGACCAGCAAACTGGACAGCAGACCCTCTATCCGCCAAGGATATCCTATCGTATGCAGCCTTATAATCCCCAGACAGATAATGGGGAGAGTGGCATCGTACAAGAACTGGCTGAATATACAAGCCTGGAGATTCAGGTAGCAGACACCTTCATTCGCTGTCTAGTTGATACAGTGGTGTCACATCTACAGAAGCATGACGATGTGGAAATTCATGGACTTGGACTTTTCCATATTATCGAAACGCACCAAACCCAGTTGCACCGCATTGCCTATACGCCAGATGAACAGATGCGAGAAATGGTCAATGCACCATTTAATTGCTTTGAACCTGTAGTGATTACCAAAGGAAGGGAAGCAGAGCCAATCATTCTGGAAGAACCAGAGACAACTGAATCTGAAAAGGAGCAAGAAAGTCCAATTTCAGATGATGATGAAACTGTAAGCAACAATATTGATCAAACTATAAATGACAATATTGATCAAGCTATAAGCAACGACGTTGTTCAAACAGAGCTTGTCAATGAAGAGCAATGTGAAACGGCTGAAGGTAACACAGAAGAACCTGAAGATGAAGAGCAGCCAGTAAAGACTGTTCAGTCAGAGGAGACTCAAGCCTCAAGTAATGACACACGGGAGTCACAAGTTATGGCAAATGAAGAGCCTAAGCTAAAGCCTGAAATCATTGAAGAAGAGGAAAAGACTCTGATACTTCAGCATCCTTGTAAACCATTCCCTTGGAAAAGGATCTGCTTGTATGCTTCAATCTTCCTGATCGTTATCATCTGTTCGACAGTTGTTGTTTATTTTATCAAGAATAGACCTGCACCACCTCCAGTTATGGCGGATGTTGGACATAAGGCTACACCTGCAATAATGATCAATAGTAACCCCAAAACTGATACAATAGCAGAATCCAACATTGAAGATACTATCAAGCAGGAAGTGGTTCCAATTATTAATGAAAAACAGGAACAGGTGGTAGAAGCAGAAATACAGAAATCTCTTCCTGTAGTATCAGAGCCAAAGCAACCGTCATCGGATAAGGTTGCACCTAAGGCAGAAATGCCTGCGATTAAACAAGAGAAGGTTGTAAAACAAGAGACAAAACCTCAAAGCCAACAAATACCTAAGGTATTTCACCGACTAAAAGGTGCCGATGGTCAACCAATAACAGTGATGCTCAATCAGGGTGAACGTCTCACGATTGTGTCATTGAACCAATATGGCGACAAGGCTTTTTGGCCCTATATTTTTGAAGTAAACTCTGACAGGCTGAAAGCTCCGAATCTTGTTCAGGCTGGCATGAAGCTTTACCTGCCAGACCCAGCATTCTATCACATAGACGTGAATGATGCTGAGTCATTACGCAAAGCCAAAAATAAGGGAGCACAATTACTGAACAATATGAAATAAAATTATAGATATGGATTATATCATCGTAGCACTTTGGGGATTAATAGCAGGCGTCCTATTTTCAGGAGGTTCAAGTAAACAGCCCCAACAACAAGAGGTTGAAGCAAAACCCAGCATCACAAATACCATTCAGGTAAATGAGATAATTCCCATACAGGATATCCAGGATGTAAATGAGATTATCCCTATACAGAATATCCAGGATGTAAATGAGATTATCCCTACTACTGAACTTGTTTCCAATGATCAACCTCTGAAGGCTCAACCAACTCGGGCAAACACCATCTTCAACAAAAAGAAGATGAAGAAAGAAGAGAAGCCCAAGAAGGTCAAGAAAATGAAGGTGAAGAAGGAACGCCAGAAAGGCAAACCATTGGAGTTCAGTAAAGACCGTAAGAAATCAAAGGAAACCATCAAGGCAGATCGGGCATTAGGTGACGAAAATGTCATGCAGAGAACCAACATGACAGATGAATCTACAATAATTGTTGTTGATGAAAAATCTATAGCAGTCAAAGATCATCTCTATGATGATCCTGCAATAGATTCTATTAACTCAAACCTTGTTAAAGAGGTAGTTGAATCAAATAATATTGAGAAAGGAGCCATTACAAATAATGCGACAGAATACCAGTCAGTACAAAAAGCAAAAGGTCTAAAATTGCCTCGCAATCTGACAATCGACCAACTTCTTTGCGGCAAAGATGGTAACCCGATACGTCATAATCTCAAGAGAGGAGAATCATTGACACAAATAGCTCAACGATATTATGCAGACTCACGATTCTGGCCCTATATTTTTGAAGTAAATCGTTTTCAGCTCAGTTCACCAGATAAGTTACAGAGCGGTATGCGTCTTTATCTTCCAGATCCCCAATATTACAAGATTGATGGGAACAGTGCAGCTTCCATACAAAGAGCAAAGAATCTTATAGCAAAATATACTAAATAATATGACAACGAACGAAGAACTGCAAGCAGTAACAAAAATCTGCCGAGACATATTCACCAAGAAGACATACGACTATGGAGCCTCTTGGCGCATCATGCGTCCCGAATCCATAACTGACCAGATTTTTATTAAAGCGAACCGAATCAGGTCACTTCAAACCAAGGGTGAAAGTAAAGTAGGTGAGGGTATCCAGCCAGAATTTATTGGCATTGTCAATTATGGAATTATGGGCATGATCCAGTTGGAATATGGGCATGCTGACAATGTGGATATGGATCCTGATAGGGTAGTAGCGCTTTATGATGAATATATGCAGAAGACGCTGACTCTCCTTGAAGCCAAGAACCACGATTACGACGAGGCTTGGAGATTAATGCGTATCTCCAGCTATGTGGATCTGATCCTGATGAAGATACAACGTACCAAGCAAATTGAAGACCATGAAGGTCACACTTTAATCAGCGAAGGCATTGACGCGAACTATATGGATATGGTTAACTACTCCCTCTTCGCTCTTATCAAGTTGGTATGCGAATCGTAATAAGAGTTCTACAGTTTCTGTTAGCTGCTACATTCGTCGTAAGCGGCATTACCAAATGCATTGACCCGGCAGGTACGGCACTCAAATTTACTGAGTATCTTCTCTATTTTGGTTTTGACTTTGCCGTAGAGCTTACTTTGGGCATGGCTTGGGTAATGTCCATCGTAGAATTTATTGTGGGCATCAATCTGCTGCTTGGTACAGCAAGAATCAGAAGCCTGATGTTTGCTTCCCTGCTGATGATGGTATTTACACCGTTGACGCTTTGGCTGGCTCTGTCAGATGCTATACAAGATTGTGGCTGCTTTGGAGATGCCATACACCTCACGAACTGGGAAACTTTCTGGAAGAATATCTTCATTGATGCAGCTCTCATACTTATCTGGTTGCTGCGCAAGCACATGTATCAGCTCTTTGGCAGAACTACTCGTGCAGTATATGGTTATTGGGCATTTGGCATAGCTGTATGGCTGTGCTGGCTTGGTACCTGGAATGAACCTTGGCTTGATTTCCGACCTTTCCACCCGGGCGTTTCCATCCGGGAAAACCTCGAACAATCAGAGAAAAGAGAAGAGGTGTTTTATACATGCATCTATGAAAAGGAAGGAGTACAACAAGAATTTCCACTTGATGAACTGCCAGATGAAGAGGATGGTTGGAACTTTGTTTCTACTGTTGAACATCAACCTGAAGATAATCAGAATAACGATGTTGTAATCCGGAATATACCACTTGACTTCTACGTAAAAACGACGGAAGGAGAGTTGGTAACAGAACAACTCCTGTCAGACACATCCTATACTTTCTTGTTACTGTCACCATCACTGGATGATGCCAGTGAACATGATCTGGACAAGATTGAGGCAATATATGAATACACGATTGACCACAACTATGGATTCTATTGTTTGACGGCTCATGATACCCAACAGACCATGAGATGGGAAGAGCGAACAGGAGCCGAATATTCATTCCTGTACACCGACGCCCAAATTATAGAAACCATAACACGTGCCAACCCTGGTATTATGCTTCTGCATGACGGTAGGATATGCTGGAAGTCAAGACTCTCCACACTTGATGAACTACCTGTATCAAGTGCCAAGTTAAATGAGCAAACCTACGGAGAAATCCGTTATTTTGACACCCGAAACCATTATTTTTGGCTTTTCATTTTGTTATTCCTCCCAATTGTATTACCTTTGTGCGTAGAAATAACAAAATCCACTAAGATATTAACTAAAAAAGATTCTAAAGATGCGTAAGAAAATCGTAGCTGGTAACTGGAAGATGAACACCACTCTCCAGGAAGGCGTAGCTCTCGCTGAGGGTCTCAAGGAGGCTCTTGCTGGCAAGACTGTTAACTGTGACGTTGTAGTTTGCACCCCATTCATCTCTGTAGCTTCTGTTGTTAAGGCTGTAGAGGGTTCTGTAATCGGCGTTGGTGCTGAGGACTGCACTGCACACGATAAGGGCGCGTACACTGGTGAGGTAGCTGCTAACATGGTAGCTTCAACTGGTGCAAAGTATGTTATTCTTGGTCACTCAGAGCGTCGCCAGTATCATGGTGAGAACAACGAGATCCTCGTTGCTAAGCTCCAGCAGGCTCTTGCTAATGGCCTTACCCCAATCTTCTGTGTTGGTGAGGTTAAGGAGGAGCGTGAGAATGGCACCTTCAAGGCTGTTATCGAGGGCCAGATGGAGGCTATGTACACACTCTCTGCACAGGACTTTGATAAGAGTGAGGTTGCTTACGAGCCAGTTTGGGCAATCGGGACTGGACTGACCGCTACCAGGCAGCA
>JAZLJN010000148.1:0-16062 GCA_045617885.1 Bacteroidales bacterium | reverse complement strand
TTTTAATTCCTTCAATTCCTTGTTCGATATAAACTCATTGTAGTTTTTGACCAAGTTATTTTATATGTTACATAGTTAGTATCGAATAAATAGTTCCACTCTTTTTTACAGCCTTGTAGGTGGCGCTGGGACGTATCCCTTGGCATTGTCCGTCACGCGGTCATCCAGTTTGGCCTGAATAGGTTTGCCTTTGGCATCCAGATCCTTGACATACTGGATCATGCACTCACGCAGACCGGTACCTGTCTTGGTGCGCTTCAGGCAGCGGGTGAGAGCCGACATGCCGTCGTTACCCTCGGCGAGGTAGTCAATGGTGCAGATGTTGTATATCCGGTCAGGGTCAATAGGACGTCCACCCACTGTGATCTTTGTGGCTACAGCCTTGCTGCCCTGCAGTTCGAGCGTCAGTTTGACACCACTCAATGCTTCGAGCTTCTTGCCCGCCAGACTATGAATGAGGTCATCCAGATCACTGCCTTTGAGCTCAAGGATCTCAACTGTATTCTCGAAAGGGAAAACCTTGTAGATATCACCCAGACTGACATCGCCAGCAGGCAAGTCATTACGCAGGCCACCTACGTTCATGATACCGACATCAATCGGCTTATCATAATACTGGGCACCAATCTCAAGCAACGCATCGGCGGTGAAGTTGCCCAGAGGGCTTTGGGGACGTCCGCGGGTGAGGAACTCGGTAGAGGTGGCGAGACGCTCCTCCATGATCTCCTTCAGCTCATTGATATATGGAGAGATGAACTGCTTGATATCCGAGCCATAGTTGGTCAGGTCATAGTCCTCGGGATGGAGCTTATGGCACACGATACTATCCACACTGTAGCGGCAGTTAGGATAACGGCTGCCTCGCTTCATGGTGACCTGCAGGTAGCCGATAGGCGACTGCTTGGCGCCCGTCTGGGTGATGAGCACAGGATGACCCTCCTTGTCGTTGACATAGACACCCTCCTCCAGGTTAGTGTGGGTATGGGCGCCAACGATGATATCTACACCCGCGGTATTGAGCACAGTGAGACGGTCACCGATGGTGTCAGCAGGCGAGTAGCCCACATGGCTGAGCACGATGACGAGGTCACAGCCCTTCTGGCGCAGGTACTGTGCCTCACGGTTGATGGCAGGGATAGGATCCTCATAGCGGACACCCGTCCAATTACGGGTAAAGATCAGACCTTCAGGATCACAGGTGACGCCCGTGATGCCGATCTTGACACCGTGACGCTCCACCATGAGATGCGGCTTGATCAGATCAGCCAGGACAGTGCTGTCACAATGATAGTTGCAAGAAACAAGCGGGAAGTTGGCCAGGCGGAGGATAGAGTCGAGCGCCACCACGCCATTGTCAAACTCATGGTTGCCAAAGGTGGTGCAGAGCAGGTTCTGCTGGCTCATGCAGTACATCTCCAGACTGCCGTTATATACATTGAAGAAAGGGGAACCCTGCACCATATCGCCGGCATCCACATAGAGCAGGTCTGGATCCTGCTGACGGAAGTAGTCAATCAACGAGGCACGCTCAACCACACCGCCTGAAGCGATGCCCTCCTGACTGATGGCAGGCTCGATCTGCGAGTGGGTATCATTGGTGTGGATGATGGTGAGGACAGGGGCATCTTCGCCCTGCTGACAGGCGGTCAGAAGGCAGAGAAGAGCCGCGCATAGGAATGTGTGTATAATCGGGAATTTATTCATAATGGGCGCAAATATAAGCATTTTTTTGAAAAGTTGTCCATCAAGAGCCAAAAAAAGTGTGTTTTGACTCAATCAAAGAGCGTTTTAAGCACTTCGACACTACGGAGCGTGCCCATTTCGGGGATGTGCTGGTCAAGGAACGCCAGTGCCATGTCGAGCAGAGCAGCACGCTGCAGACGGTTGAGCTTCAGGGATCCGAGCGAACGGAAATCGAGGAGCAGAAGCCGGTGATACCAGCGGGCAGACTCGGGAGTGAGATAGTAGGGATGTGCGACCGGACCAGGGAGGAAAGCCCCCTCGCGGAGGTCGAGCATATAGCCCGGCTGATAGCCCTCAGGGTCAATGTAGAAGCCCAGCTGGCGGGTGAGTCCCAGGGTGAAGACCAGATGAAAGTTGGCCCAGTCAGACTCCAGATTCTCAATCACCTCCAGGCTGCCCATGATGTACTGCCAGAGCTGTGCGTTGACCTCCACCTCACGGACAGTGTGGTCAATGAGTTCGGCCATGAAGAGGCACTGCGTGGCCTTGTCAGGATGACTCATAGTGAAGAGGTAGGGCGAAGAGACTACCCTGACCTCACGGATGACGAGGATGCTGCCCGCAGCGATGGATGCCAGAGAGGAGCCGCCGGCAGCGCCCAGCACCAGGTCAAGCACGGTCATGGGGGTAAAGAGCTGACGCATCTGCGAGGCACGGCGGCCATGGGCAGCAACAGGCACCCGACAGGTGACACGACCCATCTGCTGCGTGTAGATGTGGACGAACTGCCAATGGTCACTGACAGGGGTGACGCTAAGCACTATACCGAGGGTTTTATCATTCGTATTTGTCATTTCAGGGTGCAAATATATGGGATTTGGAAATAAAAACAAATTTTTTTGCACTTTTTCATGAAAAAACTTTGTTTGTAGCTGGAAATTTACTATCTTTGCATCCGCATTTCAGCACTTTTTAAGACCTTTCCGTGTGATTAGGCAAAACCAGCGTGAGCGATATGGCGGTGCTTGGCTGGACAGATTATGCTGCTGAAATGCAGATACAATTTAAAATATATATTGAATAATAGCATCGTTCAGGACGGTGCAACAAACAACAACAAACCAATGGCAAATCACAAGTCATCAAAGAAGCGTATCAAGCAGACAATTACCCGTAACCTCGCTAACCGTTACTACGGCAAGATCACCCGTAATGCTGTACGTAAGGTTCGCGCAACTACTAACAAGGAGGAGGCAGCTGCAATGCTTCCAGAGGTAAGCTCAATGCTTGACAAGCTCGCAAAGAAGAACGTTATCCACGCAAACAAGGCTGGTAACCTCAAGAGCAAGCTCGCTAAGTTTGTCAATAAGCTCAAATAAGACAGGATTGTAGATTACGGCAGCATGGAGGAGAGACGCCGAAAGAAGCGGCTCAATGCGTGTGGCTGGTAATTTGTAATTCGAGATTTCGGATGTCCGCCTTCTGGCAGACTGTCCGATTATAGTGCCCGTAATGTGCCCATAGTGGCTCTTGCGGACATTATTATATTACGCGCGCGTACACGTACGCGTAAAAACCTTCAAATCATAAATTCATGTCAGAAATTCAGAACAATTACGACGCGAGTCACATTCAGGTGCTTGAAGGCCTTGAGGCTGTACGTAAGCGTCCTGCCATGTATATCGGCGACACAAGTATTAAGGGTCTGCATCACCTCGTCAGTGAGGTAGTTGATAACTGTATCGATGAGGCACTGGCAGGCTACTGTAACGACATACAGGTATTCATCCTTCCTGACAATTCGGTCAAGGTGATTGATAACGGCCGTGGTATCCCAGTGGATATGCACCAGAAGGAGAAGCGCTCTGCACTTGAGGTGGTAATGACTGTGCTCCATGCCGGCGGTAAGTTCGACAAGAACACCTACAAGGTATCGGGCGGTCTGCACGGTGTGGGTGTGAGCTGTGTGAATGCCCTCTCTGATCAGTTTGTGGCTGAAGTACACCGTCAGGGTCATATCTACCGTCAGGAATACGCATTCGGCAAGCCTATGACTCCCGTTGAGATTGTTGGCGATACTGACGATACCGGTACGACTATCACTTTCCACCCAGATGCTTCGATCTTCACAGAGACCGTCTATGAGTGGGACCGTCTGGCTGAACGTCTGCGCGACCTCTGCTACCTGAATACCGGCATCCGACTGACGCTGACTGACATGCGTGAGGAGGCAAAACTGGACAATGGTGAGCCACGTAGTCAGGTCTTCTACAGCCAGCACGGCCTGAAGGAGTTCGTGCAGTGGATGGATGAGAGCCGTACACCACTGATCCCGGATATCATTCATCTGGTAACGGAGAGCGATGGTGTGCCTGTGGAAGTGGCTTTGACCTACAATACAGGTTACAGTGAGAGCATCCATACCTTCGTGAACAACATCAACACCCATGAGGGTGGTACGCACCTGGATGGCTTCCGTTCGGCTTTGAGCGGATCGCTCAAGGAGTACGGCACCAAGGAGAAGATGTTCGAAAAGGCTAAACTGGTCAATGACATCCGCCTGGATGACTTCCGCGAGGGCTTGACAGCTGTAGTCAGCGTGAAGGTGGCAGAGCCACAGTTTGAGGGCCAGACCAAGACGAAGCTTGGCAACGTAGAGATCCGTCCTGCAGTACAGAAGGCTGTGCGTAATGCAATGGATAACTATCTGGAGGAGAATCCTACAC
Organism: Bacteroidales bacterium; assembly: GCA_045617885.1. GTDB lineage: Bacteria > Bacteroidota > Bacteroidia > Bacteroidales > UBA3663 > Liminaster. The sequence goes on along the minus strand of JAZLJN010000148.1, from coordinate 11,653 downwards.
AGGCTCATCTGATCATTGACAAGGTTATCCTGGCAGCACAGGCTCGTATCGCAGCACGTCAGGCTCGTGAGAATGTGCAGAAGAAGTCGAAACTCACGGGTGGCGGTTTGCCAGGTAAGCTGGCTGACTGTTCGAGCAAGAACCCTGAAGAATGTGAGATCTTCCTTGTGGAGGGTGACTCGGCAGGTGGTACGGCTAAGAGCGGACGTAACCGTTTCTTCCAGGCTATCCTGCCTCTGCGTGGTAAGATCCTTAATGTGGAGAAGGTGTTGATCCATAAGATGCTCGATTCGGAGGAGATTCAGAACATGTTCCGCGCCTTCCGTGTGAACCTGCAGGAGGACAAGACACTTGACATCTCAAACCTTCGCTATCACAAGGTGGTGATCATGACCGATGCCGATGTGGATGGTGCACATATTGCCACTCTGATTCTGACACTCTTCTTCCGCTATATGCGTCCGCTGATTGATGGCGGCTATGTATATATCGCACAGGCACCACTTTACCGCTGCACCATCGGCAAGAATGACGAGTACTGCTGGGATGACCAGGAGCGCGATACCTTCTTGCAGAAGTATGCCCAGGGCAACGAGAACCGCGTGAAGATACAGCGATATAAAGGTCTGGGTGAGATGAATGCAGAGCAGCTGTGGGATACCACCATGGATCCGGCTCACCGCCGTCTGAAGCAGGTGCAGATTGAGGATGCCATTGCAGCAGACCAGACTTTCTCACTCCTGATGGGCGAAGAGGTGGCTCCACGCCGCGAGTTTATCGAGGTGAACGCTACTTATGCTGAAATCGATGCGTAAGGAAAAGTTAAAAGTTAAAGGTTAAAAGTTAAAGGTTAAGGGTTAAAAGTGAAGAGTTATAGGGATTGAGAAAATTCTATTGACTCATTAAATACTTTAATTGCTATCTGATAGCAACCAGCAGACTGAAAGTATCTTTTGACCTAGTAACTAACTGCTAACTTTTAGCTGGCAAATTGAAAACTAATAACATTTTTATATATTAAATTACAATGAATATTACAAAGAAAGTCGTAGATGACGTAAATATCGTCCTCAGCCTCGAAATCGAGAAGGCTGACTACGCAGAAGCAGTAGAGAAGCAGATCAAGCAGGTTCGTAAGAACGCTCAGATGCCAGGCTTCCGTAAGGGTATGGTTCCAGCAGGCTTGATCCGTAAGCAGTATGGAATGCAGATTACCATTGATGAGGTTAATAAGCTGATTAACGATTCGATGTTCAAGTATATCCGTGAGAACAATCTCAACGTACTTGGCGAGCCAATGGTTGATGAGAGCCAGGAGCCAGTAGATTTCGCTACCGCAGAGAACTTCACAGTAAGCTTCTCTATCGCTCTTGCTCCACAGTTCGAACTCGCTCTTGACGAGAACATCACCGTGCCTTACTACACCATCAAGGTGAGCGATGAGATGGTTGAGAACCAGATCAAGGCTTACCAGAACCAGTTCGGTGAGTACGTTAAGGCAGAGGAGGCTTGCGAGGATGACGTCATCAAGGGTAACCTCGCTGAGCTCGACGCTGAAGGCAATCTCGTAGAGGGTGGCATCGTAGTAGAGGGCGCTACCGTTTATCCAAAATACATGAAGAACGATGCCGAGAAGGCTAAGTTCGAAGGTGCAAAGAAGTTCGCTAGCGTTGACTTCAACCCAGCTGCTGCTTATGACAACAATGAGGCTGAGATCGCTTCACTGCTTGGCAAGAAGAAGGAGGAGGTAGCTGGTATCACTGCTAACTTCCGCCTCACTATCGACGAGATCAACCACCACGAGCTGGCAGAGGTTAATGAGGATCTCTTCAAGAAGGTATTCGGTGACGAGTGCACTTCAGAGGAGGAGTTCAAGACCAAGGTTGCTGACCTTATCAGCAAGCAGCTTGAGTCAAACAGCAACTACAAGTTCAGCCTTGATGCTCGTAAGCAGCTTATCGAGGGTGTAGGCGCTCTTCAGTTCCCAGAGGAGGCTCTCAAGAAGTGGCTCCTTGCCAAGAACGAGAACAGTGATGCAGAGAAGCTCAACGAGGAGTTCCCACAGATGATGGAGGACCTCACCTGGCAGCTCATCGAGGAGAAGATCGTAAGCGCTAACAACATGAAGATTGATGAGAACGACCTGAAGAACGAGGCTCGCATCATGATCCAGATCCAGATGGCTCAGTATGGTATGTCAAACATCCCAGCAGAGTACCTTGACCAGTATGCTGATAGCGTGCTGAAGGATGACAAGCAGCGTGCACAGCTCCGTGAGAGCGCAGTAACACGTCGCGTACTTGACATCGTTCGCAACACTGTTACCCTTGACAAGAAGGAGGTTACCATTGAGGAGTTCCAGGAACTTCTGAAATAATAATCCGATAGAAATATGCCTCCTACGGGAGAGATTCTTCAAAGGAGGTGATTTCAAGAACGAAAAAAAGACAGGTCAGAACTAATTAAAGGTTCTGACCTGTCTTTTTTGCTTTGCACGGAGTATATAAAGCCACACACGTCGCTGACTATATCAGCCACACACGTCACAGGATATATTAGCCACGCACGTCGCAGGATATATTAGCCACACACGTCGCTGACTATTTCATGCACACACATCGCGAATAATCCCACCTGTACGGTTGAACACAGATTTAACGGATTTAACGGATATTATGGATTATCTCAAACACGAATTAAAACGAATTGAAACAAATTCCGACTGTCCGATTGAAATCCTTTTGTTGAAAATAGAACGCAGATGACGCAGATTTAATGGATTTAACGGATTTTTTATTTGTCACAGATATCCGTTTTTGTAAATATTAATCCGTTATATCCATTTGATCCGTTTAATCCGTGTTCAAACGGACAGCTCGAACAAATTTGCTTTAATTGGCTTAAATTTGCGTTTTATAAAAATCCATTAAATCCGTTAAATCTGCGTCATCTGCGTTCTATTCGCCACAACAGGCATCCAACTGGGGTTAAAATCAAAGGTGAAAATCAAGGGTAAAAATATCTGTGGGGATCTGTGGGATCTGTGGGACACTCTACGCGAGATATGGGTCCCACAGATCTCACGGATTTACACAGATATTTGCTGCTATTTTCACCTGCTATTTTTTCTTGTTATTTTCACCTCTTATTTCTTGCCGAAGGCATTCAAAGAGAGGCATAGCTGCCATATTTTCACCCTTTATTCTCACCGCACATTTTGGTGTCATAAAATCCTGGTGAAAATAATGGGTAAAAATAATGCTGGGAGCATTTCTTGGAACGGCTGCGCCGAGAAATCTGGGGTGATAATCAAGGGTAAAAATCAAGGGTGAAAATATTCAGTTTGCCGCATAGCGGAATCTGTGGGCATCTGTGGGATCTGTGGGCATCTGTGGAATCTGTGGGGAAAATAGAAGAACAAGGAATTGAAGGAATTAAAATGAAACTCAAGCCACACAGCGCATAATAAACTATGATAATTCGCGTTAAATTGAAGTATTCGCATTGAAAAAAAATACGACCTACGGTTTGAACACAGATTTAACGGATCAAACGGATATAACGGATTTTCTTAAATCTGCGTCATCTGCGTTCTATTCGCCACAACAGGCATCCAACCGTACAGGTCGAAAAAAATATTCTGGGGTATTTGATTTGCCAGGAAATGGGTCTTATAGATAAAGACAATAAAGTTTAGGTGTAAAACCCATTAAAAAATAGATGTGACAGATGAAAAAGATAGTAGCAGCAATAATCGCCTGCGTAGCACTCACCGCCTGTGAGGAGATAATCGAACCGAAGGATGGCGACTGGGAACGAATGAAGTGGGGTCACCCCCTGTACAATACAAAGAAAATAGACGGGATGACCTATTACGTCGTGCCTGCCGCAGGTGGTGAATTTGAGTTCCGCTGCAAGAACTACAGCCAGCCCTGGCTCTGCAACGGGAACCATCAGTTTGAGGTGGGTGGCGAGATGCAATATAGCTATTCGCTGGAGGATTGTCAGGAAGAATCTGATCACTTCTTCCAGTACAAGTGGTGTACAATAGAGGCGGTGCAGGATACGCTCAAGGTGACGTTCGATGCCAATGAGGGTGTTAGCCGCAGAGCCATCGTCTCGGTCACTGCAGGCGATATCTTTGATAATTTTGTTTTTTGGCAAGAAGGAAGGTAATGATCTACGACGCACAGCAGTTTGAACAAATATACAGGGGCAACTACCGCCTGATGTACCGCTGGGCCTATTCCCTGCTTGAGGATGAGGAGGATGCGCGCGATGCGGTGAGCCAGGTGTTTGCACAGATGTGGCATGCCAAGCCCGATGTGGCGGAGGAGCGGTTAGGCAGCTACCTGATGACCGCCACGCGCAACCAGTGTCTGAAGCTCCTGGACCAACGCGAGCGGCAGGTGCAGATGCGACAGGAGCTGCAATATGAGCAGCACCTGCCACAGGATCCGGCACGGCGCGAGCTGCTGACGGAGCTGCACCGCATCATCCGCGAACACCTGACCGAACAGGACCGGCGGGTTCTGGCGCTGCACTTCGGTGAGGAGATGACCTACAGCGAGGCTGCCAAGGCGCTCAATGTCAGTTCGGCTGCCATCAACAAGCACATCACTAAATCACTGGCTAAAATCAGAAGGATACTCAAAATCAATCAATGACATGAAGACGGAAGAGATAGATAAGAAGATAGGAATGCCTGACATAGATCAGGAATGGGCACGCCTGAAGCGGGAGGTGATAGACACTCCACAGGGGATGCGCCAGCCTCGCAACTGGTGGAGCCGCGCAGCAGTGATAGCCCTGGTGTGCGTACTGGGCGGACTGGCGCTGGCTGCTACCTTCGCTCTGCGTGGTGAGAAATCAGCCCCAGTTGAGACTACCGCCAGCACCGAGGTGAAGGCCGCAACTGCCCCCCAGCGCACACAGGGAGCAGCAGAGGCAGAAGCGAAGGCAGTGGGGAGCTTCGATGCGGATGCTGACGAATGGACGTTTGACGACGTAGAGCTGCAGACCATAGCCCGATGCCTGGAGCAGGCGTATGGCGTGGAGGCAGTGTTCGCCAACGAAGAGGCACGCCACGTGAGGCTCTACGTCACCCTGCCGCGCGAGAAGGGGCTGGAGGGCATCGTGGAGCTGCTCAACAGCCTGCATCACGTACAGCTCCGCCTGGAAGAGCGTCAGCTCATCATCCAATGACACAACCGCGTAATGAGATGAGACTCCTCTTCCTATTCCTGACCCTGATGATGAGCGGAGCGGCATGGGCGCAAAGAGTGACGCTGACGCTGCAGGACGAACCCCTCGCCTCTGCCCTGCGCCAGATAGACCATGCCCAGCACGAGCGGCGCATCATCTTTGTGCTGAACGACCTGGACAGCCTGCGGGTGACGCGCAACGTGCTGCAGCGCTCTGCTCTGGATGCCGTGACCGAGGTCTGTGAGGGCTATCCGATACTCATCACCGAACACGACACGGAGATCCTGGTGGAATATATCCGTCCACCCATCCGGCTGCTGCCCAATACCCTGGTGACCCGCCGCCAGCTGCGCTATGACGCTGACGGCTACACAGTGCGCCCGAACCGCAGGGGCATGACCGCCCTGCAGCTGCTGGGACTGCTGCCCGAACTGACCACCCAGGAGGAGGGACTGCTGCTCAACGGCAAGCCCGTGCAGGCATACTACCTCAACGGCGAGCGGATCACGGACGCCGAGGAGCTGCGCCAGCTGCCCAGCGAGATGATTGAGGAGGTGCGCGTCAGCCACGGCACCCATTCGGTACACCTCACCCTGCGCCGTCCGACGGACGGTGGCTACTACGGTTCGGTCACTGCCGAAACAGAGGGCTATGAGGCTTCAGCGGAGAGCCGTCTGGGTGCCGTGTGGTATGCGCGCTATGGCAAGACCAGCCTCTTCAACCGCTTCAGCGCCGGGTATGATGACGTGAGCCACAACATCAGCCAGAACGAATTGACCGCCGCCACCCTGCCAAGCGGGAACCAGCTGGACTTCACCAGGCAGCACAGCCAGCTCATGACCACGGAGCAGGCGGTGAGCAACCGCTTCAGCCTCACGCGCGAACTGACCCGACGCAGCAGCATCGGCCTCTCCTACTACATAGCAAGCCTGCGGGGCAAGGCGAAGGTGAGGCGTGACAATATGACGCGCTTCATCGACTTCAGCGGCAGTAACCGCCACACGGATCAGGAGCTGACCCTGCGCTATGAGGCAACGTTCGGCCCACGTGACACAAGGGCGGAGGGGCTGCTGGACTACTATTCGCGCCAGACCACCTCTGAAAATGTCAGCCTCTACGGTGCCGGCGTGGGTACGGAGATGGGCGAAGCACCTTCGATCTCGATGTGGAAATATGCCGCCGAGATACACCATCCGGTCAGTCAGTGGCTGACGCTGCATGGCAGCCAGGAGGCGCGCTACCTCTTCTTGAGCTATGACCCACAGCGGTACTTGAGCAACTTTGAGGGTTCGTCCACCTTCCCATACGCCATGGAGCAGCGCGCTCTGATACTGAAAGCCACGCTGGGCATCAGCACCCAGTGGAGGCGGATGAGGATGGAGGCGGGCATTACGGAACAACTCAATACCGTGCTGGACAAGATCCTGGACCACGGCGTCCCTTCGGCAGAAATCGGCTCCGTGAGCCGCTCACAGCTGGGACTGGATCCCTACGTGCAGATGCACCTCCCGCTGGATGAGGAGCGAAGGCACCAGCTGACCCTGTCTTGGCAGCGCGAAATGGAGGATCTGCCCTACGCCGCCATGTCGCCCGCGGTGCGATGGAGCGACGCCTTCAACTATTCGATAGGCAACCGCAAGCTGCGTGCGCCCGAGCTGGAGCAACTGACGGTCAACGCCTCCGCCTGGGACGGACAGCTGAACGTGGCGGCATCCTACGGCAAGATGCACCGGGAGATCTTCTGGCAGTCAGCCATCAGCAGCGGTCAGACGGACATCTACTACACCCGCCCCATCAACCTCCCTACCACCCGGCTCTGGATGCTGCAAGTGGGGGCGAACCTCCACCCTACGGAGCACTGGCAGGTGAAGCTCGATGCGCAGTGGCAGCTCCGGCCTGAGGATACGACGATAGGCGACGTGTACTATCACGCCAGCCACTGGCGCCAGCTGTATGCCTGCAGTAACCTCTACAATCTGGGCAATGGCTGGAGCATGCAGCTGGATGCCCGGTACCAGCCTACCTACCACATCTATGACCGCACCTACCACAGCCGCCACAGTCTGCAGGGCGAGGTGAAGAAGAGCCTCCTCTCTGACCGGCTGCAGTGCGCGCTGACGTTCAAGACGTGGGGCAGTGACCGCCGGCTAGACCGACAGATAGGGCCGACGCTGGTGAGCTACAGGTACGATGATTCGCACCCGCACATCGGACTCCGCGCCATCTGGAGGCTGGATGGTGGCAGGACCGTCAAGGTAGGCACGGTGGAGGGCGCACAGCATTATCGTGACATCAAGGACGATTATAATTACTGAAAGTCAAAAGTACCTTTATCCATTTTTTTTGCTCCACCAAAAGAAATCAAAAGAAATCAACATATTTAGTAACATATAAATAATAACTTGGTCAAAAACGACAATGAGTTTATATCGAACAAGGAATTGAAGGAATTAAAAGGAATACAAGCTGTTAAGGTTTTCCTTTCATTCCCCTAAATTCCTTGTAGAAAAATAACAATGTATTATTTGTACTTAACTAAAAGTTAAAAGTTAAGAGTTAAAAGTTAAAAGTTAAGTAACATATAAATAATAACTTGGTCAAAAACTTCAATGAGTTTATATCGAACAAGGAATTGAAGGAATTAAAAGGAATACAAGCTGTTAAGGTTTTCCTTTCATTCCCCTAAATTCCTTGTAGAAAAATACCAATGTATTATTTGTACTTAACTAAGTATAATTTTTATGAGAAAATATTTAACAATTTTGCAACTGATGCTGGCGGCACTGATTACCCTGATGGGCTGTGCAGCAGATGACATGGGGAACTTTGAAACAGGTAGCCCCATCGATCCCGTGTACCGATTCATCCCTACCAAGATTCGCTTCGAGACCTCAGATGGTGAGAATATGCTGGCGCAATACGGTGACATCAGCCAGAAACCGGCGTACTACCCTTTCAAGCCAGAGGAGGTGCCGTGGCTCACGGTCAGCTGCAGACGTGGCAGCGACGGGGCGTTGATGACCTTCAGCGAGAGGGCATGGTACACCCCCATGAGCCAAGAGGAGACGGACTGTTATGGCGAAGGCCCTATCCTCTCCCTCTCATGGATCGACTTTGACGGCTTCTCGGACCAGAACCACTCTTTCCCCTTCCGGGAGAGCTACACGCTGCACGTCAGCAGCACACGCTTCTGGGACGGCGAGGAGCATACCATCCGGTGGGAGATTGAGGTGCAGAGCAGAGAGCGCTACTGTGTCCTCTCCTGCGCGATAGATGGCGTGGAGGCAGCCACCTATCTGGATGAGGCGATGGAGAAGGGTGAGTTCATCGGACGGGTGCGTCTGGTGGGTGCATGTGAGTGGATCCCTTGACTTATCTGAGACGACAAAGAGGTGGAAAAATGACCCAAACGAGGGGGAAAGAGATTTTTTTTTGAGAAAATGTGCCCGAAACTCCCTGCATGACTACGCACGGACCGCAGGTGAGAAGAAAGTTGCGTACCTTTGCACCGCAATAGAAAAGAAAGGAGGTCGTGACGTCAGGCCAGACTGGACGCTGTTGCAGAAAAATGTCTAATTCTTAAACAATTAATCTCTTTATGGAAATACTGATTATTTCTACCCTTGCACTCACCAGCCTCAAGAATGCTGAACACGTGCAGTACCACGCCAACGTGCGTAACCTTATTTCTAACACCGGCCTGGAGGCTATCGGGCTGAACAACCTGGTCATGGAGACTTACACCGCCGCCATCGACAAAGAGCAGGACGTAGTGAACCGTTCGATGGCTTCGCCCTACACCCTTGAGATGGAGGAGGCCGACAAGAAGCGTGACCTCATCTTCCGCCGCGTACGCCTCAAGCTGCAGCTCTGCGAACTGGAGGAGGAGGGCAGCCAGCGCAACCAGATGGCTCCGATCGTGAAGAAGAACCTGCTCAACAAGTACCCGGGCAGCGTGGTGAGCCTGCCCTACCAGGAGGAGACTGCCAACATCTCAGGCCTGGTGATGGACTGCCGCACCCTGCTCACCGAGGAGCAGCTGGATGCCCTGCAGATACAGGAGGACCTCACGGCACTGGAGACTGCCAACACACTCTTCAACCAGATGTACCAGGAGCGTGTGTCAGAGAAGGCAGCCGGCAACACGATGCCGTCAGACAAGCTCCGCGCCGCTACTGACGAGGCCTACTCCCTGCTGCTGCTCCAGATCAACCAGATAGCCAACGATCCCACTCCTGCCAACAAGACTCAGGTGGATGCCTGCCGCGAGATGGTGGGTAAGATCAATGTCATCATCAATGATGCCCGTATCCGCCTCAACCAGCGTACCAACAATAACTCCGCCAGCGAGGAGGTGGATGAGGGAAACGGTGCAGCTGCTAATACAGGTGGCAATCCGGCTCCTGGTGCTGGTACTCCAGCTGCTGGCGGAAGTGGTAATAATGCTGGTAACAACGGCTCTGGCAATAATGCTGGCAACGGTGGTACTGGCGGCGTGATGATCCCAAATGACTCAATGGGCGTATAACCGAAAGCACTGATGCCAACGACACATGGAGAATGTTGCGATGAATGCCGGAAGACCTGCAAGCGCAACTTCTGGACGCAGGTACTGCGCACCCTTGTCAAAGTCGGAACTACTGTCATGGCTGCGTTCGGACTGTCAGGCTTCGTCGAGGACAATTGACCTGATAGTGCTGCACTGCAGCGACACACGCGCTGACCAGAAGTACACCGTAGAGATGCTGATGCGGGATCACAGGAGCCGCAACTTCGGAACCTACCCCGGCTATCATATATATATAAGGAGAGACGGAACGGCCTACTACTGCCGCCCGGTGAGCATGAGGGGCTGCCATGCAGGCGCAAAGTACAACCCCACGTCCATAGCCCTCTGCTACGAAGGCGGACACGGAACTTCGACTCCGAAATATGTAGATAACCGCACCCCCGAACAGCGGGAAATGCTTCACGAGGCGCTCTGCCTGCTGCACGAGATCTACCCCAACGCCCAGATATGCGGACACAGGGATCTGGCAGCAAGAGCATGCCCCTGCTTCGACGCCAAGAGCGAATATGCCTATATCATGGCATTATAACGCGAATACTACCAAAACAAAAGCATTTGACAAGCAAATCAAATGCTTTTGTTTGCATATTGCCACCCTTTATAACCAAACAGAAGACAAAAGTGAATGGATTTGCTATTTTTGACTGACATTTTTCGACTTTCTGCAGTCCAAAACAGGAAAAAAGCAAGCAAAAGAGAAAAAACACAAGAAAAAATTTGGATATTCTAAAAAAATGCCATACATTTGCAGCGTCAAACAAAGAATATGTGGAACATTTCCACAATTCACACCATTCGACTGACAAAATGTAAGTATAATAAAGATATTCTAAAAAATTGTGTTATGAGTAAGTTAAGATTCGATGCCATTGAGCAGGCATTCAAGAAACATGCAGTAGAAGTGGAAGCTCCTAAAGGTCGTCCATCAGAGTACTTCGGTGAACTGGTCTTCAACCGTGAGAAGATGCAGAAGTACCTCGACTCAAAAACTCTCAAAGCCCTGCTGGATTGCATCGACAACGGCAAGCATCTGGACCGCAAGATTGCTGACGGCGTAGCAGCCGGCATGAAGCAGTGGGCAATGGAGCATGGTGTGACACACTGCTGCCACTGGTTCCAGCCACTGACCGAGACTACCGCTGAGAAGCATGACTCATTCATGGAATATGACTGGAAGGGCGGCATGATAGAGGAATTTGAGGGCAAGAGCCTTGTACAGCAGGAGCCAGACGCCTCTTCATTCCCATCAGGCGGTATCCGCGCTACCTTTGAGGCTCGTGGCTACACCGCATGGGATCCAACATCTCCTGTATTCATCCTGGATGACTGCCTCTGTATCCCTACCGTATTTATCTCATACACAGGCGAGGCACTTGACTATAAGGCACCTCTGAAGAAGGCACTGAAGGCTGTGAGCGATGCTGCAGTACCTGTGTGCCAGCTCTTCGACCCAGCCGTAAAGCACGTAACCAGCAACCTTGGCTGGGAGCAGGAGTACTTCCTCGTGGATGACGCTCTCTACTCTGCACGCCCTGACTTGATGTCAACCGGCCGCACCCTGATGGGTCACGGTTCGAGCAAGAACCAGCAGATGGAAGACCACTACTTCGGTCAGATTCCTACCCGTGTGCAGGCTTTCATGAAGGACCTGGAGATCATGGGTCACCGCCTCGGCATCCCAATGAAGACTCGTCACAATGAGGTGGCTCCTAACCAGTTTGAGTTCGCACCAATCTTCGGTGAGACCAACTTGGCAGTGGATCAGAACATGCTCATCATGGGTGTGATGAAGAAGATAGCACGTAAGCACGGTTTCCGCGTATTGCTCCATGAGAAGCCATTCGAGGGCATCAACGGTAGCGGTAAGCACAACAACTG
>JAZLJN010000147.1:0-52809 GCA_045617885.1 Bacteroidales bacterium | reverse complement strand
CACAAGGGCTCCACCTCTTACCATTCCGAACAGAGAAGTTAAACCTTGTAACGTCGATGGTACTGCGAAAGCGGGAGAGTAGAAAGCCGCCACCTTACAGAGCACTGGACAGCTATAGTCTGGTGCTTTTTTGTGTATTCTGCAAAAGTATCCTTGAGAGATTTTTTAATTTGTGTCACTACTTGTTATATCAACTTTGTATATTTCTATACGATGAGATCCTGGATATACAATAGAATAATCAGTAGTTTGTACTAAATAAACAATAGAATATTATTTTTGAAACATAAATTTTGGAGCATCTAATTGTGAGTCTGTGATGTGTTGTTAGAGAATGTCGTCACAAGTTTGCCTTAGCGTCATGGGTGCAAAGCCTCTAAGACGTTAACGCAGAGGTGCAAAGCCTCTAAGACGTCTGAATTTTTTATTGTTTATCCGTTTGCTAGTTTCGTATTTCTTTATAACAAAGCACTTGGGCTATGTTATTATACGTTTTTGTTTTAGTGTTTCCTGAAAGTGAGCTGCAAACATAGTGACATATCATATTATTAATAAAGGACTGGAATCGGATATCGAAACCAGTCCTTATATTTATATGATGTGTGATAGATTTATAAACTATCACCAAAGTCTTTGCGGAACTTTTCAGCCAGTTCTTCCTGCCAATATCCAATCTCTTTCATGCGTCCAAAGAAGAAACGAAGCACTTCTGGTTCTTCGGTCCATTCAAGACCTCCAATCAGACTGCGATTATCCCAAAGCCACTTTACGCGGTCGGCAACATACTTGATCTGCGAAAGTGTAAAGACTCGACGTGGAACAGCCAGACGCTGTAATTCGAGTTCCGCATAGCGTTCGGTTCCATCAGGTTCACGCTGTTCGGATACAGTACCACGCTCCATACCTCTGATACCACCTGCAATGTACATAGCAGCACCGACAGCGGCTGCCGGATATTGATTATGTGGCAAATTAGGCACAAAAGCACCTGCATTCAAGTGACATCCAAGACCACCAGGAGGAAGTATAACAGGAACGCCATAAGCATCAAGTTCACGAGCAAGATAATCGATAAATAGTGGACCTTGTGAAATGTACTCCATATCAAGAGATTCATATAAACCAACTGCCAATGACTCCATGGTACGGACATCAATGCCTCCATAGGTAAGGAATCCTTCATAGAGAGGGATGAACGACATGAGCTGCTTGTAATACTTCTCGTCCTTAGAGGTTATGATGCCACCCTTAGAGAAACTGAGTTTACGTGCAGAGAAGTAGATGATGTCGAAATGATCGGCAAGCAAACGATAGATATCACTCACCTCCATATACTTACAACGAGCTTCACGCGTCTTCATGAAGTATATGTTGTCTTGCAGCAATGAAGCATCGAGCACAGAGAGTACACCCTTCTCGTGGCAAATATCTGTTACTGCCAGCATGTTTTCGAGCGAAACGGGCTGTCCGCCAATCAGGTTAGTGCCAGCCTCTACACGCACATATGCGACATTGTCACGTCCAATTTCATCGATGCGAGAGCGAAGGTTCTCAAGATTATAATTGCCCTTAAAAGAGTCATCGCTCTGGGGAATAAGTCCCTTAGGATCGAGCAACTCTTCAACGGTAGCTCCACAACGAGTAGCATGTGCCTTGGTTGTGGTGAAGTGGAAGTTCATGAGTGCCACCTTGCCAGGAGCACAATAAGCTTCGGCGAGAATGTTTTCGGCAGCACGGCCTTGATGCACTGGCAGAACATAGTCGGTGCCAAACACATCCTTAATAGCCTTTTTGACGCGAAGGAATGTAGCCGAACCAGCATATGAATCATCTGCCTGGAACGAAGCAGCAAACTGATTGTCCGACATACAGTTCACGCCAGAATCAGTGAGCATATCAAGGTAAACATCCTTATTCTGGAGCAGGAAGGTGTTATTTCCAGCCTCCTGAATCTTCTTCAGTCGTTCTTCGACGGGGAGGAGAGATAGTTTCTGGATCATACGTACCTTGTGCATTTCAAGAGGTACTTGATTCTCTGATTGGTAGAATTTTACAGCCATGGTTGTTCAATAGATTTATGTTGTTTAGTTGTTTTTTTGTGCAAATGTACTGATGAAGCGTCAAAATTTAATGAAATATTTTACTTGTTTTGCTACCTTTTTTACTTTTAAATAGGAGAAATACCATTTTTATCAACCAAAATTACTTTTTCTACCGAAATCTTCACTATATTTGTACCAAAATTACTTGTAGATTATCTCCCATTTTCAGCTTTTGCTACCAAAATGACAGAAAAGACTCACATAGTTGTTGATAGCATTGATCAATTCAATCGCTATTTCCATCAGCCGACTTACCATCCTTTAGTGAGTGTGGCGGACCTTGCGAAGGCGGATCTTTCGTTGTTTGAACCGACAGATTTTGGCATGTATTGTGTCGTACTTATGGAAGTGGATTTTGGCGAATTGGTACTTCGTCATAATAGTATGCATTATCGTGCAGGAACCATCTTCACTATGAAACCAGGTGATGTGGTGAAGATGAATTTGGATTCCAAGAAGCATCCTCACGGCCGTATGCTGGCATTTCGTCCAGAATTGCTCAAAGGTACAGGGTTGGGCAGGGATTTCTACATGTTCAATTTCTTCGATTATGAAGTAGGCGAGGCATTGGAACTGTATGACACCGAACTGCATGTTGCAATTAACAGTTTCAATAATATTAATGCGGAGCTTCAAGCGGTAGATGATGAGTTTACAAGTCATATGTTACGTCTGGGCATTGCTCAGTTGCTGACACAATGCCGCAGGTTCTATGAACGTCAGTTTGATATGCAAAAGCACAAACGTTCGGAAATGATTAGTAAATTAGATGAGTTGTTGGACGCATATCTTTCGGGCGAGAGTGATTTGCCTCGTCTCTATGGGCAGCCCAATGTAGCATGGTGTGCAAGTCAGTTCAATTTGTCGCCAAACTATTTTGGTGATTTGGTACGTAAAGAACTGAAAATGACGGCTCAGTCATATATCCAGCAGAAGATAGTTGAAAAAGCTAAATATCTCCTATCAGATCGGTCGCTTTCCATCAATGATATTGCTTCCCGTCTCGGTTTTAGTTATTCAAACCATTTTACGCGATTTTTTACAAATAAGGCAGGCGTCTCCCCCACTGCGTTAAGAGCTCAGTTATAATTCTTTTTGACATAATATATAGAAAAAAAATGCTCGGAACAATAGTCAATACAATAACCATTCTGGTGGGAGGAGCCTTTGGCTCCATTGTGCGCGAAGGCATAGGAGAGAAGTATAGGTCAGCCATGTTCAATGCCCTGGGTCTTGCATGTTTGGTATTAGGAATGAATGCATCTCTGCCCAATATGGCTAAAAGCGAGTATCCCGTTATGTTTATCCTTAGCTTGGCCATTGGTGGCATTATAGGCACAAGACTAGATCTGGCAGGACGCATTGATCGCCTCAATGCCAGACTCAATGCTCGTTCAGGCAAGGAGACGAATAGTCTCAATGGGTTAGTAACAGGTATTCTTTTATATTGCATCGGCACCTTCAGTATCGTTGGTCCGGTGCTCTCTTGCCTCTCTCCATCAGGAGGATGGGAATTTGGAGAGGCAGCGAATACTTTCCTTTATACGAATGCCACGCTCGATTTAGTGACATCAGCAGTGCTGGCAGCATCCTATGGTTGGATAATGTTGCTGGCAGCACCCGTTTTGTTCTGCTGGCAAGGCATGTTCTATGCCATTGCTTATTTCTTCGGAGAGGCAATGCCAGAATCTATGCGCGTTGAATTAAGTATTGTCGGTGGCGTGCTGATTGTCAGCTCAGGGCTAGGCATTCTGGGTATCAAGGACTGCAAGACGGTAAATCTGCTGCCATCACTTCTTGTGCCAGTGGTGTTCTATCTTGTCAGAACCTTGTTATCCTGACAATCGTCGACGCCCTTCCGGGTTACCTCTTCTCCCACGCAATGCTCAGCAGTACAGCCAATCCTATTCCCATAGGATAGAAGAGCCAGGGAACGATGGCTGCAGGATTAAGCGCAAGACTTGTGGATGCCTCTACCAGACCGGCAGCCACAAGCAATTGAGCAGAATAGGGGAGAATGCCTTGTGTAAAGCACGATGTGGTATCGAGCAGCGAGGCTGACCTTCTGGGATCAATACCATACTGATTGGCTATTCGTTTAGCGATGGGACCGGTCGTAATGATTGCTACAGTATTATTTGCAGTGCAGATATTGACCAAACAGACTAATGCCGAAATTGAAGTCTCTGCACCACGACGTCCCTTTATGCCACGGGTAAGCAGAAGTATTAGGAATTCGATGCCGCCTGACACACGAATCATCTCAAGCATACCAGCCGCCAGCATTGCCATAATAATCAATTCTCCCATGCTCGACATGCCATTGCCCAGCGCCCCCATCCAGTTATAAATGTCGTAACTGCCATCAACGTAACCGATAATACCTGTCAACACGATGCCAAGCAGCAACACCAGCATCACATTCAAACCAGCTACTGCCGTACAGATGACCGCGATGTAAGGAATCACTTTCCACCAGTCAACATGTGGCAATTCCTGCGGTACAGTTATTCCTCTACCTATTATATAATATATAATGAGCATGATCAGGGCTACAGGCAAAACCAGCCGGAGATTGGTGCGGAACTTATCGCCCATCTTGCATCCTTGTGTCTGTGTAGCCGAAATGGTAGTATCACTGATGAACGATAGATTGTCTCCAAAATAAGCACCACCCACCACAATTGCCACCATCAGCGGAAGGCTCACATTGCTCTGCTGTGCAATGCCCACTGCCACAGGTGTCAGGGCGGCAATCGTACCTACACTGGTTCCGATTGCCAAACTGATGAAGCATGCTGCCAGGAAAATACCAGGAAGGAGGAGAGAAGAGGGAAGCAGTTCGAGCGTAAGATTGACCGTAGCATCCACCGCGCCCATGGCTTTAGCCGAAGAGGCAAAAGCACCAGCCAACAGATAGATCCATACCATCAGCAGCACGGTAGGGCTGCCTGCTCCTCGCGAATAGACCTCTATTCGTTCATTAATGCTACCTTTAGCCATGGCGATGGCATAGATAGAACTCACAAGAAACGCCACCGTGACCGGAACCTTATAGAAATCACCTGCCACGATACTGACGCCCAGATAAAGAGCCAGGAATAGGAATAGAGGAGATAAAGCTTTCATGAAGAGTATTTACTTAAGTGTCGCAAATTACTAACTTGCAATACTTGTTTTTGTTTAGAGGGTGGGATCAAAACCAATTACATGTGGTTGTCAATTGTCAATTGGTCGATGCAAAGATAAGAAAAAATGATGATATCAGGAAATAATAAGCCATTTTTTGACCATCACGGTCTTTTTTTGTTTATCTTTGCGCTTCGAAAAAACAAAATTGGCCGATTGCCAAATCCAAAACAACCTCTTGATTCATGTCAGGTATCAGACAATTCTGTCGCAACTGGGCTTTGCCCATCTCGATGATCTCGGGTATCATCGCCTATTTCCTGTTTGCCTCCCTTCCCATCACAGATAGCGCAAAGGGTTCCGCCCTTTCGTTCACCTCCAACGTCATTCAGCCCATTCTGCTTTTCAGTATGCTCTTCCTTAATTTCATCAAAGTCAAGCCTACTGAAATGAAGCCTCATCGCTGGCAGATGTGGGTACTCTTGTTGCAGGCAGGCTGTTTTCTCGTTTGTTCTGGATTGGCATTGTTATGCACACCAGATATTTTGGGAAGTCTGATGAATGCTGACAATCTGCATGGCCTGAAGATTCTTTGCGAAGGGGCTATGCTGGCATTTATCTGCCCTACAGCTACAGCTTCAGCCGTCATCACGGGCAGATTGGGTGGAAGCACGGCAGGTGTAGTGACTTATCTGATGGTGTGCAATTTGATGGTTTCAGTCCTTGCTCCCGCCTTGCTGACTTTGGTCGAACCTCATGCCCAGTTCACCTTTGTCACCTCATTCTTCATGATTTTGGGCAAAGTCTTTCCGCTGCTGATCTGCCCACTGCTTTGTGCATGGATGCTCCGGTATCTTCTGCCTGCCATCCATCGCAAATTGCTGACCTACTCTAATCTGTCGTTCAATATCTGGACCGTTTCTCTCGCCATTGCCATCGCTGTTACGGTCAATAGTATCATGCACTCTACGGTCAGCATCTGGTACATGGTAGGTCTTGCTTTCATCTCATGCCTCTGCTGCCTTGCACAGTTCTGGATGGGCAAGCGTGTGGGTACCATTTATGATAGGGAAGTGAGCGATGGCAATGAGACGCGCATCACCGCTGGTCAGGCATTCGGGCAGAAGAATACCGTATTCATCATCTGGTTGGGCTTGGTTTTCCTTGATCCTGTCACCTCTGTAGTAGGTGGATTCTATAGCGTGTGGCACAACACCGTAAACTCTTACCAGCTCTATAAGGCGCGCAAGCGTGCTGTCAGATCAGTGGGTGACAAATGATTTCTTCGCCCACTTTCGGCTGTTCCATCTGCGGATGAAGACGAAACCGCGGATGTTCTCATCCAGTACGAAAGCCACCCACATGCCAGCCAATCCCCATCCCCAATGGATGCCGAACAGATAGCCGAACAGCACGCCCACTGACCACTGAACAATCACGCCCAGATAGAATGGGAAGTTGACATCGCCCGTGGCTCGGAGCACATTTGTGGCATAGATATTGATGGTCTTGCCTGCCTCCAGGAAGAAATCTACCCAGAACACGGTACATCCCAGCTGATAGATTACCGGATTATCTGTGAGCAGTCCCATGATGAATGGTCCGCAGAGTGCGCAGATAAGTGAGAATGTCTGACTGACATAAACCGACCAGTGCCATACGTATTTGCCCATGATAAACGCTGCCTCCGTCTTGCCCATGCCCACCAGATGCCCGATACTGATAGATCCGCCCTGTGCCATACAGATGGCAAACAGATAGACGAACATCACGATATTGATTACATAGGTTCGGGTAGCCAAAGCCTCATTGCCCATCATATTGACAAAGTAGAGCAGAGTGAGCTGTTGCGCCTGATAGGACATGTTTTCACCGGCTGAAGGCAATCCGATCTTGAGCAGCTTACGCAATTCCCAGGTTGGGAAAGGGTGGAACAGATGGCGGGGGAATGAAGGGATGTGCTTGCGGAAAAGAATCCAGAACAGCAGAATCATAGATACCGTTCGTGAGATGCTCGTAGAGATGGCAGCACCCTCTACACCAAGGGCAGGCAACCCGAAGTGACCGAAGATAAGCGCATAGTTTCCTATAATATTTACAATATTGCATACAGCAATCACCATCATCGGATAGTTTGCCTTATTAGCACTGCGGAGGGAGGCGGAAATGGTGTTCGAAAGCGCCTGCGTGAAGGCAAAGCCACCTACCAGCCCCATATAGCTGATACCATATTCCATCAGCTCCTCACGGAGCCCCATAAATTCGAGCAGAGGTCGGGCAAAGAGAAAAAGCAGAAGGCTGACCACGATGCCAATGAGCAGGTTCATGATCAACGCCACGCCAGTCACCTGCACCTGCCGGTCCCATTTCTTGGCACCTAAATACTGTGCGCAGAGCACGGAAGTACCCGTGTTGATGATGGCAAAGAGCAGGAATACCAGCTGCAGCATTGTGTTGACCATACCCACAGCAGCCACGGCATTATCGCTGTATTGGCTCAACATGAACGTGTCCATGACACCCAGCGTCATGACCAGAAGTAGCTCGATGATGATCGGGATTACCAGCTTTCGTAATTCCTTCTTCAATTCATTATTTTTCATTTTTCCGACTACCTGAAAAAACTGTCTTGAGATCTATTTCCTTAAAATAACGGGCGCAAAGTTAATAAATATTCTTCAATTCAGTTCACCCAGCCCTTCCTTTTCATTGTATTAGAGTCATTAATAATCAAAACAGATTATTTTGCAATCTTTTTTGAGCAATTTTGACCGACTTATTGATAAAATTATTATATTTGCAGCGCTTATGTGTGCTTCGGAAAGCTCCATTCTGAAGTCTCCCAGTTTTTCATTGTGTAATATCAATTCAGTTTTTTACCGATATGTATCTCGATAACAACCTTTATGTAGCTCATTCAGCTAACGGTCCTATCAACCTGATAGGCAAGATGTGTAACCGACACGGACTCATTGCAGGCGCCACCGGTACGGGAAAGACCGTCTCGCTTCAAGTCATTGCCGAATCTTTCAGTCAGGCAGGTGTGCCTTGCTTCATGGCTGATATGAAGGGTGACCTCTCTGGTATCAGCCAGGTAGGTGCTATGTCGGGATTCATTGAGAAGCGCTGTGCTGAATTTGGTATTGAGAATCCAAAGTTCCAGGCTTGTCCCGTGCGCTTCTGGGACGTCTTTGGTGAGCAGGGCTATCCGATGCGCACCACCGTTTCAGCCATGGGTCCTCAGCTTTTAAGCCGACTGATGGGTTTGAATGAGACACAATCTGGCGTCCTCAATCTGGTATTCAAGATTGCAGATGACAATGAGCTTCTCCTCATTGACCTCAAAGACCTCCGTCTGATGCTTGACTTTGTGGGCAAGAATGCCTCAAAGTTCACCACCGAATATGGTAACATCACCAGCGCCAGCGTTGGAGCCATCCAGCGTGCCATCATGGCAATTGAGGCAGAGGGTGGTGAGAAGTTCTTTGGCGAACCTGCATTCGACGTGCAGCATCTCATCGCGCAAGAGAATGGCAAGGGTGTCATGAATGTCCTTGCAGCCGATAAGCTGATGCTCAATCCTAAACTGTACAGCACCTTCCTCCTCTGGCTCATGACTGAGCTTTATGCCACCCTTCCTGAAGTGGGTGATCTGGAGTTGCCAAAGCTTATCTTCTTCTTTGACGAAGCCCACATGCTCTTTGATGGTACTTCGAAGGCTTTGGTCGAAAAGCTGGAGCAGGTGATCCGTCTGATTCGTTCCAAGGGTGTTGGCATCTACTTCATCACACAGTCGCCTACCGATATTCCGGAGGATATTCTGGGTCAGTTGGGCAATCGCGTGCAGCATGCCCTCCGTGCCTATACGCCAAAGGATCAGAAAGCCGTTCGCACAGCAGCACAGACCTTCCGTGCCAACCCTTCATTCAAGACAGAAGATGCTATTCTGGAGTTAGGTACTGGTGAGGCGCTCGTCTCTTTCCTTGATGCTAAAGGTGCGCCAACCGTTGTGGAGCGTGCCAAGATGCTATTCCCGCTCAGCCAGATCGGTGCCGTGACAGAGGGTCAACGACTCGATATTCAGAATGCCGCTCCTGATTATATCAAGCAGTACAAGGAATTCTTCGATCGAGAGAGTGCATACGAAGTACTTTCAGCTGCCCGTGCCGAGGCAGAGACCGAAAAGCAGAAGGAAGAGGAGGCCAAGGAACTTGCCCGTCAGCAGAAGGAGGCAGAAAAGGAGCAGGCTCGTCTGGAGAAGGAGAAAGCCAAGGAGGAGAAGAAGAAAAAGTCCGGTTGGGGACGTACCATCTTCGGAACTCTTGTCGGTGCAGTTGCCACCAGTGTGGCACGTAGCCTTGGCAATAGTGTAGCCAAGAGCATTACAGGCGGTTCTTCTAAATCGAAGAATTCTGCAGGTTCCGTCCTGGGCAAGGCTGCCTCATCGGCTGCCAATACAGCTACCCGTAAGATTACTCAGGAGATTCTGAAAGGAATGTTTAAATAATATGTTATGAACAAAACAACATCTAAACTCGTTGCCTCTTTATTCGTAGCTGGAACGATGGGTATTTTCAGCAGTTGCTCTACCCAGCCAGCACCAGAGGCAACCACAAACAATCAAACAGAAGAAGTTATGAATTACGATCAGATTGTGCACCAGCGCTATTCATGCAAGCGCTTTGATGCAAGCCGTCAGCTCACCAGTGAACAGCTCAACGCTATCCTTGAGGCAGGTCGTGTAGCACCTACCGCAAAGAACCTTCAGGAGCAGCACGTTTATGTCGTACAGTCGCAGGAGATGCTTGAGAAGATTGATGGCATCTGCCCATGCCGTTATGGCGCTCCTACCTGTCTTGTAGTTACCTATGATGCACAGAATGTCTTCACCTATCCAAACAGCCAGCGAGATTCAGGCGTAGAGGATGCTACCATCGTTGCTACTCACATGCTGCTTGCTGCTGAGGCACAGGGTGTCAACAGCTGCTGGATTAATTTCTTTGATCCTGCTGCTATGGCCGAACTCGTCGGAGCTCCATCAAACGAGTATGTTGTCATGATGCTTGATCTCGGCTTTGCTGCTGAAGGTGCAGGCCCTCTTGAGTCGCACCATTCGCGTAAGGATCTGAAGGAGACAGTGACCTATTTATAAAATATATAATGCTCTTAGTTAAGTACAAATAATAAATTGGTATTTTTCTACAAGGAATTTAGGGGAATGAAAGGAAAACTTTAACAGCTTGTATTTCTTTTAATTCCTTCAATTCCTTGTTCGATATAAACTCATTGTAGTTTTTGACCAAGTTATTATTTATATGTTACTTAAAGGGTACTTAAGTGTACTTTTAGGGGAGTGAAAAGGGAGTGAAAGGGATGTCCTTTTCACTCCTTTTTCACTCCCTTTTTATTCCCCTTCAGCGCCCTGATTGTTCCAACTATCAGGATAGCTGCACCGCAGAGTGCCATCCAGGTGATAGGTTCCCCCAGTATCACATGTCCAGCTATCATGGTGATGAGTGTCTGCGAATAGAGGTAGTTGGTTGATTTCATGGCACCGAGTTTCTGCATCACCCAGTTCCAGAGGAGGTATCCACCCGTTGATGCCAGCAGACCCAGGAAGAGCAGGTTGCTCAAGATCTTTGGCTGAAGCAGGAGGGAAGTGTCCGTATTGAGCGGCTTCACCAGCAGGAAGTAGGGTAGGATAGTGAGCAAACCGTAGCCGAATACCTTACGCGTAATGAAGTCAGGTGAGTATCGGCTCATCACACGTTTCATAAATAGAGAGTAGAATGCCCAGGTCAGTGCCGCTGTGAGAGCCAGCAGGTCACCTCGGGGATTGAGGTGTAGCACAAGTTGTCCGTTGAGCACCACCAGCACAACGCCCACGAAAGCGATAAGGGAACCCACTATCTGCTTGCCGTTGAGCCGTTCGCTCTTATAGAAGATTGCCAGTACCAGCGCCGTCAGCAGCGGGCAGGAACTTACCAGGATGCTCACGTTGGCTGTAGTCGAATAGATCAAAGCCATATTTTCGGTCAGGAAATAGAGCGAACCGCCCATGATGCCGAGACCTACCATTGTGAGTTCATCCCATACGGATTTTGACCACAAACGCTTATGAGAGAGCAGAAGCATGCAGCAGTATGCCATCAGGAAGCGGAAGAAGAAGATGTCGGCAGGCATCAATCCCGCATTGAGCAATACCTTGCTGCTCACAAAAGTGATGCCCCACAGTGTGACTACTGCCAGGGCACCAACATGTCCGAAGAAGTTTTGGTTTTTCATCAACTGAAGTCGATGTAATGGTCATTAGCGGATATCAATGACCGGAATATTGTCTTTATCGTTGTAGAATAGGTTCTCACCAGCCATACCCCAGATGAAGGTGTAGTAGTAAGTGCCAGCAGCGGCGTGCATACTCCATTCAGGGCTCATGATAGCCTGTTCATTGTGCAGCCATACGTTTCGGCTCTCCTGTGGCTGACCCATCACGTGGCTGATGGTCTGATCTTCTGGCAGATTGAAGTAGTAGTAAGCCTCGATTCTGCGGCCATGGGTGTGAGGTGGCATGGTATTCCATACAGCACCTGGGTTGAGCTGGGTCAAACCGAGCTGCAGCTGGCAAGGACCCTCCTCAAGCACATCATTCACAATCAGCTTGTACACGGTACGGTTATTAGCCTCCTCTACGGTTCCCACAGGTCCCCATACGGCAGCCTTGAGCGAACCCTTACGTCCGTCAAGGGTGATCCACTGGGTCTTATAGTGGGTGTGTGCTGTAGCCGAATTGAGATAGAACTTGGCAGGATTCTTGGCATCCTTTGAGCGGAACTCTACGGTCTTGTTTACATCCACCCATTTGCCCTTGGCATCCTTCATGTGTCCGCGACCCACGTAGAGTGCCTCCTTTGGAGAGAGTGCATATTCCTTGCCGTCCACAATGACTACGCCATCGCCCAAACCGCAGTTCACGATGCCTATCTCACGGTTGTAGAGGAAATACTTCTCTGGAATAGTGGTATCTACATCTAATCCCAGCTCCCAGAAGTTCTCCAGCTTTAGCGTCTGGTTGACTGGCATGGCACCACCGAAGATGAAGCGGTCATAATGGCTGTAGGTAAGCATGATCGAGTCAGCCTTCATTACCTCCTCCATGACAAAACGCTCACGCAGGGTCTTGGTGTCATAGTGCTTCACATCTTCAGGGTGGCAAGCTGTCTGGAACTTGACATGCTGACGGTTTACTACGCGGTCAGCTTCCTGACCGTTGGCTATCATTGCGGCAGCAGAGATGACTGCCAGAGTTAAGAGTTTTTTCATCGTTATGTTTTTTCGAAGATTCGATAATTCTATGAAGTGGTGGCAATAATTGGGATGAGTATTACTTCTTGTTGATCATCACCCTGTTCCACCACACCATTCCGCAAGTAATCAGCACCAGAATACCAGCACCGATGTATTCCAGCCAGTGCATGCAGGCATAGATCATGAAGGCGATAGGCGACGAAGCAAAGTCGAGCGAACCTGCAGAGAATCCCTCTGGTACCTTCACGGCAGCATCCTGTGTATTAGCATAGACGTCATGGGCAGCCTTGGTAAAGTCAGCTGACATCCAGGTAACGAAATAAAGGCCGATAGCCATCATAATCAAACCGATGATAAATGACTTGATTACATTGCCGTTGGTATAAGGAAGGATCATCACGAATACATAGAACATACCAGCCAAAGATGCCAGAGGCAGGAACTGGTTGCCAGGCAGCACTACAGCCAGTACCAGTGTCACAGGAATGAGCAGCAGCGAAACCACCAGCGTAGTAGGATGACCAATCACCAGGGCAGGTGACATGCCGATGTAGAACTCCTTCTTGTCGCCGAACTTCTTGGCAATCAACGCACGTGTAGCTTCAGAGATAGGCTTCAAGCCCTCAATGAAGAGCGCCGTAATACGTGGAATCAGCTCCATCACCGCACCCATCTTGATGCCGAGCGACAGAATAGAAGGGATGCCATCTACACGAGCCTCCCAGCCGTTGAATGAGAGGCAGCCTATGATGATACCTATGATGACACCGAGGAAGAGTGGCTCGCCAAACAATCCGAACTTCTTCTTCATGCCCTCTGCGTCAATGTAGAGCTTATCGAAGCCAGGAATCATATCGAGCAGTTTGCCAATGCCGATAGCGAATGGGGTGAAACCCTGGCAGAAAGGCTGTGGGATAGAGATGCCCTCCATGCCCTGGTAGAATGACTGGAATTTCTTGGCAGTCATATCTGCCAGACAGAGGGTGATGACGTAGCAGATGATTGCTCCGAAGAATCCCCACGCCGTAGAGCCCGTCATGAAATAGATTACTGCGCCGATGAAGGCAAAATGCCAGTAGTTCCAGAGATCAATGTTGACCGTGCGCGTGCAGCCGAGTAGCAGGAGCACCAGATTGACGCCCAGGCAGACAGGGATGATGAACGAACCCACCAGTGTGTTGTAAGCCACCGATGCAGCAGCAGGCCATCCCATATCGAATACGCTGGCATTGAGGTCATAGATCTCCACCACCTTCGATAGGGCAGGACCCAGGCTTGACGTCAGCAATCCTGTGATGACTGACAGACCCACAAAGCCTACGCCTACGCAGAGGCCGCTCTTAAGTGCTTTAGAGAAAGGGATGCGGATGCAGACACCAAGTATCGTAAAGAGAATAGGCATCATGACCGCAGCTCCCAAACCGAGAATGTAACTGAATACTGCTTCCATTGTTGTGTTTTGAATATAAGATAGATTAGTTTGTCCAAATATTGCGGCAAAGATACACATTAATTTATATATAGCAAAATTTTCGGCTCAAAAAGTGAACAAATGTCCCTACATTTTGAGCCGAAAACGATGTACTTATTTACTTGAATATGGTTTTCGTGCTTTCTATCGATGTGCTTACCATCTCCACAGAGTAGATGACTTCTTTTTTCGTACCGTTTGTATTTTAGATCTATGAATGTTCCAAACTGTACATTTTCGGACATTCACAGTTCTTTAATTGGACGCCAAGGATTCGGTTCGCCCAATTCTTGATCGTTGAATGTTCCAAAATGTACAGTTTCGAACATTCATAGATCTTTAAATGGATGCCAAGGGTTCGGTTCGCCCAATTCCTGATCGCTGAATGTCCGAAAATGTACATTTTGGGACATTCACAGCTCTATTATTGCATTATCTTATGTATGCCGTAGGGCTCATAGTCCTCGGATGGCCGTATCGGTATTGGTACAGCGTCGTATTCAGTCGCTTTTTGAATACGAGGTTCATCGGACGGCTATTGCCAAATCCGCATTTCCGAGCCACTTCCTCAAGGGGGAGTTCCGTCTCCTTCAGCAGATGGCAAGCCTGTAGGAATCGCCATTCATGAATCAGTTGAGAGAGCGACATACCCATCAGCAGCTCCATCGCACCGCTCAATTTCCTCTCTGGTACACCCAGCAGCTTTGCCACGTGCTTTCCCTCCAGCAGTTGTGTCTCTACCATCACTTTTGCCACGGCATCCAGCAGTGTGTCACCCGTAGGTACTCCGCCTCGGGCATACAGTTCTTCCACCGTCATGATGGGCTTAATTGTTTCAATCATCAGATCTTTTTTATCTTTTTTTTATAGTTACCACAAGTCAAAAGTACCTTTTCCCATTTTTTTGCTCCACCCAAAGAAATCAAAAGAAATCAACTTAATTACTGGGTGCAAAGATAAGCATTTTCTTTTGAAATGTCAAATCTTCGTACTCTTTTTTTTGTAAGAAACCGAAAAATAGCGAATAGTTAGGCTGTGTTAGGCGCGCTGCTTTTGTTCGACAGGGTGTCGAAAATGAAACGAAAATGCAAAATAGGGGCGTTAAAATGCAAATTTTGGCATGTTCGTTTGGAAATGTCAGCAGAAATAAGTATATTTGCGCCCGTATCTGGGGGAATAATTACTGATTACTAATTACTGATTACGTGATTAATCCATAAGGCCCTTTTGGAGTCTTAATGACAGATGTAGCAAACAAGACAGAGAAACTTTAACGAAAATAATGGAAGAAAACATTCAGAACAACGATCGAATCATTAAGGTGAACATCGAGGAAGAGATGCGCACCAGCTACATTAATTATTCGATGTCAGTGATTGTAGCCCGCGCCCTCCCTGATGTGCGCGACGGCTTTAAGCCCGTTCACCGTCGTGTGCTCTATGGTATGGACCAGATTGGCAATACATATGACAAGCCAACAAAGAAGTGTGCACGTATTGTAGGTGAGGTGCTCGGTAAGTACCACCCACATGGTGACTCTTCAGTCTATGGAGCACTTGTGCGTATGGCACAGCCTTGGAACCTGCGTTACCTGCAGGTGGATGGTCAGGGTAACTTCGGTTCGGTGGATGGCGATGGCGCTGCTGCCATGCGTTATACGGAGGCTCGCCTCTCAAAAATCTCCGAAGAGATGCTTCGTGACATCGAGAAGGAGACTGTGGATATGATGCCAAACTTCGACGGCACACTGATGGAGCCAAAGGTGCTGCCTACCCGCATCCCAACTCTCCTGGTGAATGGCGCCAACGGTATTGCTGTAGGTATGGCTACCAATATGCCTACCCACAACCTCTCGGAGTGTATTGATGGTATCTGTGCATATATTGATAACCGCGATATCACCATTGATGAGCTGATGCAGTACATCAAGGCTCCTGACTTCCCAACCGGAGCTACCATCTATGGCTATGACGGCGTCAAGCAGGCTTACGAGACCGGCCGCGGCAAGATTGTGATCCGTGCTAAGGCAGAGATCGAAACTGAGGGTCAGCATGACCGCATCGTGGTGACAGAGATTCCTTACGGCGTTAACAAGGCAGAGCTGATCAAGCACATCGCTCAGCTGGCTGACGAGAAGAAGATTGAGGGTATTGCCAATGCCAATGATGAGACCGACCGTACCGGTATGCGCATCGTCATTGACCTGAAGAAGGACGTTAACTCGAACGTCATCCTCAACAAACTCTATAAGATGACTGAGCTGCAGTCAAACTTCTCGGTCAACAACATCGCTCTTGTTCCAATTCCAGGTCACCCAGATGCTTTGGGTATGCCAAAGCTGCTCAACCTGAAGGAACTGATTGCTTACTTCGTGGAGCATCGTCATGAGGTGGTGATCCGCCGCACCAAGTACGATCTGGCTGAGGCAGAGAAGAAGGCTCACATCCTGGAGGGCTTGATCATTGCCTGTGACAATATTGACGAGGTGGTTCGCATCATCCGCAACAGCCGCACTCCTGCAGATGCACAGCGCGGACTTGAGGCTCGCTTTGAGATTGATGAGATCCAGTCAAAGGCTATCGTGGATATGCGTCTGGGTCAGCTGACCGGCCTGCGTATCGAAGAATTGAAGCAGCAGTATGAGGATCTGATGAAACTCATTGATTACTATAAGCAGATTCTTGCTGACGACGTGCTCTGCATGAAGGTAGTAAAGGATGAGCTGATTGAAATCAAGGAGAAGTACGGTGACGAGCGCCGCACCGAGATTGATTACCGTGGCGAGCAGTTCAATGCTGAGGACTTCATCCCTAATGATGACGTAATCATCACTATCTCGCACATGGGTTATATCAAGCGTACCAAGCTTGCTGACTTCAAGGCACAGAACCGTGGAGGCCGTGGCTCAAAGGGCGCTGGTACACGTGACTCGGACTTCATTGAATACATGTATGCTGCCAAGAACCACAACTGGCTGATGTTCTTTACCGAGCAGGGTCAGGCATTCTGGATGAAGGTATATGACATCCCTGAAGCTGCCAAGAACCAGAAGGGACGTGCCATCCAGAATATGCTCAACGTCAATGAGAACAACAAGATCACTGCCTTCCTGAAGGTGGAGACCTTCGCTGATAAGGACTTCAACGAGAATCACTTCATCGTATTCGCTACACAGAACGGTACCGTTAAGAAGACCCGTCTGGCTGCCTACAGCCGTCCACGTGCCAACGGTATCAATGCTATCAACCTCGTGGAGGGCGATAAGGTAATCGGCGTAGTGATGACCGACGGTCAGAAGCATCTCGTAATGGCTAACCGCAACGGACGCGCTATTACCTTCGGCGAGGATAAGGTCCGACTGATGGGCCGTGTGGCTACCGGTGTACGCGGTATGCGTCTGGACGATGATGATGACCAGTGCGTAGGCATGATTGCCATTGATTATCCAGGTGTAGTGCTTGGACAGTCGGAGGGATCGGATATTGAGGAAGATGCTATCGAGAATGAGGTAGAAGAGCCAGAGGTAACTCTTGATAACCTCTTCGATATGGTAGATGAGGAGGAGACTCCAGAAGCTGAGGCGGTGGAAGAAACAGATAATTCTTCAGAACTCACCTCTGATTCTTCATTGAGCGAGGCTGCTGCAAGCATTCTCGTCGTATCAGAAGATGGTTACGGCAAGCGTTCAGCTATTGAGGACTACCGTATCACTAACCGTGGCGGTAAGGGTGTCAAGACGCTCGACGTGGAGAAGGCTGGCAAGCTGATTGCCATCAAGCGTGTAACGGACGAGGACGATCTGATGATCATCACCAAGAATGGCATCGTGATCCGTATGCACCTTGACAGCCTTGAAGAGAAGGGCCGTGCCACAAAGGGCGTGCGCTTCATCAACCTCACAACCGGTAAGCGTGCAGACTCAATTGCCAGCGTGATCCGCGTGGCTCGCGAGGATGAAGAAGATGAGTTGGAAGGTGTGGATGAGCCAGAGGCTCCTACAACTGAAGGTGAGTAATCACAGTCACGTCCCTAAAATCCTCAATATCCCTACAATCCCTAAAATCAATAGTTTCGGAGCTTCCGAAACTTGAATAAATGACATATTTTATAACACAAAACATATTAAAAAACATTAACAACATGAAGAAAATCATTCTTTCGGCACTTGCTCTCGCTGTTACCGCAGGTGCATTCGCTCAGGAACTGAGCAAGGAGGAGCAGAAGGCTCTCAAGGAGAACCAGAAGGCTATCACTACCGCTTTGAAGGCTGCAGAGAAGGCTGCTAAGCTGGCTGATGACGGTATGGGCAATGTCTCTATGGATAAGTCAACTGACTTTGATGCTGCACGTAAGGCTGTAGCTGAGGCATTCGCTAATCCTGCTGCAAAGACCATGCTTGGTGATATCAACCGCGTGGCTGGTAATGTTGAGTACAATCAGTACCGCATCGTTCTCCCACTGGCTGGTCAGGGCGATCAGGAGGCTCTCAACACCCTCTTCAAGAACTGTGGTAATGGCTACGAGTATTTCCAGGCTGCATGGGATGCTTATCAGGTACCTGATGCTAAGGGTAAGACCAACGCCAAGTTCAATGATGCTATTGCTAACAACGCTATGTCTCTTTACACCGTGTCAAATGGTCTGGCAAACTGCGGCTTCACCGCTTACAACGCTCAGGACTGGAACAACGCTGCCAAGTACTTCAAGATGGCATTCGATGGTGCAGAGAGCCCAATGCTTAAGCTCGCTTGCGCAAAGAATCCTGCTTACAATCTTGAGATGGAGAAGTACACCGTTGACTCTGTTAAGTACACCAACCTGCTCTATGCTGGTTCTTGCTTGAGCAACGTGGATAAGCAGAAGTCAATCGCTACCTTCAAGTCGCTCGTTGGTAAGAATATCCCACAGCTTCAGGTTTACTCTTCAATCGTAGGTGAGTATGCACAGCTTAAGGATACTACAGAGATGATTAACTGGCTCCAGAAGGGTATGGAGGCTATGCCAACTGAGGGTTACTTCAGCTCAAACCTCTTCACCATCTACCTTGACCGCAACGACCTCGACGGCGCTATCACCGCTATGAAGTCTGCTCTCAATGCTAACCCTGGCAATGCTGGTATCCTGACTATCATCGGCCGTCTCTATGCTCAGAAGGAGGATTTCGATCCTGCTAAGGAGTACTTCCAGAAGGCTCTTGCTATTGATGGCGAAAGTCTTGACGCTAACCTCTACTTCGCTTATACTTATCTCGCAGAGATGGAGAAGGGCGAGAGCGAGATGCTCAAGAACCATGCTTCAAACAATGAGATGGACAAGTACACCAGCGATAAGATCGACACCGCTCTTCCATTGCTCCGCAAGGCTTACGCTGCTGACAAGAATCATGAGAACAATGACGTTTGCAACCTCCTGACTCAGGTACTTTATCGTAAGTATCAGCCAAGCAGCTGCCCTAAGGATCTGAAGGCTAAGCTCAAGGCAGAGTATGATGAGGTTAAGGCAGCTTACGGCCGTTAATTCTCACTTCGCCAGATAAAGGACGCCCCTTGCTACGACGGGAGCAAGGGGCGTTTCTGTCAGTACATATAATAATGTTATTTACCGAGCTCAATCACCTCCAGGTCTTTGATCTGACTGCCCTCGATGGTGAAACGTACAAGGGTGCGTACTGTCTGCTGACCGTAGAATCCTGCTGCACCGGGGTTGATGTGAAGGCAGTGAAGATGATGATCCATCATTACTTTCAGGATGTGCGAATGGCCGGAGATAAAGAGTTGCGGCGGATGCATTGTCAATGTGGAGCGGATGCTTCGGTCATACTTGCCCGGATAACCGCCAATGTGCTTCATCAGAACCTCAACCCCTTCGCATCGGAAGCACAGCACCTCTGGGAAGCGTTGGCGAATGTCCGTGCCGTCAATGTTGCCATAGACGGCACGGAGCGGTGCGAGTGACTGAAGCCGGTCAGCTATCTCTATGCTTCCAATATCGCCCACGTGCCAAATCTCATCGCACCCGTCAGCATATTTACTGAAACGGTCATCCCAATGGGAATGAGTGTCGGAGAGAAGAAGGATGCGCATCAGGATAAATACGTTATAGGATTAGAGGGGCTTAATAGTGATGGTACGCTCGTATCTGGTTGGACGAACCTGATAAGAAGGAAGCACGTAGCAGGCAGTGCAGCCAACACCTGTGGTGGCGTAATCAAGATTCAGCGTAACGAAAGGCTCCTTACGCAGCTGATGCTGATACTGTGCGCGGGTGAGCTGCTGTGTGCTGTATGGATAGGCGTTGAAATTGAATGGCTGATCCATGCTGATCTGCAGTCCATGGCCATTGGCATTTGCAAAGCTGACACGGCGGGTATCACAGCGGAGTCCGTGATCCTGTGGAATGAGGTAGGGCTCGTACATTTCATCAACCGTAGTTGAATAGATGCCGATAGGATAACCTGTCTTGCGGTCAGGATAATTCTCTTCTGGACCACGACCGTAGTATTTCACCTGCTGCATGCTCTCATCGAGTGCCAGAGTCAGACCGATGCGAGGCAGGAGAGTTGGCTGCTCGCCCTCTGGTGAAATGATATGATGGAGCGTGATACTGCCGTCGCCATTAATGCGGTAATGGTATTGTTCCTCTATGCCGTTATAACGTGTGCCAGAGATGTAGGCATCGAGTTGTCTGTTGGCAGCCCTTGCGCCATAAAGGCTGAAGCTGCGCACGTCAAGATACACCTGGCCATCCACCTCACGAGCCTCCAGGCTGATAGGCATCAGTGTGAGTTCGTCCAGATGGTTGCTATACCATTCATTGACAATCTGCTGTCCGTTCCAGTCCTCATGATGGGTGTATTTGATATTATATGACCCCCAGCTGTCAAGTTCGTTGGCCAATGGTGCTCGCCATACGTTGAGCGAGAGAGGTGCAGTAAGCAGTTGCTCGCCCTGAATCTCAATACCTGTGAGCTGACCGTTAGGGGTGAATGTATAGCGGAATCCTTCGCCCCATACTTGGATCTGGTTGTCATCCTGCGAGAGATGTGCCTGACCGATTGCTTTGTCATCTACAATGGAAGCCTGATACCAAGGCAATTCTATCTGATCCCATGCCACAATATGTCCGGCAGATGCCCAAATCTCATCCTTGCGGAGCTGTGACTGTATCATGATGCGATATTCGCAACCAGGTTTGAGCGTAGGACGCTTGTAAGGCAGACGAATGATCTGCTGGGACATTGGAGCAATGTTGAGATCAAGTTCACCCGACATAAGCATCTCGCCATCCTCTGTAAGCATCCAGGTATGACGGTAATAATCGGCATTGAGGAATTGGCTGCGGTTGGAGATCTCCACGGTGCCACTCTCTGCATTGATGAGACGGCAAGAGATTGGCTGGGTGGATTTTTTCATCTGGTAAATCTCCGGTTGTACAGTGCGGTCTGGCCAGATAGTACCGTAGGTGCGTGCGCCCGTTCCGTAGCTGAAGAAGTTGTCACCGAGGGTCTCCTTCTCAAAATCGAGCCACAGTAATGCGCGCTCACATACCTGCTGGTCAGAAGAAAGTGCCTGGTCGAACAATGCAACATTATCAATTTGAGCATCGCAGAGATACTCACTATGATCAGCAACATGTACCTGTGCATCACGTCCGATACAGAGAGGGTAAGGGGCGTTGATAATCTGGCCTTGCGCTGCCATTCGCTCCTCCTGTCCATCAATCTGCAGAATCATCTCCTTGCCGTCATAGGTGGCTTGGATATGGTGCCAGTGATTATACCAATCGGCAGGAAGTGGAGCGTCGAGCATATAGCGCCAAGAGCGGGCGCGAGGACCCTGGCTTTCGGGAGCCTTATTGGTGGTGATGTAGAAACGGAGTTTGTCCGAACCCTCCTGCTTGACGCCCAACTGCCAGCTGCCTTTGGTGATAAAGGTGCCGCTGGAGGCATTCAGTTCACGAGGCATTGCATCGAAAGTGAGAGTCAATCCATCACCGGAAATGTCAAGACGAGAGTCTCGGAAGATCTCCACCCACTCGTCATGTCCATTGAGGTCAAGGACGTGGTTCTGTGCTTTGCCCTTACGCATTGGAATAAGCTGTGAACGACCCATCAAATGTGCCTGAATACCGAGAGGAGAACCATCAGTCAGAGCGCGTGACTGCTGTGTGATGCCCACTGAAACAAAGTCCCATAATGCACCTCCAATAACACGGTCATATTGATAGACAGCCCGCCACATTTCGTCCAGGTTGCCACCGCCATTGCCGGCTACCGAGATATATTCGTCCATGAATGATGGACGAACGTCACCATCCTGATAATGTCCAATCTTCATATCCATTGCCAATGGAGTAGGGTAACGAGGACCGATAATCTCTTCTGCTGGATGGCTGTAGGCATTGCCTCCATACATCCAATTGCGCGTATGGTCATACTTGCGGCCCTCGTCAATGACTTCTGCGATGTTCTGGCCTTCGCCGCTCTCATTGCCGGCACTCCAGAAGAGGATACATGGCTGGTTGCGGTCACGCAACACCATTCGACGCACGCGTTCACGATACATAGGGGCAAAACGCGGATCAGAACAGATAAATTCCGTGCCATGCGCCTCAACACCTGCCTCATCTATAATATATAAGCCGTATTCGTTGGCAAGACGAAGGTAGCTGGGCACGGGAGGATAATGAGAAGTGCGTACACCATTGAAACCATACTGCTTGAGGATAGTCATGTCCTTGCGTATCAATTCTTCGCCCACAACATGACCTGTGACAGGATCCTGCATGTGAGAATTGATTGCATTGACCTTAACCTTTTGTCCGTTGAGATAGAAGACATTATCTCGCATCTCCGTTTCTTTGAATCCGATGGTTTGTTCGGCACGGTCAATGATGCGTCCCTGCTCATCAAGCAGCTGCATCTGGAGAGTGTAGAGATTAGGTGTCTCTGCTGTCCACTTCAGCGGATTGCTGATTTTTTTGGAGAGGGTGAGCGAGAGTTTATGGTCAGCGCTCCATGCTGCGGACATCGGGCTCTGCAGGGTAGCTACAGTATGACCCGCTGCATCGAGAAGAGTGGATTTGAGTTGCAGCTTTTCTGCTTGTGATGAGGCAGTAGCTGACTGCGTATTCAGATATTTCAAAGCCGTGGCTTCAATACGCAATTCTGCATCCCGATACTGGTCATCAAGGTCGGTGGTTACATACCAGTCAAAGAGGCGGGTCTTTGGAGTGGCATAGAGCCAGACATCGTCAAAGATGCCAGCCAGACGCCAGTAATCCTGATCCTCCATATAGTAGCCATCACTATACTTCATGACCATCATCGCCAGCGTGTTAGTGCCTTTTTTCAGAAAAGGAGTGATATCGTATTCAGAAGGTTCCTGTGCTCCCTCATTGTAGCCAACTTCCTGTCCGTTTACCCAAAGGAAAGAGGCAGAGGCAACCTTTTCGAAGCGAAGGAAAATTTCCTCGCCCTGCCAATCAGCTGGAATGGTGAAAGTAGTGCGATAGGCACCTGTCGGATTATACTCATGAGGTACAAAAGGAGGATTTGCCTTGAAGGGGAGAGGAACATTGCGGAAGAGCGGATCGCTCCAACCCTCCATTTCCCAATTGGAAGGCACGTTAATGGTGCTCCATTTGGAGACTTTGGTATTGGGTTCATAGAAGCCGTAAGGAATTTCCTCTGGGGTATTGGCATACAGGAACTGCCACTTGCCATTCAGCAGTTTGTGATGCTGCGGAATGTAATAGGCATGTGATTCCTCTTGATTAAGTTCGAACACCTCAAGATTCTCTATGTAGTCATAGATATGGTGCATGAAATCATGCTGTGGAACTACTGTCTCTTTGGCAAAAATGCTGGAACTAAACAGCGAAAAAAGGGAGATACAGCACAGGTAAGAGCTGGGTCGGCATTTCATTGTTATTTAGATTTGATAAGTTGCAAATAATAGATTTTATCACGATGCAAAGATAGTATAATAATTTATAACCTCCAACTTTTCTGATTGATTTAGTCAGCAAAATCGGGTAAAAAATGTTAATCTGCCTATTTTGAGAAAGAAAAGTATGGTTTTATTTGCTGATTTAATAATAAATTATTATTTTTGCGCCCGAAAAATTTATTTAGATTATGAAATTCGCAGAATATAACCAATTCAATCTCTCTGAGATTAACAAAGAGGTGCTCGGCCGCTGGGACGAGAACCAAGTCTTCGAGAAGTCGATGACCACACGTGAGGGTCATCCATCGTTCGTGTTCTATGAAGGTCCGCCGTCAGCCAACGGTATGCCAGGTATTCACCATGTGATGGCACGTTCAATCAAGGATATTTTCTGCCGTTTCAAGACCATGAAGGGCTATCAGGTAAAGCGTAAGGCTGGCTGGGATACTCACGGCTTGCCAGTGGAGCTCGGCGTGGAGAAAATGCTCGGCATTACCAAGGAGGATATCGGTAAGAAGATCTCCGTGGATGACTACAATGCTGCTTGCCGCAAGGAGGTAATGAAGTACACTAAGGAGTGGACCGATCTGACTCATAAGATGGGTTATTGGGTAGATCTCAACGATCCATACATCACTTATGACAACCGCTACATTGAGACACTCTGGTGGCTCCTTCAGCAGCTCTACAAGAAAGGCTTGCTTTATAAAGGCTATACTATCCAGCCATACTCACCTGCAGCAGGCACAGGTCTCTCTTCACATGAGTTGAACCAGCCAGGTTGCTACCGTGACGTGAAGGATACTACGGTAACGGGTATTTTCTCAGTTAAAGAGTTAAATAGTGAGAAAGTTAAAGAGTTGTCGCCTAACGGAGAGTTGACCGAATGGGGCCGTCTTGCTTTCGTAGCATGGACCACAACTCCTTGGACACTTCCTTCAAATACCGCTCTTTGCGTTGGTCCAAATATTGACTATGTGGTCGCTCAAACCTTCAATCCATACAACGGAGAGAAACTGACTATCATCATCGCAGAGGCTCGCCTTAAGGCATATCTGGCAGGTGAGGAGTTCCAGACGCTTGCCGAGATGGAGGCACTTGACATCAATAAGGTAGATGGCAAGAAACTTCCTTATCGCATCGTGGGCCGTTACAAGGGTTCTGATCTTGTAGGTGTCAAGTATGAGCAGCTTATGCCATGGGTAAAGCCTTGCGAGAAGGTTGATGACTTGGCTGCTGACTATATTAATAAGTACGCACAGACACATCCGGAGAAGGTATTCGCTCATGGTCAGGACAAGTTCGTGGAGATCTCTGAACAGGCATTCCGCGTTATTCCTGGTGACTATGTGACTACTGAAGATGGTACCGGTATCGTACACATCGCTCCAACCTTCGGTGCAGATGATGCCAAGGTGGCTAAAGCTGCCGAAGTGCCAGGACTCTATATGATCAACCAGTTGGGCGAAACCCGTCCAATGGTAGATATGACCGGTAAGTATTATGTGGAGGAGGAGCTGGCTCCTGCCTTCGTAGAGAAATGTGTATGCAAAGAGGCATACGCCGTACATGCTGGCAACTTTGTGAAGAATGCCTATGCTCCAGAGTTTAATGAGGGCGGCAAGTATGATGCTGATGCTGCAGCCAAGGCAGATGACCTCAACATCAAGATCTGCCTTGAGATGAAGGCAGCAAGCCAGGCATTCAAGATTGAGAAGCATGTGCATAATTATCCTCACTGCTGGCGTACTGACAAACCTGTACTTTATTATCCTCTCGATTCTTGGTTTATCCGTTCTACTGCTTGCCGCGAGCGCATGATTGAACTCAACAAGACCATCAACTGGAAGCCAGAGTCAACTGGTACTGGCCGATTCGGTAAGTGGCTGGAGAATCTGAATGACTGGAACCTTTCACGTTCACGTTACTGGGGTACTCCACTTCCTATCTGGCGCAACCGTGATACCCGCGAGGAGATTTGCATCGGTTCGGTAGAAGAACTCTACAATGAGATTGAGAAGGCTGTAGCTGCTGGTGTTATGAAGGCTAATCCTTATAAGGAGAAAGGTTTTGTGCCAGGAGTAATGACACAGGAGAACTACGATAAGATTGATCTGCATCGTCCATACGTTGATGATATCAGGCTTGTCTCTGCTTCTGGTGCAGTGCTAACCCGTGAGCTTGATCTTATCGATGTTTGGTTTGACTCTGGTGCAATGCCTTACGCACAGATTCACTATCCATTTGAGAACAAGGAGGCATTTGATAACCGCACCATCTATCCTGCCAACTTCATCGCAGAGGGCGTGGATCAGACCCGTGGCTGGTTCTTCACTCTCCATGCTCTGGGTACTATGATCTTCGATTCTGTAGCTTACAAGGCAGTAGTATCGAATGGACTTGTACTTGCAAAAGATGGTCAGAAGATGTCAAAGCGTCTGGGCAATGCTATTGATCCATTTGGTGCAATTGAGAAGTATGGTTCTGATCCTTTGCGCTGGTACATGATAACCAACGCTTCTCCTTGGGATAACCTGAAGTTCGACCCAGAGGGCGTGACCGAGGTAAGCCGTAAGTTCTTTGGTACATTATTTAATACATATAAGTTGTTTGCCCTCTATGCCAACATCGATGGATTCACAGGTGCAGAGGCAGAAGTTGCTGTAGAGAATCGTCCGGAGATTGACCGCTGGATCCTCTCTTCACTCAACACCCTTATCCAGGAGGTTGAGAAGAACTATGAGAGCTTTGAGCCAACCCAGGCTGGCCGTCTGATTGAGACCTTTGTGTGCGATAATCTTTCTAACTGGTATGTGCGTCTGAACCGTAAGCGCTTCTGGGCTGGTGATCTCAATGAGGACAAACTGGCTGCTTACCAGACACTCTATACCTGTCTTGAGACAATAGCTAAACTGATGGCTCCTATTGCTCCATTCTATGCAGATAAGCTCTTCTGTGATTTGAATGCAGTGAGTGGTCGTGACAAGAATGTAAGCGTTCACTTGGCAGATTTCCCTGTGGCTGGTGCTAATGATGCTGCACTGGAGCGTAAGATGAATCTGGCACAGACTGTCACATCGTTGATCCTCTCTATCCGTAAGACCTCGAAGCTCAATGTGCGTCAGCCACTGCAGACCATTATGTTCCCTGCCGTTGATGCAGAGCAGGAGCAGGATATCCTGGCTGTGAAGGAGCTTATTTTGAGTGAGACCAACATCAAGGAACTGAAGATTGCCGGCGGTGATGACCATGTGCTGGTGAAGAAGGTGAAGCCAAACTTCCGTGAACTCGGTAAGCGTTACGGTAAGTTGATGAAGGCTGTTGCCGCTGCTTTGGCAGAGTTGCCACAGGAGGAGATCACTAAGCTTGAGAAGGAGGGCAAGGTAAGCTTTGACCTTGAGGGAACTGCTGTTGAGATTCTTACTTCCGATGTTGAGATTATCTCGGAGGATATGCCAGGCTGGAATGTAGCCAGCGAAGGCCGCGTAACTGTAGCACTGGATATCAACGTAACAGAGGATCTTCGTCAGGAAGGCGTTGCGCGTGAGCTTATCAAGCGTATCCAGAACCATCGTAAGACTGCAGGCTTTGAGGTAACAGACCGCATCCGCATTGTTATCGAACCAAATGAGCAGACTGATGCCGTCATTGCCCAGTATAAGGACTATATTGCAGGTCAGGTACTCGCTACAAGCATCGAAGTAGGTGCTGTAGGCGAAGGTGCTGCCGAACTCGATATGGATGACTACATGCTTAAGGCTATGATCACAAAGTAAGAAGTTTCTGCTCCTTACTTTGTGTATCTTCCGAATCCGACTAGACTTATCTAAAACACTATAATAAAACACCCAGAATGGAAAATACCGAAAAACTTCGCTATTCTGACGAAGAGCTGGCAGAATTCAAGGTGCTTGTAGAGCAAAAACTTGCTGCCGCTTTGGAAGAATACAATGAAATCCGCTTGCGTATGCGTAATGGCGACAATAGCGATCGTGACACTGCCCCTGTATTCAAGAACATGGAGGATGGTGCCGAGACTCTCAATCGTGAAGAATTGGGCTTGAAGGCTTCTCGTCTTGAGAAGTTTATCAAAGGTCTTCGTGGAGCTCTGGTTCGTATTGAGAACAAGACTTACGGCATCTGTCGTGTCACTCATACCCTGATTCCAAAGGAGCGTCTTCGTGCTGTGCCTCACGCTACCCTGAGCATTGAAGCCAAGGAGCGCAGAAGATAATTCGTAAACCGAGCATTGATCATTCATAATCAAGAATTGCGTGACTGCCAAAAAACAAGGAACTTTGGCTGTGAGTCTCTTTGTGCTGCTCATAGTCATTGATCAGATCATTAAGATATATATCAAGACCCATTACTACCTGCACGAGTCGGTAGAGGTGACACCGTGGTTTTACCTGTCGTTCATTGAGAATAACGGTATGGCATACGGCATGGAGATTGTGAGCAAACTGCTGCTCACCAGTTTCCGTATCATCTGCTCTCTTCTCTTCGGTTGGGTATTGGCGAAAGCCATTATTCATCGTGCGGTCAGCACAGGCTTTGTGGTGGTAGTAACGCTGGTTCTGGCTGGAGCTGTGGGTAATATCATCGATTGCGTCTTCTACGGCCGATGGTTTACTGACAGCTATGGTCATGTGGCTCAATGGGCCGATG
This sequence comes from Bacteroidales bacterium, assembly GCA_045617885.1. Classification (GTDB taxonomy): domain Bacteria; phylum Bacteroidota; class Bacteroidia; order Bacteroidales; family UBA3663; genus Liminaster. The sequence goes on along the minus strand of JAZLJN010000147.1, from coordinate 24,184 downwards.
CCTCTGCAGGATTGCAGCCTTACGGCGAATGGTTCAAGGGTAGGGTAGTAGATATGTTCTATTTCCCGCTTATCCGATTTGATTGGCCGTCCACCTTCCCTGTTTCTGGTCAGGAGATGCACTGGCTTGGCTTCGGATTCAACTGGCCTTCGTGGGCACCATGCAGCAATGAGCCGTTCATGTTCTTCAAGCCTGTATTTAACTTCGCAGATTCTTGTGTCAGTGTAGGTGTAGTACTTCTGCTGCTCTTCTTTCACAAGGATTTCGGTAAGCTTGAGCAACTGTTCAGCTCAAAAAAGGGTAATAAATAAGTCTGACAATCATAATATCTCGGTTTTGCTTCGTAACGCATTCTATATCTTGGCCGCTGTCTTCTGCTTGTCCGTCAGTGTATCTTGCATTGACCGCCCTGCTGAAGTGCTTTCTGATGAGCAGATGGTGGATCTTCTGGTGGATGTCCATCGGTCAGAAGGTCTGCTTGACTTGCAGAGTTCCAGCAGTTATGCGGATGAGGAGTACCAACAGTCGGTCATGGCTGCCGTATTGGTGAAGCATGGTGTGACTCGTGCGCAGTATGACAGTTCGCTGATGTGGTATGCTAATCACCTGAAGCTCTTTGTGCGTGTCTATTCGCATGTTGAGGAGCGTCTTGTTGCAGAGCATGACCTCTGGACACAAAGGATTGCTGACTTCAGGGAGTTTGCTGTCAGTGAGGCAGGAGATTCCGTTAACGTTTGGACCTTGCCTGACTATCTCTCTCTTGATAAGCATAATCAGACGATGATGTGCTTCTGGGAAATCCCTAAAGACAGCAATTATATGGCTGGAGATACGCTGCGATGGTCATTTGACGTCAGTATGCTGACTCATGAGCAGAAGCTGTTCGCCTCTATGTCGTTCCGTGCAGATGAGTCAAGCTTTGGAAACTCTCCATCAAAGTACCGTGACGTAATGAAGACCTTACCTGTGGGTTCGTCTTCTTTGCTGATTGAGCACAATGGCCCGCAGCAGTTTGAAGTGGTGCCTGATTCGATGAAGAGCTTCAGTTCAGTGATCTTGAGTCTGGTCATGATCTCGCCTGATTCCATCCAGTCGCCTACTTACTTGCGTGATATTTCGCTCAAACGATATCATCCACATGAATAATACCTTCAGAAGCTATTTCCGAATCTTGATATTGATATGTGCATTGCTGTCGGGCTCTTGCCTGACGGTCAATGCACAATTGCATTCTTTACCCTCCGTCTTTCAGGAGTGGATTAAGAGTGCACCACTTAAGCATGCCACCGTGTCGCTGGAAGTGAGTCGAAATGGAGAAACTATCTACAGTTACGATTCTGATCGGCTCATGGCGCCCGCTTCAGTGATGAAACTCGTTACTACCTCTGCAGCCCTTCGTATATTAGGATCGAATTATGTGCTTCCTGACAGTGCCGCCATTCTGGATACCGTTCAGGTAGCGCTTCCTGGTCTGGAATGCTACAACCCGGACTGGCTGATTGAAGACATTGATACTGATTACATGCCGCCGCTGCAAAACCTCATCGCTGATAGCGGACGTGTATTGAAGGAAGTTGTCTATGACATCAATCATGAGAGTCTGAACCTGCAGGCGGAGACACTTGCCAGACTGCTTCATCCCTCTTGTTCTCTGGATAGTGCTTTACAGACTATCATTGGCTATTGGGATACGATGGGACTTGATACTGAATGCCTCAGGATGTATGATGGCTGTGGATTAGCTCCAAGTGACCGCGTTACGGCTCATTTTATGGTTGATTTGCTCTATCGTATGCGTGGAGACTCGGATTTTGTGTTGAGTCTGCCCGTTGTAGGTCGTGAAGGCACTGTGAAGCGATTCCTGCGCGATACGCCGCTGGCCGGGCGTGGACGACTCAAGTCTGGTACACTGAAGACGGCTGTCACCTATGCTGGATACATTACGGGCAGCAACAGCAAGCAGTATGAGGTGTGTATTATGGTAAACAATTACGCGGGTAAGGCGTCTGATGTGCGTCGCGGAATGGAAAAAGTTCTGCTTTCGCTCATTCCATAATGCAAAAGTTCTACAAATAAGTCAAATTGCATTGAAATAGCCTCCTTTTTTGTACCACATTCATAAAAAAAGGTGTAACTTTGCAGCCGTTCTGAATATCCATTCGAACTTTTACTTAAGAAACCGTTGTTATGGCAAAACTGTTCGTAGTTCCCACTCCTGTAGGTAACCTTGAGGATATGACCTTCCGAGCCATCCGTGTGCTGAAGGAGGCAGATCTCATTTTGGCAGAAGATACCCGCACATCGTCAGTCCTGATGCAGCATTATGACATTCATGTGCCGATGCAGAGCCATCATAAGTTCAATGAGCACGAGACCACAACGGCAATGGCGGAAAAGATTGCGGGTGGCTTGACCGTAGCGCTTGTGAGTGATGCTGGTACACCGGGCATCAGTGATCCAGGTTTTATGCTGGTGCGCGAATGTGCCCGTCTGGGAGTGGAGGTAGAGTGCCTCCCCGGCGCAACAGCTTTCGTTCCCGCTTTGGTACAGAGTGCTTTGCCCAATGACAAGTTCTGCTTCGAAGGATTCTTGCCACAGAAGAAAGGCCGCGAAACGCGCATGCACCTGCTGGCTGAAGATGCTCGTACCAGCATTATCTATGAGTCACCCTACCGTCTGGTAAAGACTCTGGAACAATTGGCAAAAGTGTGTGGAGAAGATCGTCAGGCTGCTGTATGCCGTGAGATTTCAAAGCGTTTTGCCGATACGCAGCGAGGCACTTTGGCTGAACTGATTGCTCATTTCACAGCCAATGAACCCAAAGGCGAGATTGTCCTGCTGCTTGGAGGAAAGCCAGAGATGCCCAAGGAAAAGAAAGTGCATAAGAACAAGTACAAGCAAGAAGAGGAGGAGGACTGACAATAACATTTCAACTGAATAATACATTTATTTAATACATATTATATGAAGAAAATCATTTTCGGTGCCCTGGTGCTTGCATGCACCATGTTTGCAAGTTGCAACCGGGTAAGTCAGGAGCAGTATCAGCAGGTGACCAATACCAATGACAGCCTGATGCTGGTAGCCCTGCAGCAGGGCAATGAGATCTATGACCTCAATACTACCCTCAAGTCAGTGACCGATCAGTTGGATCAGATCAATGGTCAGATTAATGTGAGCAATGGCGAAGATCAGGATCTGCTTGCACAGCGTGAGCGTTTGATGCAGAAGCTCCAGCTCGTGCAGCAGACCATCAACGAGAAGCAGCAGGCTCTTGATGAACTTCAGAAGAAGTATAGCGCACAGTTGGGTCAGAACAAAGAACTCAAGAAGACTATTGACCGTCTTCAGAACGAAGTCAAGGAATATGAGGCTTCCGTAGCAGGTTATCGTAGTCAAGTGGCAAAGATGGGTCAGCAGATCACAGATCTTAGCTCAAACCTTGAGCAGACCAAGACTGCACTCGAAGAGACTCAACAGAAGAGCGAGGAGCAGCAGAATGTGATTGGCGTTCAGGATAAGATGCTCAACACCGGTTTCTACATCGTAGCTGAAAAGAAGAGCCTCAAGGAACTCGGTCTGATTGAGGGCGGTGCATTCAGCAAGAAGCGCCTTACTACACAGGGCTTCTCTACCGAAGGCTTCACTCGTGTGGATATCCGCGAGTTCACCAGCCTTTCATTGGGTAGCAAGAATGCCAAGATTCTCTCTTCGCATCCAGCAGATTCTTATACGCTCGAGGTACAGGCAGACAAGACCTTGAAGCTTGTCATCAATGATCCTGCTTCGTTCTGGAACAACAGCAAGTTCCTTGTCGTAATGAACTGATTACAGATACCTTATCATTCTGCATAGACCGTGCAGGCTAATATTCAAAAAGAAAAATGCCGTTAAGACTCCCTAAAAACCTCCCTGCCATTGAGGCACTGAAGAAGGAGAATATCTTTGTGATGGATTATGAGAAGGGCGACACCCAGCGCATACGTCCATTGAAGTTATGTATTCTGAATTTAATGCCCATCAAGGAGCAGACCGAGAATGATCTCATCCGTCTGCTCTCGAACACCCCGTTACAGATTGAAATCACCTTCATGATGATTTCTACCCATATCAGCAAGAATACCTCGAGCGAACACATGGAGCGTTTCTATACTCCATTCACCGAACTCAAGGGACAGAAGTTTGATGGTATGATCATCACGGGAGCTCCGCTTGAACAACTCGATTATGAGGAGGTTACTTACTGGAAGGAGTTACAGGAGATCTTTAACTGGGCAAGCACGCATGTGACCTCAACCATGTATATCTGCTGGGCATCGCAAGCCGGATTGTATCACTTCTATGGAGTGCCCAAGTATCCGCTTGACCACAAGATGTTCGGCATCTTTAAGCATGGAAAGGCTGATCCTGCCAACCCTATCTTCCGCGGTTTTGATGATGAGTTCTATGTGCCTCATAGCCGTCATAGCGAAGTGCGCCGTGAGGATATCCTCAAGCATCCCGAACTTCAGATCCTTGCCGAGAGCCGTGAGAGTGGCGTCTATATGGTGATGGCACGAGAGGGTAGGGAGATCTTCGTGACAGGTCATTCTGAATATGCGCCTGATACGCTCGATAAGGAGTACAAGCGTGATCTTGCCAAGGGGCTGCCTATTGATATGCCAGTCAACTATTATCGTGACGGCAATCCGAATAATGGTCCTCTGGTGCGCTGGAGGAGCACGGCAAACCTATTGTTTACCAACTGGCTGAACTATTACGTCTATCAGGCTACCCCGTTTGATCTGGACGACATACATTAAGATTCAGGAGCTGATGTCAACGTTTACACAGCTCCTTTTTTCGTGCCAAAAAGCGTGCAAAAACAGCTGTGCAGCAGGGTAGAAGATATAATCTTCGTTAATCTTTAACTTTTTTAACTGAAATCGTTTTGCCGTTTAACTTTTTTGTATGTGCCCCTCTTGCATAATTCGCTGAAATTATCTATCTTTGCACCCGATTTAGTCCGAATTTTTAATACAAAAAACAATAGATACAAAAATGGTAGATATTCGAGAATTGAACGAGCTTATCGAATCGAAGAGCTCATTCGTAGGCGTCCTGACCCAAGGAATGGATCAGGTCATTGTGGGTCAGAAGCATCTTGTTGAGTCATTGCTCATCGGTCTGTTGGCTGATGGTCACATCCTCCTTGAAGGTGTGCCAGGTTTGGCAAAGACTCTTGCCATCAAGACCCTTTCTCAATTGATTGATGCCAAGTACAGCCGCATACAGTTTACTCCAGACCTTTTGCCTGCCGACGTGATTGGTACCATGGTGTACTCACAGAAAAGTGAGCAATTCACTGTCAAGAAAGGTCCGGTGTTCGCCAATTTCGTTTTGGCTGATGAGATTAACCGTGCTCCAGCCAAGGTGCAGTCAGCTTTGCTTGAGGCAATGCAGGAGCGTCAGGTAACTATCGGCAGTGAGACTTTCAAGCTTGATAAGCCATTCCTCGTAATGGCAACCCAGAACCCTATCGAGCAGGAGGGTACCTATCCTCTGCCTGAAGCACAGTGTGACCGTTTCATGCTTAAGGTGAAGATTGACTATCCAAAGAAGGAGGAGGAGATGCGCATCGTTGCCAACCACCTGATGGGATTCAAGACAGATATCAAGCCTGTGATGAGCGTGGATGAGATTCTCGATGCTCGCCAGGTAGTTAAGCAGGTGTATATTGATGAGAAGATTCAGAAGTACATCATCGACATTGTCTTCGCAACCCGTTATCCTGAGATGTATGGCATGGAGAACATGAAGGATATGATCTCTTATGGTGCATCTCCTCGTGCCTCTATCAACCTTGCTCTGGCAGCTCGTGCCTACGCCTTCCTGAAGCGTCGCGGTTACGTAATCCCCGAGGATATCCGTGCCATCTGTGCTGACGTGATGCGTCATCGTATTGGTCTCTCTTATGAGGCTGAAGCCAACAACCTCACAGCAGAGGAGGTAATTGCAGAGATTCTCAATAAGGTAGAGGTACCTTAAGGAAGTGAAAAAGTGAAATAGTTAAAGAGTGAAAAAGTTCCTGCTTGTCGAAATGGCGGCACTGGACTTTTCGCTCAACCAAAACTCTTTAACTCTTTAACTTTTTAACTCTTTTAAGGAAGTGAAAAAGTGAAATAGTTAAAGAGTGAAAAAGTACCTGCTTGTCGAAATGGCGGCACTGGACTTTTCGCTCAACCAAAACTCTTTAACTTTTTAACTCTTTAACTTTTTAACTCTTTTAAGGAAGTGAAAAAGTGAAATAGTTAAAGAGTGAAAAAGTACCTGCTTGTCGAAATGGCAGCACTGGACTTTTCGCTCAACCAAAACTCTTTAACTCTTTAACTTTTTAACTCTTTAACTTCTATAGATAGTGGAAACAACAGAACTCATCAAAAAAGTCCGACAGATAGAGATCAAGTCAAGAGGCTTGAGCGCAAATGTCTTTGCAGGAAGTTACAAGACGGCGTTCAAGGGTCATGGTATGTCATTTGCCGAGGTGCGTGAGTACCAGTATGGCGATGATGTGCGTGACATTGACTGGAACGTGACAGCACGCCAGAACAAGCCTCATATCAAGATCTTTGAGGAGGAGCGTGAGCTGACCATCATGCTTCTGATTGATGTGAGCGGTAGCCGCGAGTTCGGTACTACCAACCAGACCAAGCAGGAGCAGATCACACAGATTGCTGCCACCCTTGCCATGTCGGGTATTCAGAACAACGATAAGATTGGTGTCATCTTCTTCAGTGACCGGATAGAGCGTTACATCCCTCCGCAGAAGGGTAAGAAGCATGTGCTTGCCATCATATCGGAGATGCTTCAGTTTGAACCTGTACAGCGTGGTACGGATATCAATAAAGCCGTACAGTACATCTCCAATGCCCAGAAGAAGCGCTGCACCACCTTTATCATCAGTGATTTCTTTGATCAGAAACCTTATCTCCAGTCTCTGCAGATAGCCAATTCTAAGCATGATGTTGTGGCCATTCAGGTCTATGATCCGCGTGAGACCGAACTTCCCGATGTAGGTTTCCTTAAGGTGCGTGATGCCGAGACCGGTCAGGAGCGTTGGGTGGATACCAGCAGTCGTCGGGTTCGTGAGGCTTATGCCGACTGGTGGAACAAGTCACAGCAGCAGATGCAGGAGGCTTTCCTCCGCTCGCGCGTTGACAGTATCTCTATCCGCACTGACGAGGACTTTGTCCCAGCTTTGCTGTCTTTGTTCAAGCGTCGCAGTTAACTTGTATTCAAGAAATGAAACATACCCTTTTTAATCTCATCCTCGCTCTGGTATGCCTATTCAGTGGAGTAGAGTCATACGGACAGCAGCCGATGGTAAGCGTTCAGATGGACAGTACCTACGTCACTTTTGGCTGTCCGATGACGTTCCATCTTCAGGCTATCGTCCCAGAAGGACAGCCTATCCTGTTCCCCCAGAACGTGATTCAGCAGGGTGGTATCGTTGCCTTTGACGATTCTCTCCAGTATCTGCTCGAATTGGATGACTTTGCAACTCCCCGGGTCGATACCGTTGAGCAGAGCAATGGAATGCTCACTCTCAAGCAGGATCTTACCGTCTTTGCTTTCGACTCTGCCACACTCTATATCCCGCCATTTGAATTCGTGACCTCTGTGGGTGATACACTTCGCACCAACAGTTTGGCGCTGAAGGTCTTTGTCCCCTTTGAGCAGGTGGAGGTTGATCCAGAAAAATTCTGTGACCTCAAGGATGTGGAGGATCCCGAGTTCGTCCTTATGGACTACATCTGGTGGTTTATCATTCCGCTCATCGTACTTGCCCTCTTGACAGCCGGATGGTTTGGCTGGCGTTATTACCAGCAGCATAGGAAGGAATCGCCCGTTGCCGTGCCTCAAGAGAAGCCCCTGCCAGCCCATGTTGCCGCTATGCAGGCTCTTGACGAGCTTTCTGCCAAGAAACTGTGGCAGAATGGTCAGGACAAGCAGTTCCATACCGAGCTTACAGATATCCTGCGCCTTTACATCGAGCGTCGATTTGATGTGCAGGCACTGGAGAAGACTACTGACGAGATTCTTGATGAGCTGTACGAACTGGCTGAATCACAGAAGGCGTCGCTTACCAACCTCAAGCAGATTCTTCAGTTGGCCGATCTGGTTAAATTCGCCAAGTACAAGCCAATGCCTGATGAGCATCAGCTCTCGTTCATGAATGCCAAGATGTTTGTCGAGCAGACCAAGAAAGAGGAAGTTCCTGAATTGTCTAACCATCCAAGCAACGAGTAAATATGCAATTCGCTAATCCGGGATATTTGTTCCTGCTGATATTGCTTGTCCCTGCCATCGCCTGGTACATCTGGAAGCAGGCGGTGGAGCAGGCCTCCCTGCAGGTCTCTATCACAAGTCCCTTCGCGCATCTGCCCAAGAGCTGGAAAGAGTATCTGCGTCACGTCAATTTCGCATTGCTGTGTGGCGCCTTTGCCCTTACCGTCGTTGTGCTGGCTCGCCCGCAGAGCAGTGACAGCTGGAGCCAGTCCAATACTGAAGGCATTGATATAGTATTGAGCCTTGACGTCTCAAATTCCATGCACTATGAGGATTTCCGTCCTAACCGACTGGAGGCATCCAAGGATGTAGCCTCAAAGTTTGTGGCTGGACGTCCTAATGACAATATCGGCTTGGTGCTCTTCGGTAAGGAGAGTTATACCATGTGCCCTATGACCAGTGATCACGCAGTGGTCAGCAATATGCTCAATTCCGTTGACTTTGATCTGATTGATGGTGGTTCTACTGCCATTGGTGACGGTCTGGTTACTGCTGTCAACCGTATCCGTTCGGGTCAGGCAAAGTCAAAAGTGATTATCCTGCTGACTGACGGTTCGAACAACTCTGGTGACGTTTCACCCAAGGATGCCGCACAGGTAGCCAAGGTGATGGGCGTACGTCTCTATACCATCGGTGTGGGTAGCAAGGGAGAGTTTGAGTCTGTAGTGGGTTATGATCCTTTCGGTCGTCCGGTGCGCCAGAAGGTTCGTGCTGACATTGATGAGGAGACTCTCCGCTCCATGGCACAGCTGACAGGCGGACGTTATTTCCGTGCTACTGACAAGTCTTCACTCTCTGATATCTTTGAAGAGATTGATAAGATGGAGAAGACCAAGATGTCTGTCCGTGAGTTCTCTCACAAGGAGGAAGAGTTCCTGCCTTTCGTTCTGGCAGCCTTGCTTCTGCTCCTGCTTCATGTAGTATTGCGCAATACGGTATTACGTACCCTGCCATAACAATTAGATAATGTAAAAGAAATGGATAATTTTCGTTTTGCTAATCCCCACATGTTGTGGCTTCTGCTTCTGATAGTACTGCTTGTAGTGCTATTCAGTATTGCCATGCGCTTGCGTCTCCGTGCTGTTAAGCGTTTCGGCAATATCCAGCAGCTGCTACCGCTGATGACCAACGTCAGCAAGGGCAAGCTTCTCTTCAGGTTCATTCTTATGGTCACAGCCATGGTCTGCCTGATTATTGCTGCTGCCCGTCCGCAGTTCGGTAGCAAGCTTCAGACCGTCAAGAAAGAGGGCATTGAGGTAATGGTCTGTCTGGATATCAGTAATTCCATGTTGGCCGAAGATATTGCCCCTAACCGTCTGGAGCGCGCCAAGCGTATGCTATCGCGTCTGCTTGACCAGTTGGACAATGACCAGGTCGGACTCATCGTCTTTGCCGGTGAGGCTTATACACAGCTTCCTATCACCAATGACTTCGTATCTGCCAAGATGTTCCTCTCAAGCATCGAACCTGGCATGGTCAGCCTGCAGGGTACAGCTATCGGTGCAGCTATCAACCTTGCCGTCCGTAGTTTTACGCCCAATGAAGCCAGCGAAAAGGCTATCGTCCTCATTACTGATGGCGAGAACCATGAGGATGATGCTACGGGAGCCGCACAGGCAGCCCTTCAGCGTGGCATTCATACCCACGTAGTTGGCATCGGTTCCACCCAAGGTGCTCTGCTTCCTGATGAATCAGGTCGTGCAGGTTCGTATCGCAAGGATGCATCTGGCAACCCTGTCACTACCCGCCTGGACGAACAGATGGCGCGTGATATTGCCGCAGCAGGTGAGGGTACTTATATTCATGCTGACAATGGTAATGGTGCAGTGCAGGTGATCAGCGAGGCACTTAAATCGCTTAAGAAGACCGAACTCGAGAGTCACGTCTATGCAGAGTATGAAGACAAGTTCCCTTTCTTCGTCTGGATTGCCGCTTTCCTAATTTTCCTCAATATGTTTGTTTTGGACAAGGCTAATTCTCTCCTCTCAAAGATTCAGCTCTTTGACAACCGTAAGGTGACTATCCTTCTCTGCCTTCTTTCCCTGACCCTCTCGGCTCAAGCACAGCGTAAGGTGCGTCAGGCTACTCGTGAAGGCAACAGTCTTTATCATAAGGAGGATTATCTCAATGCGGAAATTCAGTACCGCACGGCACTTGATGCCAATGCTACGGACTCCGTGGCGCTCTATAATTTAGGCAATTCGCTCTACCGACAGCAGCAGGATGAGAAGGCTCAAGAGGCGCTCCGTCAGTACGTCAACGCTGCGCAGGCTGCACAGAAGGGCGGTAATCATCAGCTTGCAGCAAAGGCTTACTACAATGCGGGAGACGTCTGCATGGCAGCCCAGCAGTATCAGCAGGCAGAGCAGATGTTCAAGCGTGCGCTCCGTAATAACCCGCTTGATGATGAGGCACGCTACAATCTGCTCCTTGCACAGAAGCTCCGTCAGCAGCAGGAGGATGAGAACCAAGATCAGAATCAGGACCAGAATCAGGATCAGAACCAGCAGGATCAGCAGCAACAGAACAAACAGGATCAGCAGCAGGATCAGCAGGACCAGCAAGATCAGGATCAACAGGATCAGCAGAACCAAGAGCAGCAGGAGCAGAATCAGGAGCCACAGGAGCAGCAGCAACAGCAGCAGCCCCAGCAGATGTCACAGGAGCAGGCAGAGTCTATCCTCAATGCTAATAACCGTGACGAACAGGACACCCAGGAGAAGGTGCAGAAGCGACAGATGGAGCAGCTGCAGCGCCGCAAGACTGATAAAGACTGGTAATTACTGTTACCATTGTCCTTTTCACTCCTCTTAATCACCCTTTTAAACATTTAAGTTAAGTACAAATAATAAATTGTTTTTACAAGGAATTTATGGGAATTTAAGGAATCCCTTAACAGCATGTATTTCTTTTAATTCCTTGTTCTATAGAAACTCATAGTAGTTTTGACCAAGTTATTATTTACATGTTACTAAAGAGTTAAATATGCGAAAGTTTGTTTTCTCGCTCATCATTTCCCTACTGGCTATTGCCAATCTTTGGGCTAACACTACCTTCCGTGCCTCGGCTCCAAGTGCCGTGGCAGTCGGCCAGCAGTTCCGTGTGGAGTTTGTGGTCAATGCACGCGCCACAGAGTGCCGTTGCAACATTGAAGGTCATGGGTTTGACGTCCTTTATGGCCCCAGTACCAGTTCATCATCGAGCACCAGCATTGTCAATGGTCAGGTAAGCAGTGAAGTGCGTACCACCTTCAGCTATGTGCTCATGGCACAGAAGGAGGGAACCTTCACACTCCCTGCAGCTACCTGTAGGGCAGAGGGTAACACACTCACCTCCAATACGCTCTCCATCAAGGTACTTCCGGCTGATGAACAGACACCACAGGCAAGCGGTTCACAGTCATCGGGCGAAAGCCGCAGGCAGCAGACCCAAGCCTCTTCAGGCAAACTGAATAAGGATGATTACCATCTTGTGCTTGACTTGAGCAAGAATTCTGCTTTCGAGGGAGAGGCAGTTGTAGCTACACTCAAGCTTTACTGGCGCAATACCCAGATGGGTAATCCTACTGACGTGAAGCTTCCGGACTTTGAGGGCTTCACCGTTCAGGAGATGGATAATTCTGCCGCACAGACCACCCTTGAGCATTTCCAGGGAGCTAACTACCAGATGTACCCACTGGCCAAGTGGCTTCTCTTCCCTTCGCGTACGGGTGAACTCTCCATTCCTTCAGCCACACTGAAGGCAAATGTCCAGGTAGTCACTACACGTCGTTCGGGCGGATTCTTTGACTGGCCGATGGAGTACACCCAGAACTATGAGATTCCTCTCCAGTCAGCTGCACGCAAGCTCACCGTCAAGAATCTCCCTGCCGGCAAACCTGCATCTTATATGAATGCCGTGGGTGAGTTCAAGATCAGTTCCGAACTCACAGCCAGTCAGGTCAAGACCAATGATGCCGTTATCTATCGCCTCACCATCGAGGGTCTGGGTAATCTTAAATATGTCAAGGAACCACAGCCTGATTTCCCATCAGATTTTGAGGTGTTCGATCCTAAAGTAGATCTTAATACTGCAGCCACATCCGCAGGCGTTAAGGGTAAGAAGGTGATTGAGTACACTATTATCCCACGTCATTCGGGCAGTTTCCAGATTCCAGCCATTGAGTTCGGCTACTTTGATGTCAAGTCAGGTCAGTACAAGACCATCCTGACTCAGGCACACTCACTTGAAGTGGAGAAGGGCGCCGATGAGGGCAACAGCACCTCTGGCTCATACGATTTCAGCGGTACTAACCAAGAGCGAATCCGCGTACTCGGCAACGATATCCGTTATCTCCATGCCATTGATGCTGATAGCCTTGATAAGGAGCAGGCACCATTCTTCGGCACGCTGCTGTACTGGCTCTTCTTTATTCTTCCATTCCTTGCCTTCGTAGTGATTGCTATCATCTACCGCCGTCGCCTCCGTCTCAATGCAGATATCGTGGGCAAGCGTACCCGTAAGGCTGGCAAGGTGGCAGAACGTCGCCTTAAGGCAGCAGCCGCAGCTCTCAAGCAGCAGGATGAAGCCAACTTCTATGAATCTATCCATAAGGCAATCCTCGGCTACGTAGGCGATAAGTACCGCATCCAGTTGAGTGACCTTTCGGAGGACAATATCGAGCAGACGCTTATCAGCCACCATGTGGGAGAGGAGACTGTTCGCGAATTCAAGGAGGTGCTCCAGATCTGCCAGTTTGCCCGCTATGCTCCGTCGCATAATGCCAGCGCTATGGATGAGCTCTATGCTCGAACCGCCAAGCTGATTGATACGTTTGAAAGTCTGAAATAATGGAAACAATATCAAAATACAATAGTCCTATGATTCGCCTTCACACCCTCCTCATAATCATCCTGGCAGTTATTGCTCCCCGTGCCTACGCCCAGCAGGATCTGCTTAATCTGGCAGCTGCCCAGTATGACAGCGCGCATTACCAGACCTCCATTGATGCTTATGAGCAGGTGATCCAGACCTATGGATCGAATGCTGATGTGTATTATAATCTGGCTGGTGCCTACTTCAAGCTCAAGGAATATCCCAAGGCAATCGTCAACTATGAGCGCTGCCTGTTGCTTGACCCTTCAAATACTGATGCTGCCACTAATCTGGAGTTGGCACGTCTGCAGTGTGTGGATAAGATAGAAGCCATTGAGCCGATGATCTTTGTAAGCTGGAGCAATGCTTTGCGCGACCAGTTTTCGTGCGACGCCTGGGGTACATACGCCATCATCTTCTTCCTCCTTTTCATCGTAGGATGTTTCGCCTACTTCTTTGGCAGGAAGGTTTGGCTTCGTAAGTGTGGCTTCTATGCCGGAATCCTTGCTCTCTTGCTCTCCATCGTCTGCGTTCGCTATGCCGGCGCCCAGCGTGACCGCATTCTGCAGCGTGACTATGCTGTGGTTATGACTCCTTCTGTCATTGTGCGCAGTTCACCTGCCGAGAGTGGTACTCAGCTCTTCACCATCCACGAAGGTCTGAAGGTTCGTGTCCGCAGCACCCTGTCCGGTTGGTCAGAGATCGAGCTTTCTGATGGCAACGTAGGTTGGATGCCATCCGAGGGCTTGGAAATCATTTAATGAAGTTCAAATGCACGTCCAGAGTTCTGGCGAACATTTCACAGTCCTATATTATTCTATTAGATTTGACTGTCCTTGTAGCCTTGCTGACTACAAGGACTTCTTTTACTGGATAATTATTAGCTTGACTCACACAAGTCTAAAGTAATGTCGACATTCTTTTTCTGTTCGCCTAACAGAAGTATTTATACATACAGATGAGCAGACAGTGATTCAATTATTTGGAAATTCAGATAAAAGTCATTATATTTGCCGCCTAATTAAATAAATATGGAAGACGTTCTTGAATATGAACTACTCAATATAGAGTGGAATATGAACTACGAATTTTATCTGGACTCACCAGATAGGATTGTTCTTGATACGACGGGAGAACAAAAGGAAGAGTTTAAGCCTTCGTTGGTTTATGATGAGAATGGTATTCCTATGGGGGAATCACCTGAGGCAATTAAAAAAAGGAAACAGATTATCTTTGACTTCTACGAAGACTGGAAATCTAATCACCCTGAAAAATCTGTTTATAATATGTCTCTTAAAGCCGATATTCTTATTAGAAAGGAATCTGTTGTTGAAGCTGCTGGTCATGCTGCTAAGCGTTATAATTCGACTTTGGCCGTTTTTAAGTTGGATGAGATATTATCTGGAGCCGTTCAGATAGCACTTGATGAACCTAAACGGGACAACAAGAATCAAAGCAAGTTAATAAAGATGATTTTGATGTCATACAAAGATGCTGCATTAGGTACAATCAAATTGACTGTCGGTGTAAGGAATCGTACACTTGATAAAATTCAGTATGGCATTACGGCTTTGAAAGAGAATGAGACAATCGAACCTCTAAGCCAGCATAACAAAAAGAAAGCATCCCACAAAAAGTGAGATGCAATATTCTTGCCCCAGAAAAACGTATGACCATGTTTACTCCGAAGAGTGATGCCTCGCAGGCGGGGACTTCTGCACGGACCGATTACATCACAGTCATTACGACTAACTTTCCGGTGCAAAGATAGTGTTTTTATTGGGTATCTCCAAATATTTGATGTTTTTTTGCTCTGACGATGATGTTTTTTCTATATTGTGAAGCAGATTTTCCCAATTTACCCCTATTCTTGCATCGAAATTTAAGAGAAAGCCGTGCTATCGTGTATGTGGTTTGGATTTATACAAAGTCTGACCGGAAAAAACGATAGATTTCGGTAGATAGCTTTACTTTTCAGCCAGCTATGGGCGCTAGATACTCCGAACCACTGTGACCCCGCGTTAAAAGAGAAGGAAATGCTGGTGATGTGTGATGGTTCACACATCGAAACTGTTAGTCTAGATGCGAAATAAACGATGTACAGGATCCGTTTCTCCCTAAGGAGACTAATGGTAGTAAGGGGTGCATACCTTGCTTTATTAGATTGCTATCGTAATAAAATAAAAACATAATTTATATTACTATATGAAGATACGCGTGAGCTTAGACAAATTATACATGTAGAAGTTTGTAAGATGGCTGAGACGTATGGTATCATTGAGCCTACGTCGCCAGAAGAGATGGAGGCTAAGATGAAGGAAATTGAGGAGAATGATCCAGAACTGTTTAATAGGAAATTCCCGAATGCGGTATATGAGGGGCTTCGTTGAAGGACGAAACCTCTTTTTTGTAGATTATTCGAGAGTGAGAACCTCTTTTTCTCAATGGATAGTTATAGACCAATGAACATGAGTAACTGCGAATTATAAACTATCTGCCCGATTGTCAGGTCGTAATAAGCTGACAATCGGGCAGTATTTGTGATTACAGAATCACTGATGATGTTTTACTTCATCCAGATTCTGCCGTTGCTGATCTGAATACCGTAAGCATCAGATTCGCGAACCGGCTGACCATGGAGGTTGTAGGCGCGTGATGGAGTGAGGTCAGGAAGGAGAAGCTGGATGGCTTCTTTCTCTGGCTCTTCAATGAGTAGGAATTCTGTCTCAATAATGTCGGTCGTGAGGTAAGCACCGTATGCCTGAAGTGGCTGCTCATCTGCATTCTGGATAAGATAGAAGCCCTGACCTTGTTCGCCTTGCATCAAGTGGTAAGAACCGGCTGGTACGAATGTGTCAATGGTATTGTCCGTGACGCCATAGAGTAAGCCGTTAGCGAATGAACCGGTAGGAGTAGTAGGACCGCTGAAGGTGTAGGTCTCGCCCTCGGCACTTTGCATCAGGTATGGACGATTCATCTCCATGATTTCAACCTCCTCCCTGAGGATCATTCCTTCGGCCGTTCCGGTCACCTGGTAAGCAGTGAGTCCCTCTGGTACTTCTGCCTCGTATGGCAGGCAGAGCGTACCCCATTGGCCTAAAGTAGGCTGGTAGCTGACCTGAAGCGGATGACGCATGTAGGCAGGGATGCGCTGTTGGTTGAGATAATAGTTGTCGGTATTGTTTTGTACAAGGAAGAAATAGTCCTTGCCTGCATTGAGTGCTTTCTTCTTCAGGTTGCTGTAGCTGATGGTAAATTCACGGTTCTCACCATCGGCAAAGTTCTGGTTTGAGAACTGTGTATAGTCAACGCTATTGCCACCTGCCGCAGGGAAGAACCACACAATGATGGTCTTACCGCTGATGGCTTCACCTGTGCTGTTTTGCACGCTGAAACGGATTTCAAGATCGTCAGCGGTGAAATATCCCTCATTCTTAATATAAGGAAGGTCAGCGAGGATGAGTGTCTCGGCTTGGGTAATCATCACCTCCGGGTCATCGTATGGCTGCCAGCGGCGTGACTCTTGCCATTCGCCTTCATTGTCCTTATACATAGAAGTGACGGTGTAGGTTTGTCCGAGCGTGAGCGAAACAGGTACGTCAATCATCACAGGATGTGCTTCATTACATGGAACGTAATAGCCAGGAGCGAGGGAGCGGGTGAACGACTCGCTGTAGGCACAATCATCAGGATTAGCAACGTTCATGAAGCGGAAGCCGAAGGTGATGGCTGATTCAACCTCACCATCATTGCCGAATCCACCCTCTGTGATTCCGTATGAAGATCCCAGAGCCAGTGTGGTAGCATTAATGGTCCATGGCATACTCCAGCCCTTGATGGTTCTGTCTGGTTCGATGACGGTGAGCACAGGAACTTCACAACCATCGTTCAGATGGAAATACTGCCATACGCCATTCTCTTTGTACATCGGATATACCTCATATTCATGGTCAGAAGCGAGTGCTTCCGGCATTGGCACCTGAATGCTGCGATAACCATAGAAGGAGTGGAGTGTACCCTCATGATAGGTGGCTACGATGCCGCCGCCTTCGGTACCCTTCTCAAAGAAACCAAGACCGATGGTACCCTGATAATCTGCGTAGGAATAGTTCCAGAAGAGGCCTTCAAGAGCCACGGTTTTGCCTCGCTTGACGGTAGGTTGTGAGAGGGAGATGTCTGAACATACCATATTATATCGGTAATCATTCCCCTCATCAGGTGTAATGGAGGTGAGGATCTCCTGATTCATTACGTATTCAGCGTTAACGCCAGCTCCACCCGTGCCGCTGTCAGCTGGTTTGAGCGCATTAGTGCCGGTGAGTTTGAAGTAACTGTCGCAAAGTCCTGTCCAACCCCAGTTGATGTGATAGCTCTGGTAGAGGGCATTGTAGCCGTCGCAGATAAATGCGTGTCCGCCACCGCCATGAATGTCCGAGGCACCATAAAGCACCGGACGTGAAGCCTCCAGCTCTTCATGGATCTTCTCTTCCCACTGCGAGTCAGAATAGTAAGAGCGCTGATCATAGGTGAGCGTCTTATCATAGCCGAAGTTGAGTATCATCTTGCTGCCAAGCTCGCGCAGGGAGGCAGAGGTGGTGTTTGTGCCGAAGGTGGCATTAATGGAACGGCCAATTCGGTACATAAGGTTAGCAAGATCCTGTACGTCTGGGTCAGAGAGGTGGTACGAACTGTGGTTGGCGTATTGCGGCTGCATGTTGTCCCACGTGTAGGTATAATCTTCGGTGATGGCAGGAGCAAAGCGCTGTGTGCCGCGTACTGTGCCGAGGGCAAGTTCGTCATAGCGAAGGTTTTGGTCCGTAAGTGGATACTGATAGTAGCGCATCACCTGGGCGCCTGCCGTGGCTACGCAACCTGTGACGTAATCTCCGTGGCCACCATCAATGGCAAGGTTGAAGGGCTTGTCCTGTCCCCACTGGATGGCATGAGAGCCTTCGCCGAGCAGCGGAAGAACGTCAGAATATTCGGCTGGCATTCTTTGGGCTTGTGCCGAATGTGCGTCATCAGTCAGGATGAGCGAACCAGCACGCACCTGCTGGATGGCGTGGCTGATTTGCTGCTCATACTGGTTGAGCCACCACTTCATGTTTTCTGGCATCTGGTCAAGGTCGAAAGTCCCTTCGTGGCTGAAACCAAGAATCTCTTGAGCCACGGCATCACCACCTACGATGACGAAACCGCCTCCAGATACGTTGAACGCATAATAATAGGTTTCATCCTGCATCGCTGCCGTATGGGCAAGGCTTAAGGTAGGATGATCAATGCCCAGGGCGTGTGCCTGTGGCTGTACGAAGCGCATGGCGCGTGCCATGGCATCAGAAGGGCTGACTGTCTGGCTGTAAGCGGCAGCAGGACCTATCAGCAGGAGTGAAAGTGGAAGAATGTGTTTCATGTTAATTTGTATTTTTTCACTTGTTTTTGTATTCTTTATTTTATAAGTTATTCACTTCAATTACCTTCCGCTGGCAGAATGGCGTGCCATCCGGCTGGAAACCCTGTATGGTGACCAGATAATTGCCAGGTGCTGCTGGCGCACGGAAGGTGTAGCTCGCTCCCTGTACGGCAGGCTCCCAGAGCAACGTGCTGTGCGGGCATCCGCTGGGCGGACAGGAGGTGGTGTGTGGCGCAAAGAGCGGATGATCCTGCGGGAAAGCGTAAGCGGCAAGGTGCGTACCTACGTCAAGCTTATAGTTAGAGAGACGTCCACCGCGAGTCACGATAGAAATCACACCTTGACAGACGGATTGTCCGAAGGTGAATCGCCCGGTGTAGATTTGTACATACTTCACCAGATGGGCATCATACTCAAGGATTTCGTCAATGTCATACACCGGCATTCCATCCAGCAGCACGAGTGCCGGCCAGCGCGAATAGCTGTGTGTCTCCGGATCAAAGGTAAACAGCATGTTCACGCCCGAATCCTTCTGGCGCTTCACACCTCGCACAAACTCAATAATCAGCTCATGGATGGTACTCATCTGTGTGTATTCGTCCAGGTCAAAGAAATAACGTGGGGTGGCCGACATAAATCCGGTGCTGTGCTTTACCGTATCAGTATGCAGCCACTCATTGACGGCAGCCTGCCTGCGGGCTGCTGTGGCACGTTCGATGAGTGTCTGCTCGTTGCAGCTCACGCGCAATTCCGGCAAGCTGGCTGGCAATTCCTGTGCATAAGGAGAGACGAGCTGCATCGGCACGGAATGACCCTCATAGTCATAGGCACTCACCAGTGTAGGTAGGTTGCCATACATCCCCGTAGTATAATATAGGTACGAACCATCCGGCTGCCGCTGTCCGTCATGGATGGCTGCCGTTTTGCCCACAAGTGCCAGACGTGAGTGGAGCAGGTTAGGAGAACCATCCACAGCCAGTCGCGCTGTCACGATGTGTCCCTCCAGTTCAGGGATGAAGCTCTGCGTCTTTGTCGAAGTCGAAACGCTTCTAGTGGGCAGCTGTAGGTAAGGAATATTGGTGGTCAAACTGTTTTGCTCCATCGTGATGGCACAACCCTGTGCAGAGGCGGCAGGGAGGGAAACCGTCACTTCGCCCAAAGGAGCTACGCGCATCGTCTGCAGTTCTGCTGTCATTACGCCTGCAGTTACTGCTTGCTTTTGCTGAAGGCTCTCGTCAGCTGTCATCTCCGATACATTCTCCACCAGTAGGCTGTCAGGTACGAAACACACATTATCCCTGCGTGAGAGCTGTTCGCCATTTATCACACCTATCAGGCTTCTGCTGAATACATCAGATCCGAAGTTGCGCATGGAGCGTGTGTAGGCGGTAAGCTGAAAGCAGCCGCTGTGCAGACGTGTGGGCAGAGGAATTTCTGCCCATCCCTGTCCATCCGTCAGATTTACCATGGCTTGAGCTACCACCTGCTGGGCATCCGAAAGCTCCAGGTAAGCTACACGGCTGGGCGATGGGATAGGAGTGCCATCTGCTGCGGGTTCTGCCATAAGTGCATCCACACGGACGCAAAGCCGTTCA
This sequence comes from Bacteroidales bacterium, assembly GCA_045617885.1. Lineage (GTDB taxonomy): Bacteria > Bacteroidota > Bacteroidia > Bacteroidales > UBA3663 > Liminaster. The sequence continues at coordinate 3,997 of JAZLJN010000147.1, read as the reverse complement.
CCAGCCAGATAGCACTGCTTGTCGGTTAGAGTCCTTACCTGTTCGAACAACGTCTGCGCTGTGGCTGACGTAAGGGCGGTGAGGAGGAGTAAAGTTGATAATATGCGGGACATGAATATCCGAAATTTTGTTATTATCAAATAATTGAAAATTCTCAATCTTCCCAGTACCACGGACGCACCAGAGAGGCGCCCCAGTATGGGTCAGTGCAATCTACCATCCAGCGGTAAGACCAGGAGGTCAATCCTGTGTAAGGATCGTGTTCAATCACTCTGAAACCCTGCTTGATCATATTGCCGGGCGTAGAAATCTGTTCATCAGGTACCAGCCAGAAGTGATAGAGGTCTTGGTGCCCTACCTCTTTGCGGTTCACGTAGATCTCGGCTGTAGATACTCGTCCGCGCACTCCAATGTAACCGATGGCGTGCTTTCCGTGCTCTCCGCTCACGTTGCCTGGCAGTTCTGATGGCATAGGTGTGAAAAGTCCGCCCATCTCTGTGCTCTGCGTAGCCATGAGATTGAGGTACTCATACTCTTCGGCAGAGATAGCCATCTGTCTTACCTGCGTCAGGTAGCGTGTCTGGTAGCGGTTGTCATCTGGATTACGCTGGTAGATGGTGTGGTGCTGTATGGCTCCGTGTCCGTAGTCATCATTGGAGGCAAAGTTCAGCACCTTGCTGTTATGCGTACACCAGCCGTGATTCTTTAGGTTGGTATAACCCACCCAGTGGTAATAACCAGATGGCTCACCTGCCGGATCACGGTATGGATCCCAGCGCTTGAAGGCTTCAGGATCGTCAAAGAGGTATTCCCAGTGGCCTTGGCAAGGGGTTTGTATCTCCCATGTCTCTACGAAATCCCACTTCAAGAAGATCTGTCCCTTGGGATCAGCTGTGGAGACGTGGAAATCTACCATCCTGTCCTCACGTGGCTGCTCAAAGCCCAGATCCGTAATCTCTGGTGCATCCAGCGGCTTCATGGGGCGGCTGGTGTAACTGTCCTCATCCGTATTGACGCGCAGATTATAGCTTGCCTCTGGGTCAAGTTTGCCCACCTTCACCACGTAATGTCCGGGTGAGCCGTTCAGCTCTGCTCCGGTGTAGATGTCACCTTTGCTGCTTTCTACAAACACACCTGCTCCGCTGACGGGCAGGCTGGATTGGATGAAGTCGTCAGCCAGCGAACCTGTATAGCGGAGGGTGAATATGCAGTCACTCTCGCTCACTATCTGGCCCTCAATGACCAGCATGTGCTCCTCTGCGCCTTCCGGCAGTTCATTATATTCTTCGATGCAAGAGGTGACTGCGGTCAGCACCAGCAGCATCAGTATGTAGCGCATTCGTTTCATCAGAACTTAATATTATAGGAGACGTAAGGGATAGGGGCGCCGAAGATGGAGAGCTTGTAGCCCTGTACCTCGCTGCCCTTTGACTTGTAGTAGATTGAATAGGCATTCTTACGCCCCAGCATGTTATACACGCCGAAGGTGAACCAGCTGTGGGTCATGTTGGTCAGATGGTGGCTCGGCTCTACGTTGAACGATCCGTCCAGGCGCAGGTAATACGGCATCCGGCAGCCGTTTCTGTCCGAATAGATAGGGACGAAGGAGCTTGTCTGCTCGCTGTAGAACTTACCAATAGGAGCCGTGAACGGACGTCCCGTGCTGTAGTCAGCATTGAGTGAGAAGCTGTAGCGGCGCGTCATCTTGTAGTTGCTCACCAGCTTGATCTGGTGTGGCGTGTCATAGTCGGCAGAGAACCATGCGCCGCCATTGATGGCTACTGCATCCTTCTTTGCCTCCTGCCGGAGCTGTGTGCGGGCATAAGTGTAGCTCACCCATCCGTTCAGCTTGCCGTGAAGCTTACGCAACTGCAGTTCTATGCCATACGCACGTCCCTGCGTTCCCACCACATCATTCCACAGTGCTTCATTCATCACCAGCTGGGCGGCGCTGCGGTAGGTCAGGTAATTGTCCATTCCCTTGTAGTAGGTTTCGGCTGACACCTCATAGATATTGTCATCTGACTGCCAGTAATAGCCGGCTGAGAGCTGCCAGCCTGACTGTGGCTTGATTTTGCTGTTGGTCAAAGCCCAGGTGTCAGTAGGTGACATGATTACGGTGTTCGATACCTTATGTATATATTGGTGAAGCGTGTTGATGCCCGCCTTTATGGATTGGTTTTCGTCTATCTGGTAGCTCAACGATAGGCGAAGGTCAGGGTTGACGTCAAGTGAGGCAATATCAGTATCTGCATCATTCTCGAACGCCTTGAAGAGATTCAGGCGCACACCTCCATTCAGCTTGAGGTCATCTGTGAGCGCCCAGCTGTCCTCCAGCCAGAGGGCTGACTCAAGGGCGTTGCTGACAGGGAGTTCCCTTCCCACTATCGTTGAGAGGTCTCCCACCGGCTTGTAGCTGCCGGGCATGAGGTCATAATACTGTGCCTGCACACCGAAGTTGAGCGCATGATCATCATTGAGCGCATAGTTTGCCACACCCTTCACGAAGGCTTGGTTCAGGTCAAAGGAGAGTTGGGCAGCCGAGTATTTGAATTCGTTGTCGGCATTGCTGTAGCCGTAATGGTCAAAGCCTGCAGTTATGGTCGTTGAGGTACGTTCGCCAAAGCGGCTGCGCAGTTCGGCAGAGAAGTTCATGTTGGCGTACTCGTACTCATTGTATTCGGTCAGTGAGAAGCGGTCGTGGCTGTAGTAACCGTTCAGCACGAGGGCGTGATCAGGAGTGAGCTGCGTGTGGAGCAGGCCGCCCAGATCCCAGAATCCTGCCTTGCCGTTGCGGTAGCCGCTTTCCTGGGGCAGTTTCTTGAGCATCCAGTCGGAGTAGGTGCTGCGTCCGCCCAAGAGCAGAGACATCTTATCCTTGATGATTGGGATATCCATCACTGCCTTGGCTGTCACAAGGCCGATACTTACTGAACCGTGCATCTCACGCTTGTCAGCCACTCGCCCCTTGATGTTCATTACTGAAGAGAGACGGCCGCCGTACTGGCTCGGTATTCCGCCCTTATAAAGCTCTGATTCTGCCACCAGATCAGGATTGAAGGCCGAGAAGATGCCAAAGAGGTGCATCGGGTTGAACACCGTATTGCCGTTCATCAGCAGCAGGTTCTGGTCACTGGCACCGCCACGTACGTTCAAACCACTTGAGGCGTCGCCCGTTGAGCTTACGCCCGGCAGCATCAGCGCCAGCTTCAGCACGTCGGCTTCACCGATGGCAAGTGGTACGTTCCTTAACAGCGAAGGGCGGAACGACTCAAGACCGCTCACCTGCTGCGAGATCTTCTGGCGGAAACCCACCACCTCAACCTCGCCCAGCGAACGGGTCTCGCGAATCGGGTCAAGGTGCGAGATGCCAGGATTGTCTATCAGCAGTTCATCGTCGGTGTCGTCATACTGTACCTTCCGCTCCCCTTCGTAGGCCTGATAAGCTGCCACATGCGTCACGCGAGGAAGGTCGATATATAAACTGTCGGGGATGTGCCGGCTCTTCCGTGCGGGTTGGAGTGAGATGGTTTGGGTCGGGGTCGAAGCGCCCTTCCCAACAGACGACACAGCAGACGATGATGTAGTCCAATGCGGAGCCCCATCGCGACACAGCAGTGCATCCATCACAGCAGCACACTCCTGCAGGGAGCGCGCTCTGTTCTTAGCTCCGAAGTTCCAATCGTGGCTCTTGCTGTTCTCCTTCAACTCTCGTTTGTACTGCGGCGCAATACGTTCCACCGACTTCAGGTTGCTCACCTCCTGCACCGATCCGTCGGGCAGGGTGTAGTAATAGTAGTCGTAGTTGTCCAGATCATGGTAGGCATGACCATCGATCAGTTTATCTGTCGACTTCCGCTTTAGGCGCAAATGCAACATCTTCAGCGCCTTGCCGGCAAAGAGCACCTGCGCGAACCGGTCATCGAAACGTTCATAGGGCTTGCCATCGATCTCAAGATAATCAATCCGGTCGGGCTCGGGCACCACAGGATACTGA
>JAZLJN010000146.1:0-15661 GCA_045617885.1 Bacteroidales bacterium | reverse complement strand
TCCGTCAAAGAAAATCAATATTTACCACTATGTTAAGTACAAATAATAAATTGGTATTTTTTTACAAGGAATTTAGGGGAATGAAAGGAAAACCTTAACAGCTTGTATTTCTTTTAATTCCTTCAATTCCTTGTTCGATATAAACTCATTGTAGTTTTTGACCAAGTTATTATTTATATGTTACTATATACGTTGATTTCTTTTGATTTCTTTTGGTGGAGCAAAAAAAATGGATAAAGGTACTTTTGACTTGCAGTAACTATAGTTGTTATTCGTTTTATCTTATCTGCTTAAGATACTCCACTGCCTGCTTCACAGATGGACACTTGAAGAAGAAGAGGCTGCGCCTTCCGCTCTTTTCCTCCAGGCGGCAGCGCTTAAAGTGCTGGCCACAGTAATCGAGAATACCGTCAAAGTGATTCGAATCATAATAGGTATCATCCTGTCCTGTCACAAATAAGCAGCGCATGAAGCCCTGTTTGAGCACAATCTTCTCAAAGCCGATCTCTCTGCCCAGCTGACGCAGGGTGACTACCCGGATCAGCTCTTCGCCCTGTGGCGGTATCGGGCCGAAACGGTCAATAAGCCGCTTGCGATATGCCTCCACCTCATTGGGCTTGGACAGGTTATCCAGCTCCTGATACAAGGCTACACGCTCGCTGGAGTCAGGCACATACTGCTCACCGAAGGAGATGTCAAGATCTGTATCCAGAGCGCATTCGTCGGTCACCATGTCCTCCTCACGCGGCTCATCGCTGAACAGCTGACGGAACTCCTGTGTCTTCAATTCCTTCACTGCCTGCTTCAGTATCTTCTGGTAGGCCTCATAGCCCAGGTCAGAGATGAAGCCTGACTGCTCTCCGCCCAGCAGGTTTCCTGCACCGCGGATATCCAGATCCTGCATAGCCAGATGAATACCGGATCCAAGGCCGGAGAAGTTCTCAATGGCCTGTAGCCTGCGCCGCGCATCCTGGGTCAGATAACTGTAAGGTGGCGTTATCAGGTAACAGAACGCCTTACGGTTGGTACGTCCCACTCTGCCTCGCAGCTGATGAAGTTCTGACAAACCGAAGTTCTGCGCATTCATCACTACCATCGTATTGGCATTCGGGATATCCAGACCCGCCTCGATGATGGTGGTGCATATCAGAACGTCGAACTCATAATTGGCAAAGTCCATGATCAGCTGCTCCACCTTCTCCGTCTCCATCTGACCATGACCAAAGGCAACGCGGGCATCAGGCACCAGTTTCTCGATGCGCGCCTTCAGGTCAGGAAGCACAGAAATCTTATTGCAGATGACAAAGACCTGTCCGTTACGTGAGATCTCGAAGTTGATTGCCTCACGCAATATCTCATTATCATCCCTGTGCACCTCCGTCTGGATGGGATATCTGTTGGCAGGCGGGGTAGCGATGATTGAGAGGTCACGTGCTCCCATCAGCGAGAACTGCAGGGTGCGGGGTATCGGCGTGGCGGTCATGGTCAGCGTATCCACATTGATGCGCAGCGCCTTCAGAGCCTCCTTGGTCTTCACGCCGAACTTCTGCTCCTCATCAATGATCAGCAAGCCCAGATCGGCAAACTTTACCTGCTTTCCAATCAGTTTGTGGGTACCAATGATGATATTGATTGAGCCTTCACGCAGATCCTTCAGCAGCATACTGGTCTGCTTGGCAGAACGGGCTCGCGTGAGGTAATCCACACGGACAGGGAAGTCCTTGAGTCGCTCCTGGAAAGTCCTGTAGTGCTGATAGGCAAGGACGGTAGTTGGCACCAGGACTGCCACCTGCTTGCAGTCATTGCATGCCTTCAGTGCTGCACGGATAGCCACTTCGGTCTTACCAAAACCTACATCGCCGCACACCAGACGATCCATCGGACGGTTCGACTCCATATCCCGCTTCACGTCCTGCGTGGCTTTCAGCTGATCAGGCGTATCTTCAAACATGAATGAAGCCTCCAGCTCATGCTGCATCTGGGAGTCAGGAGAGAATTTGTAGCCCTGCTCCTGACGGCGCAAGGCATAGAGCGCTATCAGGTCACGCGCCATGTCCTTCATCTTCTCCTTGGTCTTGTCGCGTAGCTTCTCCCAGGCGCCACTGCCAAGTTTGCTCAACGAAGGCGGTTCGGCATCACGTCCTCTGTACTTTGACAGCTTGTCCAGCTGATGGATAGAGACGAAGAGCAGAGCCCCATCCTTATAGGTCAGCTTCACCACCTCCTGCGTGCGCTCCTTGCCGGTGACAGGATCTTTCATCGGCAGATCCACCAAGCCGCCAAACTGTCCCACACCATGATCCACATGGACGATATAGTCCCCGATATTGAACTCACGGAGCTCCTTTATGCTCAATGCAATCTTACCGCTGCGGGCACGATCCGACTTGAGGTTGTACTTATGAAAACGGTCAAAGATCTGATGGTCGGTGAAATAGCAGTTGTGCGTATCGTCATCAATGAATCCCTGATGGATAGCCTTGCCTACACGCACAAACTTGTAATGCTCGCCTCTATCCTCAAAGATTGCCTCGATACGGTCCAGCTGCTTGGGCGAATCACTCAACAGATGCAGTTTGTAACCCTGCATCGAATACTTCAGGAAATCTGCCGAGATGAGGTCAAAGTTCTTATGCCACTCCGGCTGGGGGGTAGTATGAAACTCGATGACGCGGGTCTCACCTGACAGAGACGTTCGGTTACTGATCTCAATACGGTTGAACTGCTCATACCGCTCAGCAAACGCCTCAGCGTCAATCAGCTTCTGCAGGGCATTCATATCGCCCTCCTCGCTTGCTATCAGCTGTTCGCTCAACTGCTGTCCGCAAATCTGCCGCACACGTTCCACAACCCACTCCGAATCCTGTGCCACGATTACTGATTCCTCCTGCTTGACAAACTCAAGCAAAGAGATGCCCTGCGATTCCTTGCCGCTGAAATTCGGTGCAATAGTCAATTCCTGAATTTTCTCTTTTGAGAGCTGGGTATCCACTTCAAAGAGTCGGAGAGAATCAATTTCGTCGCCAAAGAAATCTATACGGAAGGGGTATTCGCTCGAATAGGAGAAAACGTCAAGGATAGAGCCACGCACCGCATACTGACCCGGTTCGTACACATAATCCACACGCTGGAATCCCTGCGAATAGAGCACCTCAGTCACAAATTTGACGTCAACCCTCTCACCTGTATGCAAAGTCAGAATGGACTCCTGCACCTTCTCGCTCTGTGCCACCTTCTCTGCCAGCGCCTCCGGATAGCTGATGATCAGGCTGCCGGCAGGTTTATCCGAACCCAGAATCATAGCGAGCACCTCCGTACGGAGTATGGCATTAGCCGAATCTACCTGACCGTATTTGATGCTGCGCTTATATCCGCTCGGGAAGAAATACACGTTCTCATCGCCCGCTATCTGACAGATGTCATGATAGAAGTAGCCTGCCTGTTCTTCATCATTAAGCACAAAGAGGAACACTCCCTCCGAAGCATTCTTTAAGGGGGCGAGGAAGGTGGCAGCCGCAGAGCCAGTCAGACCCTTCAGCTGTATGACGGAAGGCTTCGAGGGTTTTAATCCCCGGAGTAATTTAACCAAAGTATTGAATCTGGGCTTTTGCAGCACCAGGTCTTTTATCTCCATGTTGACTCTATACATAAAACGGAAACTTCCAATCATTGAAAGCCTCCGTCTGGGATTGATTAAAAATCCTTCTGTGTGGTCGCTGAGGGATTCGAACCCCCGACCCGCTGCTTGTAAGGCAGCCGCTCTGAACCAACTGAGCTAAGCGACCATTTGTTAAGCGACTGTTTTTATAATATAAAAACTAAGAAATCATTTGTTTGAATTTTAACGGTGCAAAGATAATGATTTTTTTTGAATTTTCCAAATTTTCTTACAAAAAAATTATTCTAACCTCATTATTTCTTCTTTTCTTACCTGAATGGCGCAGTTTCTGGCTCTCACGCGGGTGATGCTCACGCGGGTGATCAGGCGGGTGATCAGGCGGGTGATCACCCGTGTGCACCCGCAGTTCCTTGGTTGACTATATTTAAAGAAAAGAATAGAAAAAGAAAAAAATAAAAAAAAGAAAACCGAAAAAAAATGCAGGCTCACGCAAAAAGTGCGAGCTACGGTTGGATGCCTGTTATGGCGAATAGAACGCAGATGACGCAGATTTAACGGATTTAACGGATTTTTATAAAACGCAAATTTGTTTCAATTCGTTTTAATTCGTGTTTGAGATAATCCGTTATATCCGTTTGATCCGTTAAATCTGTGTTCAAACTGTACAGGTCAAAAAAGTATCTGACGCCTCGCGGCAGTTCAACACGGATAAGGATGAAGCGTCAGACAGGTAAGAATACCCGAACCAGTTACTGACCGGACCTTGCGAGCAGTCGGATTGGACGCCAAAAGTCCGGAATGACGCACCCGAGAGCTCCGATGGCTTGCCAATAAATTCAGTCATCGCTCCCGAGGTCTCCGATGGCGCGACATGAAAAACGGGCGCCGAATCCGAGAGGTAGGATGGCTGTTCGAGGTGTCCAGTTGACTATTCCGAGGTATTTGCTTTTGATTTCTGCCTAAAACGAAAAAAGCGGCTGTAAAATTTGGTAGTTTCAAAAAAAATGCTTATATTTGCAAGTCTAATGATTGAATAAATGATAACAGATTGGTTACCCACATCGCTGAAGGAGGTTCAGCAGAGGGGTTGGGACGAACTTGACGTAATACTCTTCTCGGGTGATGCCTATGTGGATCATCCGAGTTTTGGAGCTGCAGTCATCGGGCGCGTGCTTGAGGCTGCCGGTTATCGTGTAGCCATCGTGCCTCAACCAGACTGGCATGGAGACTATCGCGACTTCCGCAAACTGGGACGCCCCCGTCTGTTCTTTGGCGTCTCACCGGGTGCCATGGACTCTATGGTCAATCATTATACAGCCAACCGTCGCCGCCGCTCGGATGATGCCTATACCCCCGGTGGTCGTTTCGGAGCTCGCCCTGATATGCCCAGCATAGTCTATTCACGCATCCTGCGAGAGCTCTTCCCTGACGTGCCGATCGTCCTGGGAGGCATTGAGGCTTCACTGCGCCGCCTCTCCTACTACGACTATTGGGAGGACAAACTGCGCCCCTCGCTCCTGACCGAGTGCGATGCGGACATCATCACCTATGGCATGGGTGAGAAAGTGACCGTAGAGATAGCACGCCGTCTGGCAGAGATAGCTGGCATTGATTACGAGCAGACAGGCATCCAAGCCCCCACACGTGCCGAAAAGGTGGAGATGCTGTCTGACATTCCGCAGGTGGTATGCCGCCGTCCGCTTGACATGATCCCGGCTGAACCGGACGGAGTGAATGACATCGTGCTGCACCCGTATGAGGACTGTCTGCGCAACAAGAAGCATCAGGCAGAGAACTTCCGCCACATTGAGGAGGAGAGCAACAAATGGCATGCCGCACGTATCTGGCAACAGACCGGTGACGTAGCCGTGCTGGTCAATGTCCCCTACCCACCGCTGACTACCGAGGAGGTGGATGCCTCATTTGACCTGCCCTACACCCGAATGCCTCATCCACGCTACAACGGAAAGGTGATCCCTGCCTATGAGATGATACGCCATTCCATCTGTATGCATCGCGGATGCTTTGGCGGATGCGCTTTCTGTACCATCTCGGCACATCAGGGCAAATTCATCTCTTCACGCAGTAAGGAGAGCATTGTCCGCGAGGCGGTCAAGGTGACGCAGATGCCCGACTTCAAGGGTTATATCTCCGACTTAGGCGGACCGTCAGCCAACATGTACCAGATGCGGGGCAAAGATCTTACGCTCTGTGAGAAGTGCAAACGTCCGTCCTGCCTGCATCCACACGTCTGCCCCAACCTGAATGCAGATCATGGTCCGCTGCTTGAGGTGTATAAAGCCGTGGATGCACTCCCGGGGGTCAAGAAGTCATTCATCGGCAGCGGTGTCCGCTATGACCTCATCCTGCACGAAGGCAAGAACGGAGAATTCAAAGCCACCAACATGCGCTATGCAGAGGAGCTGATCTGCCACCATGTCTCCGGCCGTCTGAAGGTAGCACCCGAGCACACCAATCCGGATGTACTTAACGTGATGCGCAAGCCTCCGTTCGAACAGTTCCACCAGTTCAAGCGTATCTTTGATGACGTGAACCGCCGCCACGGGCTGAAGCAGCAGATCATCCCCTACTTCATCTCCTCCCACCCCGGCAGCACGGAGATTGCCATGGCAGAGCTTGCAGCGGAGACCAAGTCGCTCGACTTTAAGCTGGAGCAGGTACAGGACTTCACTCCTACCCCAATGACCGTCTCTACGGAAATCTGGTATTCAGGGTTCCATCCCTACACGCTCCAACCCTGCTTCTGTGCCCACTCGCAAGAGGAGAAGCTGCGTCAGCGTGCCTACTTCTTCTGGTATCAGCCAGAGAATGCGCCCAAGCTGAGAGCCTCACTCATCAAGCTCGGCAGGCGGGACCTGGCAGAGAAGCTCTTCGGCATGAATACGGGCGGACGCTTCAACATGAACAATCCGCGTAGCGCCAGCGGCAACCCTTACGCCGGCGGTTCATTCGGTCCGCGGGGCAACCAGAGCCAGGGCAAGAGCAAGCCCAACCGCTATGACCGCGGAAGCCGGAGTAACCCCAGAGGGAAATGAGAATTAGTAAATCACATTGAGCAAAAACATGCCATATTTGAGAACCGTTGTTTATTTTTGACCGAAAATTTGGCATTGTCATTTTTTATAACCATATTTGTCGCCTATTTATCGTAAGATGAGCGAGAAGAAAGTTGGCTTTGTGCATCACATCATCGTGGTATTGCGCCACCTCTTGTCAGGCACCATCATCGGTGCCCTGCTGCTCTACGCCTTCATCTTCTGGGTAGGATCACCGGCACAATGGCGCCTGGAGAAAGAGCATCAGGTGCTGCAGCAGAACTACCGACAGCTCAACGAGCGCCTGGACGAAGCGCTGGATGTGCTTGAGGGCATAGGCGAGCGTGATGACCACCTCTACCGCACCATTCTTCAGGGCGAGCCCATTGGTCAGGAGGTCCGCCAGCGCCTTGTCATCAACCGCGCCCGGTACGATAGTCTCCGCCATCTGGATGATGCCCAGCTGGTGCTGAGCGTAGAGCAGAAAATGGATCTGGTGGAACGCCAGCTCTATATCCAGAGCAAATCTTTTGATGAGGTAGTGGAACTGATACAGACGCAGGAGGACCGCCTGCTGCACGTCCCCTCCATCCAGCCGGTCAAGGACAAGGATCTGAAGCAGATGGCGTCAGGTTACGGATGGCGCGTTGACCCGATCTATAATGTCCAGAAGTTCCATGAAGGAATGGACTTCAGTGCGGAGAAGGGCACAGACGTCTTCTGCACCGGTAAAGGCAAGGTCATCCAGGCAGGATGGGATACAGGAGGCTACGGGCTCTGCGTGGTGATAGATCACGGCTATGGCTATAAGACCCGTTACGCCCACCTCTCCAAGAAGATGGTCAACGCCGGACAGAATGTGACCCGCGGACAGAAGATTGGCGAGGTGGGAAGTACAGGCAAGTCAACGGGCAACCATCTGCACTATGAGGTCTGGCTCCGTGACGTGGTACAGAACCCTGCCCATTATTACTTCATGGATCTCACCCCCTCGCAGTATGAAGACATGCTCCGGCTGGCAGAAGAGCGAGGCAACGTAATGGACTGACGCGATATGACCAAAAGCCGATTAGACATAAAAGACCTGACGATGGAGAAGCCCTATCTCTCCATCCGCGAGGTGGCTGACAAGTTCTCGGTCAGCGTGGACCTGCTCCGCAAGTGGGAAAAGGAATTTCCACGCTATCTGCATCCCAAGCGCACCAGCGGGGACAACCGCCTGTACGGACAGAAGGACCTCCAGCAGGTAGCCATGATCTACCGCCTGATACGCATAGAGGGCTTGAGCATCGATGGCGCCAAGCGAAGGCTTCAGGGCGGCAATGCAGAGAGTGAAGAGATACGCCAGGAGGTGATACAACGCCTGCAGTCGCTCCGTCAGCGTCTGATGGGCATCATTGAGGAAATAGAATAATTAAAGATATCAAAGTTATGGAATTGAAATGCACTCCCGAAGAGGGTCAGCAGATTGTAGAGCGTGACCGTAAAGAGTTTTTCGACCGTGTGGCGGAGCTCATCCCTCCTACGGACATACCTCGTATTGAAGCGGCATACGACCTGGCTGCCGAGGCGCATTCAAAACAGATCAGAAAGAGTGGCATCCCCTATATCACTCATCCTATTGCTGTGGCACGTACGGCGCTGGTAGAGCTCGGACTGAAGACCAACCCTATCATGGCTGCGCTGCTGCATGATGTGGTGGAGGATACGGATTACACCGTTGAGGACATCCGCCAGCATTTTGGTGAGGATGTGGCTTACCTTGTGCAGGTGCTTACCAAAAATTCGGATGGCAACTACAAGGTATCGAAGCAGATTGACAACTTCAAGCACATGCTTGACTCCATCAACTATGATATCCGCGCCCTGCTGATCAAGCTGGCTGACCGTATGCACAACATGCGTACCCTCGGCTCCATGCGTACTGACAAGCAGATGAAGATCACCTCAGAGACGGACTACTTCTACGCTCCTCTTGCCAACCGACTGGGTCTGTACGAGATCAAGTCTGAGCTGGAGAACCTCTCCCTCAAGTGGCGATCTCCACAGGAGTACACCCGCATCGAGAAGAAGATCAACCGCTACATGGAGATCCACAAGGATGACATTGAGAGCTTCCTGCAGCCTATCCGTCTGATGCTGCGTGAAGAGGGCATTGAGGCAAGGGTCTATGCCCGTCCGCGTTCGGTCTATGCCCTGTGGCGCATGATGCAGTCCTCTGGTCAGACGTTCAAGGAGCTGGAGCATGTCCATATTGTAGATATCGTCTTCCCATTTGACGAAAAATGCGGCTTGAGCGAGAAGAACCAGTGCCTACGCATCTACTCTCGCCTCACGGACTTCTACAACGAGCGTCCTTATTCGATGATCAACTTCATTGACCAGCCAAAGGAGAATGGCTATCAGGCGCTCCACGTGGAGGTAATGACCATGATGGGTCAGTGGGCAGAAGTGCACATTCTCACAGAGACGATGCTGCGCAACTCGCAGCTGGGATGTGTGGTGGACCGTACAGAATCGGTTGAGAACTGGATTCAGAAGTTCCGCAGTGTGCTGCGTGACGTAGCAAGCTCGGGCATGGAGGGCGGCTTCATGGAGTCGGTTATCTCTTCATTCTACAATGATGACATCATCGTCTTTACACCTAAAGGCAACAGCATCATTCTTCCAAAGGGCTCTACCGTACTTGACTTTGCCTATGAGATTCATACCAACGTGGGTAATCATGCCAAGTACGCCCGTGTCAACGGACATCTGTGCAGCATCTACACCGTACTGCAGCGCGGTGACCGCATTGAGATAGGCACCGACCCGGAGATGCTCCCAGAGGCAGCCTGGCTGAAGCACGTCAATACGTACAAGGCGCGTCGTGCCATCAACGTCTCGCTCCAGAAGAGCGGCATTTCAGTAGCAGACTTTCCATTCGAGCTCTGTCCGCACTGTAACCCGCTGCCAGGTGACGAAATCATGGGCTTCAAGCGTAAGGATGGCTCCATCCTTGTGCATAAGCGCAATTGTAAGGAGGCAATCGCCCTCTCTGCAGCAGAAGGTGACTCAATTGTAGATGTAGAGCTTCCTATCCTTCCGGGCCGCACCTACAGCACTCTCATCGAGATCAATTCCGTGGATCGCAACGGACTGCTCATGGATCTGGTCAATATCATCTCCAATGAACTGCATCTCAGCATTGACGAGCTTCACACCACTACGGAGGACTATATCGTCACTACCCGCATCCGCATGCAGGTGCCTTCAGTCTTTGAGCTCAACGAGGCTATCCGCACCATTGAGCAGGTCAAGGGCGTTGAGGAGGTTCGAACACTCTGATCAATTTAAGTTTCGGAAGCTCCGGAACTTGAATAATTAATTCTAACGAAAATGAAAGTAATCGCAATAATTCCTGCCCGCTATGCCAGCACCCGTTTCCCGGGCAAACCCCTGGCAGTACTTGGGGGCAAACCAGTCATTCAGCGCGTCTATGAGAAGGTAGCACCTCTGGTTGATATGGCAATCGTAGCTACTGATGATGCCCGCATCTATGACGCCGTGGAGCGTTTCAACGGTCGCGTCGTAATGACCTCACCTGACCACAAGAGCGGCACAGACCGAGTGCAGGAGGCTTACCGCAAGGTGTGCGAAGCGCTACAGACTGAATATGACGTAATCATCAACGTACAGGGAGACGAGCCATTCATCGCCGCCCAGCAGATTCAGGCAGTAAAGGACTGCTTCATGGATGCGCAGACTGACATCGCTACCCTTGTCAAGCCCTTCCATCCAGAAGACGGACTTGAAGCTTTGCTCAACCCCAACTCTCCGAAAGTAGTAGTGGGGCTGAAGGGACAGGCACTCTATTTCAGCCGCTCCGTCATCCCATATCTGCGTGGCATTCCACAGGAAGAGTGGCTGCAGCGCCACACCTTCTTCAAGCATATCGGACTCTACGCCTATCGTCCGGAAGCCCTTGCCCGCATCACCGCCATGCCACAGACGCCACTTGAGCAGGCAGAGAGCCTTGAGCAGCTGCGCTGGCTGGAGAATGGCCTCCGTATTACAGTCCGCCAGGTGGATATTGAGACCGTAGGCATTGACACCCCTGAAGACCTCACCCGTGCCGAGGCATTCCTCATGGAGCAGAAGCGTCTCAAGGGTTCACTCTAATCTTACTGTAGTTATCAGACATGCAAGACTGGTTGCAACAAAGTTTCGGTTTAGATATTGACTCGCTCTCATTCTGGGTGCGAATCAGCATTGTGGCAGGCATCTTCCTGGTATCCTATCTGGTGGACCTGCTGTTTGTGAAGGTTATTGCTCCTATCATCCGCCGCATCACCCTGCGCACGGAGGCCGAATGGGATGATATCCTGTTGGGCGATCAGGTCATCAATGCCTTCTCGCGTATGCTCCCTGCCATCATCCTGACGGCAGCGCTTCCCTTCGTCTTTGACAGGGGATTTATCGGTGTACTGGTAGCCCGAGGCACCATAATCTATATTATCATCACCGCCTGCAACTTTCTGGTTGCATTCATTCAGGCGGTCTTCGGGCTGTTCGTGCATCATAAGGAGGACAAAGCCCTCTCACTGGCAGGAATCAGGCAGACCTTTGAGATCATCGTCTGGATAGTAGGTCTCATCAACATCATCGCTATTGTCATTGACCGCAATCCGCTCCATCTCCTTGCCGGACTTGGTGCTGCTGCCACGGTCATGATGTTTGTACTGCAGGACACACTCAAGGGACTGGTAGCCGGCATTCAGCTCTCCTTCCAGGACATGCTTCGCGTGGGCGACTGGATCTCCATGCCTTCGCGCGACACAGATGGCGTAGTCATTGAGATCACACTCAATACCATCAAGGTACGTAACTGGGACAATACCATCACTACGCTCCCACCCTACGCCCTGCTGTCCGAATCGTTCCGCAACTGGCGTGGCATGAAGGAGAGTGACGGCAGAAGATTCAGATGCACCCTACGCATTAATGTCAACACCATCACACTACTCACCCCAGCGCAGGTCAAGGATCATGTGCAGCACGGACAATTGCCCGCATCAGCACTCCAGCGCGCCAATGCGGTCACTAACCTTGAGGTATTCCGATATGTAATGGAGCAGCAGCTGCGTCAGGATCCTGACATCAATCAAGAGATGACGCTGATGGTACGCCATCTGGCTGCCGGCACAGAGGGTATTCCTATCGAACTCTATGGATTTACCCGCACAAAGGAGTGGACTGAGTTCGAGGCTATTCAGGCACGCATTCTGGAGTATGCTTTGGCCAACCTTCCACAGTTCGGGCTACGGGCATACCAGCGTTCCAGTGATTTGAAGTTTTGTCCAGATTGATAATTCGGGCAGTTGGATTACAGGCTTCTGGCGAAGTCGCCCTTCAGCTCCACGAAGGTAGTCTCCTGGTCCGTAATCTTTGCGGTCACACTATAGGTATCCGTACCTTCAAGGCGAGCCACGCTGACCACCACATCTATCAGCGAATGGCATTGAGGCGTAAGCAGTGCAGTGAACCTGCACTGCTTTATTGTCTTCATATAGAGCGTGCATCCCGTCAGCATCTCCACGCATTCACGTATCATCTGTATGCTGCAAACGCCGGGGCAGACAGGCTGGTTCGGGAAGTGTCCGCGATACACATCTGACTGAGGGAGCAGAGAGAGCAGATAGACGCCATTGTTGGCATCCAGCCTGTTCTCCTTCATTATAACATAATATTTATCCTTGAGCAGTCTCATACTTACTTTTCCTAATTCAATCATACACATTAACTCTCAGCATACAGTTTCATCTGCGTGTCAGCCAATCGGACATCGCCGCACCAGGTCTCACCCGTCATCAGCGTGATGCCATTGATCACATCATTGAACTTGACCGTAGTAGTCAGTTCATCGCCCAGAGCCGGACGGGCATAGCAGTGGAACTTCTTCACTTCAGCAATATATCCTTGAGGCAGCGGATTTCCTGCCAGCAGAGCCTTATGACCCAACAGGGCATTGGCAGACTGGGCGATGTGCTCTATCAGTCCTGGCTCTGCCATCCGGCCATCCTCCTCCATGAAGTAATTGCCCGGGGTCACAGTAAGTCCCGTTCGTATAGTATCGCCCTCCGCAGCATGGACTTTGTCCACCATCACAATCGGATCACGCTGGGGCATCAGCTTGAATAATTCTTCATCTCTATAGAGCATAGTCAAATCAGTTTATGTGACTCTCCAGATAGTCATACAGTTGAGCAAATGTTTTGATCTCGGGCAGCTGTTCCACGGGGATTCTCACCTTGAACGTGAAGTCAATCACCGCAATGAAATCCACCCTGGCTATGCTGTCAAGCTGCAGCGTGTCATAGATCGCTGCCTCATCCACCATAGCCTCACGTTCCGTCTCAAATTCCTCTGACAGTACCTTTTGAGCCTTGTCAATTATCTCTTCACGCGTCATAGTTCTTTATGATAAGGGTCGAATTCGTTCCGCCGAATCCGAATGAGTTGGATAAGAACATATCGAAATGCGCCTCTTGAGTCTTCGCCACCACATTGATGCAGGCAGTCTCCTCGTCAGGATTCTCAAAGTTGAGCGACCCTGCGATGAATCCGTTCTTCATCATCAGGATGGAATAGATAGCCTCGCTCGCGCCAGCCATCCACATCTCGTGACCGGTCTGTCCCTTGGTTGAAGTCACCGGCACCTTGTAGTCGCCAAACACGTTGGCAATGGCCTGCGCCTCCCTGCCGTCGCCCGCATGGGTTGAAGTAGCATGGGCATTCACGTAGCCGATCTCGTGGACATCCACCCCAGCCAGCCGGATAGCCATCTCCAGCGAACGCTGCGGACCCTCTACGTTCGGCGTAGAGATATGGTCACCGTTGCCACTGAATCCCCAGCCGATGATCTCGGCAATAGGTTGAGCGCCACGAGCCAGCGCATGATCCAGGCTCTCCACTATCAGCGTAGCGGCACCGCCACCGGGCACCAGTCCGTCACGGTCACGATCGAAAGGCCGGGAAGCGCGTTCCGGCTCATCCTCACGGGTACTGAAAGCCTGGATGCCATCAAAGGAACCAACTGCCTCCGGATTCACCTCCTGCGCACCGCCCGCTATGATACAATCCTGCAGTCCATCTTTGATCAGCAGGTAGGCCAGACCCAGCGCATGACTGCCAGAGGCACAAGCGCCAGAAGTAGTCAGGTTGATGCCGCGCAGACGGAAGATACAGGCAAGGTTCATGGTCACCGTTGAGTTCATCGACTGGAAAATGGAACCAGAGCCGCACATAGCCGTATCCTTATATTCATAGATCTTGCTCACTGCCTTATAGGTAGCCTGCGCCACCGAATCGTTGCCGAACAGCAGCCCCACCTCATGCTGGTCAAGGTAATCCTGCGAAAGTCCGGCTTGAGCCAGAGCCTGCACCGTTGACATATAGGCATACTGTGCCTCCTCGGGCATAAACTGACGCTGACTGCGGGCAAGCAGTTTCTTCAGGTCGGGCGTCTCCACCTTTGCCGTCAATGCCGAACGGAAACCCATATCCTTACGCACCTGATCAAACACGATGCCGGACTTCCCCTGGTAGAGCGCATCGCGCACCTCCTCCAGGTTCGTACCCAGGCATGACCAGATACCCATGCCAGTAATCACGACTCTATTACTCATCTTCTGTATTTCTTTCTGATAATTCTTACGTGCCTAACCGTTCACAGACAATTAAACGATGCAAATATAGTAAATTTTGCGCAAAAAAAGATGAGTCATCCCCATGATAGAGTGTTTTTTTGAACAAAACAGGCCAAAAAAGAGAAGAAAATGACGAAAATGCACCTTCAATTTGCAAATTCCAAAAATAATACCTACCTTTGCGCCACAAAAACGGGGCTGACTGGCTTTGACAGCGAGATGAGCCTTTGTGTAAGCATGCAGTGAGACGTCACCTATCACTATAATCCACGATGGCGAAATATAATTGGCGAGAATAACTACGCTCTTGCTGCCTAATCGAAGTACAGTAGATTACTGGCTTAATCAGCTGCCAAGGCGCGGCTGACAAGACATCACCCCAAGGTCGTTGTTCCGAGACTGAGGACCCGGTGGTGCAGGTAAATCGGGACTAATCAAAGCCGGCCGCGCAGCTTTGGTGAAATCTTAGCGGATACGGAGTCACTTGGTGGTCTGGGTCTTGGTGCCTCCCGACAATCTAGGCCAGAATAAGCATGTAGAAAGCGCAGATGTTCCTTGTTTGGACGAGGGTTCGAACCCCTCCAGCTCCACGAATCGGGTTTATAAGTGCCTATTTTTAAGCATTTTATAAATCCGATTTTTCTTTTTCTAACACTTTTACTAACCCCAAGGTCTATACCAAAGATTTAACTCAGGGCAACCGCATCTAAATGCCACCCTTACCTTCCGAGCTATCGTTAATAATTGTAAACAGCCATCCTAGCTCCCAACAAATGCAAGTTGTGCATTTCTCGAAACCCTTTGTTTCTACCCATCCACAAACTTCCCATCAGAACCACAGAGAACGTCCCAGAACCATTTTTCTTCATAGGAGGACATAGGGAGATATTTAAAGCCTACCATCATTGCTCCTTCTCTTTTAAACCGAACAAGGCGGATTGTTTAAAAATCTTAACGTCACTTGATTAAGTGGAATATTCTCCATATCTTCGCGCAAAAAGCAACGAAATTATGGAAATAGACACGATTTTAGCATTTGCCAATAGCGTACAGGATCCCCGCAAACGGCCAACAAGAGTCACGTATTCTGCCTCTATGATTCTAACCACGACACTTCTGGCAGTACTGGCAGGATGCCGAGAATGGGAAGAGATGGCTGATTTCGCAGAACTACAGATAGATCTAATCAAAAAAATCTATCCAGAGGTGAAGACAACGCCAAGTCCTGACACTTTCAGTCGTTTCTTCTCCTTGCTGAAGCCAAAGAAGTTTGAAAGAGCTTTCCGAATCTGGGTTGC
>JAZLJN010000145.1:0-3260 GCA_045617885.1 Bacteroidales bacterium | reverse complement strand
TGGGAGAACAATGATGCGCGCTTATATTGAACCATACCTCAAGGATGTGATGCGAAATCTGGGTGTTATGTCACACATCTGCATCAATGAATACGGATTGAGCCCTAAGCAGTTCTCTGCACTTTTCGCTAACAGTCATGTAGCAGAACAGATTTCTATGGGCAATCCCCGTTATCTTACAGGCATGTCTGGCAAGGAAATGGCAGATATGCTGATTGAGTCATCTGCTGAGATAAATTCCAAGCTGACCAGTTCAATTACCTATCAGGTAAGTCCTGAATATTGGGCTGGATGGGTAATGGCATACTATCAGTGGTATACAGCCAAGAGTTTTAATCAAATGTATGCTGACGGCCAAACCTTTGAAAACGTTTTGATAATGTACCACCCTATGCACGAAGCCGATCTGGCGAAAATAGTGGAGGCTATGGGGTAAAGCAAGAATCATTTTTTCAACGGCACAAATTTCGGACGATTTTCAGCTTGTTTTTATGCTGTTAGAATGCAATTCGAACAATCTTTCATCCGCATAAAGTGAAAAAAGCAGGCCTCGGATGGGGGCTGCTGGATAGTAGTGTATTCCTCCACGCTGTGCACGAGGATTACTCAAGGTGCGCTCAGCCTTCTCCACGATTTCGCAGGTGCACCTCGAGGGCAAAATGAAGGAATGATAGAAGTAAAGTTTTAAGCACCCTCAACATTCCACAGATGATTAATCGTCTGTATGATGATTGCACTTACTAACATACATACAAAACAAAATAGGAAACAAATGATAAGCAGAGACCAATCCGGTATTCTATTATTCCATTTTGATTCCTTGTATCGTTCCAACAACAAGTCCTGTTTCTTTTTATAATAAAAGTTTGCAAGACTCAAACAAACAATTGTAACCAAGATTACATATTCATGCATCCAATGAAGAATATCATGATAAAAAAAGTGTGCAATTGGTCCCCAAAAAATTCCACTGGAAAAAACCATCATTGCTGAAGCCAAGCAAACTGCAGAAAATCTGCAGGTTGCTTTACCTTCGCGTTTCAGATAGAAAAGATAAAATCTATAAAAAAAATAATCAAAAAAAGCCATATAGTTCATAAGTTTATAGACTAAACATCATTCAAAACAACTGAATTGAGCTTGCTTCATTGAGTGCTTCTCTAAAATGCATTCCATTATGAGTGCTCGCATAATAGTAATCACATCCTATATAGACTAACGATATGGGCATAAAAGCAGGGTAATAAGCCAAACCTGTCATTGCTATATCCACCAAGTTGCCAAGTCCAATTCGACCTGTATCATACACATTCGCACCATTTTCTAACAGACACGTCCAAGCACCTGCTTTCCACAATTTCATTCGTGTAGCTTCTGATGCAAAATTGCGCATTTTTGCAGAAACAGCTCCAACCATTTTGGTATGACCTTTTTGAAAAAGCGACCCTGACCACCCTCGAGCTTTAGCATACCCAGATACATACTTAGCCGCTTTCGCTTTATATTTATAAGGAGTTCTTTCCCACGCCTGAGTTGCCGCAAATCTGCCTACTTTTAATGCTCCTATAAATGTTCTTGCGAATGAAGCAAAAAAAGAAGCAGATGATTTGTTATCTGATACAGCGGCTTTACTTGGTGTACATATCACTTCTGGAAGTTCCTTCTCAATGGTATGCAGTTCATGATTAAATGCTCCAACGCACATTCCTTGATATGCTCCTTCTAAGAAACTACCGCCAGTTGCCCAGGCAGAGACTCCACCCATGGCAGTCGTCGAAGCAATCATCAATCCTGACGGCATTTTCACATTTTGCGCAAAAGAACCCATACCAGACGACAATGCGCCTGAAGCGAATCCCTGCCAGAAATTTCCACCATTCAAGGTTGATGCCAAGCCCATATTCAAGCCATGTGCTCCAGCTCTTATAAATTCTACACCGACCGCACTCATTCCTGCATTGGCCAAAGCGGAACAACCCGATCCAATTCCATACGTACCAGCAGAAACAAGCAAACTAACTCCTCCAGCCTTCCATATATCCTTAGAACTACCTCCCATTGCAGCTGTTTGCATCATGCTTGAAGCCACATTAAAAACAGTCATAGCTATGAAAAAGTCATCAATTCCGAATAACTCTCCGCTCGGATCATTATACTTCAGCGGATTATTCAGACAATAACTATAACGGTTGAAATTCTGACTATTGGTTGGCGCTTGCACATAGTTGTCAGGACTGAAGAAGCGGCCCAAAGCCGGGTCGTAGAGACGGCCGTTCATGTTGATGATGCCAAACTCGTTCCACATCTCATGACCGGTGTAGCCGCGATGGAAGTAGATACTGTTGTGCGTCACATTCTGCTTGCCCCATGCGTCATACTCGGCATTGAACACCTTGGTGCCGTTCTCATCCATGATGGAGAGGAAGCTGCCAAGATTGTCCTTGAAGGCAAGATAAGGCGTCAGCGTCGTGCCCTGCTTGACGAGGATGGTGTTGCCGTCAAGGTAATAAAACTCGCGTGTGGCTCCATTCTCGGTCACCTTCTCGTAGTTGCCGGCATAGATGGTCTTGCGGACAGTCTTGCCCGCGCCATCGGTCAGCAGCGAGAGCCAGCGCTCCTGATCAGGGCCGTAGGTCACCATCATGTCGAGATGATTGCTGTCGTCGGTGATGTGCTCTATCTTGCCGAACGCGTTGAACGCCGTCTGGAGCAGCGAACCTGGCAGAGTCTCGGACTTCTTGAGTATCTTCTTGACGGCATGTGGCTTCTTGGTGTCATAGACATAGTTGCCCACTCCCGTCTTCGAGAGGATGTTGCCATTGGCGGCATAACCCATCTGCATGGTCTCGACGCCGCCCACCTTGACCGACACCAGTCGGTCCATGTCATCATATCCGAAACTTTCTACCGAGTTGCCATTGCGCTGGCGACTTATGAGGTTGTCGGTCAGCACGTCATAGCTCATCTTATACTGTTCCTTAAGCGTGGTGCCCAGAGCTACCGTCAGCTTCTCCAGATAGCCAAGTGCGTTACGCTGGCTTTTCGAGGTCAGTTTTCCGGCGAACTTCGAGGTGCGTTCCTTGCCGGTATAGCCGGTGAGCTCGTAGATGACCTTTCCTCCTGCCACGGTCTTGGTCTTGTAACCATTGGCATCGTACACATAGCTCTCCTCCACGCCTCCGGGATAGATGGTCTTTTCGAGCTGGTTCTGCTTATTGTAGACATACTTGAACTCCAATGTGCCCTGTCCGGCGATGGTG
>JAZLJN010000144.1:0-18690 GCA_045617885.1 Bacteroidales bacterium | reverse complement strand
AAATCAAATTCCGTCTCACAGACGAGTAATTGATCCACATACGCCTATTATCTTATTAGGTCATTAACCTAATGGAGTGCTTATTCCTGAGCACCCAAGCCC
Organism: Bacteroidales bacterium; assembly: GCA_045617885.1. GTDB lineage: Bacteria > Bacteroidota > Bacteroidia > Bacteroidales > UBA3663 > Liminaster. The sequence goes on along the minus strand of JAZLJN010000144.1, from coordinate 18,588 downwards.
TTTGCCCAACCAGCGTAAGCAGGCTTGCGGCTATAATCGAGGTACCAGAGACCAACAGGCTCCTCTGCACGCCAGCCGCTACCCTTAGGTGAGTCAGTGATACACCACTGAGTGATGCCATACTGCTGATCTTCTGGAATTATACGGAAATACTCCTTGATGATCCACTCATAGTAGTCAGCCATTGCCTTCTCGTCCTCGAAGGTGAGCTCACCGTTCTTGAGAGCTGTGCCGAACTGCTTGTCAGCGATGCCCATGTCGAGCTCAGAAACGCGAACTAAATACTTGTGACCATCAACTGGAGATTTAGCATCACGCATCATTTCGAACATCCTGGTTATATGCTCCTTCTGATTCTCCTGATCAGCAGCATTGCGGTAGTAGCTGATGTGCATCTGTGTGCCGATACCATCAATCTTAGCACCGCCCTGCTCCCAAACGCCGATCCAGTAGATCAGAGATTCGAGCTTCTTGTTATTATCCCAAGTTGACTCAAGGTTGTAATCATTAACGAAGAGCTTCAGGTCTGCTGGGTTAGCTTCCTCCTGACGGGCGTATGCCTCACGAGCCATCTTTTCTACAACTACACCATAGTTCTCAGCTCCGAAGTAGTCCTGCCAATAGAAGGCATCACCACCGACATCCCATGAACCAGAAGCGTAACCGTCAAAGTGCTGGAGGTCATAGTAACCGTTAACATTGCCATCACCAGCAACTGCCTCGTTAATGAGATCCCAAGCCTTAACCTTGCCCTCGGTTGCATCCATCATACCATCAATCCACTTCTTCATAGCATAAACGAGGGTATCACGCTTCTCTTCTGGGGTAAGAGGAATAGTGTTCTTAATCTCCTCCTCACGCTCAGAGAATACCTTGATGTTATCGAAGTAGTAGGTTATGTCATTATCACGATCCTTAGAGAGGTTGAATGCGATAGAGCCAAGACCACCTTTAGAAGCCATAGAGCCATCAACAGAGAGTTCGTAGTTGTAAGTCTGCCATTCGGTAGTGAAGTCGACAGAACCGATACAAGCCCAGTGTGCATAGTCGCCAGGAGTACCATGTGCCTGGGTATCACCGGTTGCATTAGCAGATGCCTTGTAGTCGAACTGTACGGTTACCGTCTCACCTGCGTCAAGAGGCTCGTTCAACTTAATCCAGAACTGGGTATCCCAATCTTCAGCGGCACCTGCCTTGCTGAGTACCTGAACACCACGAGAGCCGTTCCTACCTACACCGTCGGTGATAACATATTCTGTTTGACCGTTGTTTTCCTTGCGTGCGAAGTTGCTTGCGTCAGCGCCCTCCATGTCGCTATTGTTTACATAGTCAACACGAACAATCTCTACCTTTGGAACCTCAACCTGTGAGTAAGACTCCCAGGTAATGTCAGAAAAGTAGTAGTCAATCTGACCTACGGTCTCAGCCTCGCCATCACCAGCGGTGCGGTTCTTGTTGAGGTTGAATGCGATTGACTGCTGGTTGCCAGCGCCCTCTGAAGGAATAGAGCCTTCCCAGGTCTTCTCCTGCCATTCGGTAGTAAACTCAGGATTTGGAGAGAGCATCTGCCAGTGCTTATAATCGCCAGGAGTGCCATGTACTTGAGTATCGGTACCGACAGCCTGAGTAGCCTTATAATACATGTGGAAGCGATACTTCTCGCCTGCTTCCCACTTCTTGTTAGGAGTATAAACGAAGAACTGGGTATCCCATGGGTTGGTAGTCTGGGTCTTACCCTTAATTACGATAGCATTCTTGCCATCAGGACCACCACCTACGATAACCTCTGCTGGTTCGTCATTCTTATCCAAGCCACGAGCAATGAAGCTCTCCATTGAGGCATTTGGATCGAAGGCAGAGTTGATAAGCTCGTTGGTCCATACGTCCATGTACTCAGGAGCGTCACCACCACCTACAGTCTTGGTGATGTGCTGAACAATCTTCAATGACTTCACGTCAAGTACGCCATCGAACATCTCAGGCTTAAGGATGAAATCGTAGTTAGCTGATGGCGCACAGGTGATGCCGTTGAATGCAATTTCAACCTCCTCGAAGTCATCACCACCAGTGAGGTTTACGTCGCCATTCAGTAACTGCTGGTCACTCCAACCATTCTGAGTAGTAAGGGTAATCTTACCCTCCTTGCTTGACTTGATGGTGAGGATAGCAGAGTAGTCGCCTGGCTCTGGTAAACTAATAGCGTTGGTGATGAAGAACTGTGACCACTCGCCTGAAGGCTCGAAGTGGATAGCACCATTTACTACAGGAGGCTCGCAACCCATTGGATAGAATGGGAAGCCGCCATCGGTATAGGTGGTGGTAGCGATCTCCTTGTCCTCAGTTACGGTGCTAGGACCAGCTACCTCCTTCAGATGCATGATGGTGAGTGACTTCACGTCAAGCACAGCATCGAAAGTCTCAGGCTTGAGAATGAAGTCGTAGTTAGCCGATGGCTCACAAGTAATGCCGTTGAATGCAATGGCAATATCCTCGAAGTCGCCGGTGCCAGCGAGATTAACGTCGCCATTCAGCAACTGCTGATCGCTCCAGCCATTCTGTGCAGTAAGGGTAACCTTACCCTCTTTGCTTGACTTAATCTTGAGGATGGCAACATAATTGCCTGGCTCAGGAAGAGCGATAGCATTGGTGATGAAGAACTGTGACCAGTCACCGGTTGGCTCGAAGTGGAGTGCACCGTCAATTACAGGTGGCTCGCAGCCCATTGGGTAGAATGGGAATCCGCCATCGGTATAGGTAACGGTAGTTACTTCCTCCTGAACAATTGTTACGTTTCCGCCGCCAGCGTTTGGATCAACTGGCTTTGGCTTGTCAGCGATGAGCGTATTGAGCCACTTTACAGGCTGCTGTGAGTGCCAAGCCAGGGTATGACCGTAGATAGTCAGACCTGCAGTCTCAGCAGCAGAAACGAATGCCTGTACAGTACCGTAGTTGAATTCACCCTTGTCAGTGACAACTGAACTCATCTTCATAGCATTGCCAGCTACGATCTCGTCGAAGTTAGCATAAGCCAGCGTAAAGATGTTCTCCTTCTTGTTGAACTCTTCGGCATTGAGCGCAGCACTTACCTTGAAGTTTGGATGCGCATTGCGATCCAGGTAGCTCTTCAAAGGCTGGTATTTGTTCAAATATTCATAGTCAGCGTTGTCGCCTGGCTTCTGAACAGTGAAGCCGTTGGTGTCGAAGTCATCGACACAGGAAGTGAGCATTGCTGCTGCTCCCAAGATGGCAACCAACCATTTTGTCAATTTCATAATACTTCCTAATTATTATTATTTTTTGTACTCAGGAACGAACTCTACTACAGTGTTGAATGCGTCGCCATCGGTGGTGCGAACCTGAGCTACAAGGGTCTCGTTGTAAGAGTTGCCGTTTACAGTGTACTGGAGGTACAGTGCGTCACGGTCCTTGTCACCCCAAGCCTTGATCTCGCTCTTCTTCTTGAACTCACCATTGCCGTTTACAACGTCAGTTGGGTTGAGGCTCGATACGGTGCAGTTATTACCGCTGAAGGTCAGCTTTACGGTCTCACCGTTTACGTTGGTGTAACGGCACTCGTTCATGCTGAGAGTATTGATTGCCACACGCTTGTTGTTCTTGTCAATCTCCTTGTTGCCCTCCTTAACGATATAAGTACCGTTCCAAGGGTTCACGTAGCGTACACACCAGAGAGCGTAGTCCATTGGCTTAACGTCCCAAGCAGCAGCATTGGTGCGTGAAGGAGTTGAGTTCTCATCCAGCTTGGTGCCGGTGAGGATGCGGTCAGCACCCGTCTGATCGGTCATCACTACAGGAATAACGTAAGCAGTACCGATAGCGAGAGGATCTGCAAAGAAAGCGTCAGTCAGCTGCACCTCAGCCTTGCCCATATAGCCACCTGCATAATCGAGAGTGGTGTTGGCAATGCTGTAGTAGCTGGTTGGCATTGGCTTTACTGCGGTTCCGTCAGCAAAATAGAGATTCTCGCAGAGCGACTCATCTACCTTGATGTTCACCTTGATGTTCTTTCCCTTATAAGCACCGCCCATAGCACTCACAATCTGGAACTTGTGGGCATTGTCGAGATCGGTGTTGATCTCATTGTCCTCACCCAGCTCGATGGTGCGCACAGGATACTGATAAGCGAAGTACACTGATACGCCTCCCTCGAAGTCAGGGAAGGTCTTATCTGCATTCTCGCAGGCAGTGAAAGAGGCTGCACAGAGAGCGAGAACTGGAAGAATATATTTTTTCATTTTTTTCTGTTATTATTGTTGTTTTGTTGTTTTGTTGTCGTGTAGTGCTACACAATAACACAACAACAAAACAACCAATTAACAGTAGAATTTATCTCCAACCATCGTTCTGCTTGAGGCTGCTGAACTTCTTCACCTCAGAGTCAGGAATAGGACCGTAGATCATGTAGTCGTCGTAGCGGCGTGAATCTACATCGAAGATAGAGAATGACTTGCCGTTGTTCTCAATGCGCATACCCTTAGTGGTCTCGTTGAGGTTGAGGTTCCAGCGACGCAGATCGTAGAAGCGCTGGTTCTCGAAGCAGAGCTCAAGACGACGCTCGTTGCGGATCAGCTCACGCATAGACTCCTTAGTGTTGCAGCTGTTGAGATATGGGTCATCAGTACCTACACAGATACCAGCACGCTCACGGATAGCTTTGATGATCTTCTTAGCAGTTTGGGTAGTGCCAGGAGCGCTTCCCTCAGGGCCGTAAGCCTCATTGGCAGCCTCAGCATAAGCAAGGAAGAGCTCAGTCCAGCGGATACGGGCTGTGTAGTGCTTCTGCTGGGTTGTGGTCTTAGGATCCATGTTGACATCGTTGCGGAGGAGCTTGCGCATGTAGTAACCAGTACGGGTAGAGTACTCAAGCTGCTTGCCAAGGTTGTCGTCGTTGTCCTCACGGAAGCCGTCAGTAGTTGGATCGTCCTCGTAGATACCGCTCAGAATTAATGCATCATGTACGCCCATGGTTGAGCCGTTCACTACGATGTACTCAGCAAGACGTGGGTCGCGGTTTGCGTATGGATTAGCAGCATCATAACCTGAACCAGATGCATTGATAGGATAACCGTTAGCCATTGGGAATGCATCCACAAGGTTCTGGGTTGGGTTGGTGCGACCCTTGCCGTAGATTGAAGGTGGGAAGTTGTCGCTCTCCAAAGTGTTAGAGTTGCCTGGGTTGGTCATCCAGATAGCCTCTGGGGTATTCTGTGTACGCTTAACGTTCTCAATTTCGTCGACATTCTTGTACCAGGTGTGACCATTTGCAACTACCTCCTTGTTGCCGATTACCGCAGCAGCAGCCTGTGCTGCCTCCTCCCATGTTACAGCACCGTAAGCAGGTGATGCAGCGAAGAGAAGCATCTGTGCTTTAACAGCCTTCAGGATCTGGCCGCTGACCTTGCCATGGTGATGAGCACCGAAAGCACGGTTATAACCGCTCATGTCAGCACCGATAGCCTGATACTTTGCAGGAATCTGGCTTGCATTTGAAATATCAGCATAATCATCAGGGAGCAGTTCAAGAGCCTTGTTGATGTCATCCAGGATGCGGTCAACGCACTCCTTGAATGGCAGACGCACCATTGCCTTCTCAAGGTCAGTAGCACCAGTCTGGTACTCGTCGAAGAGGATTACACCAGTCAGTTCGCCATTTACCTTACCGGCATGAGCGCGGAGCAGATAGAAGCGCTGAACGGCACGCATGCCGTAAGCATCACCCATCATGTGGTCAATGAACATCTGGTTAACAGAAGGAATACCTGACCAGGTTACCTTCTCGGCATTCTCGAGCATGATGTTACAGTAGTTGATGGCATTGTTGCGAGCCTGCCACTGCTGCATAGGGTCCTTTGCAGCGCTCCAAGCACCCTGAGCCATCTGGGTGTACTGGTTACTGTTCTCGTTTGAAACAGCATCATCAGTAGCCAGGTCGCTGTGAGGAGTGCCGTCGTATGGCATCAGAATGTAGGCGTTACCCAACATGCCGGCAGCAAACTGAGGGTCATTGTACATTACCTCAATATCGCTGATCATCTCATTGGCTGGCTCAAACATGTCATCGCATGAGCTAACAACAGCGCCGGCGCAGAGAATAGGCAGAATATACTTATATGTTTTCATTTGAGTCAAAACTTTTTACTTTTTAACTTAGAATGTTACACTCAAACCACCCTGGAAGAAGCGATCTGTTGGGGTGCTGCCCACATTGAGCTCGAGGAGTTCCTTCTCAGGAGCGAATGTGAGGAGGTTTGAACCATTCACATAGAGTGAGATACCCTTTACTACGCGGTTGTTCTGGAACATTGCGCTTGGGAAGTCGTAGGTAAGCTGTACCTTAGCGAGGTCGAAGCGGTCTGTCTTGTAGAGCCAGAAGTCAGAGGCACGGTAGTTGTTGTCACCACCATCCTTAGAGATACGTGGGTAGAGAGCAGTTGATGCTGTAGCAGGAGTCCAGGTGTCACGAGCGTAGATGCTATACTTGTTCTCGCCTGCGAACTTGAAGTAAGTACCGAACTTGTCGTCAAGCTTGCTGCCCTGGCCGCCCCACCCGCCTACACCAAGTACGAAGAGGGTGAAGCCCTTGTACTTTGCAGTGAAGTTCAGACCGAGAGTAAGAGGTGCGCCATACCAGCCGCCACGACCGAGGTCGATCTCATCCTTGCCGTCAATCACGCCGTCATTGTTCTGATCCTTGTACTTGAGGTCACCAGCGCGAACGGTGAGATCTGAAGTAAGTCCGTACTCAGCAGCTTCTGCGTCATCCTTGATGAAGCCAAGGCACTCAAGGCCCCATACGGTGTCAAGACGCTTGCCCTGACGATAACGGTAGGTATCATCACCGTAGGTAGTATCCTCACGGCGGGTAGCCTTGGTATCATACCATGTCATGTTAGCGCCAACGCCCAGTTCTACCTCACCGAACTTCTTGTTGTAGCTTGCGCCAATCTCGAAGCCCCAACGCTCATCATTGTTATAGTTAATGATAGGGTTGAATGAGGTGTTAGGATAGCCGATCTGGAAGTAGCTTGGCATAATGCTCAATGGCTCGATAGGCTTGCCCTCAATAGAGTTGGTGAAGACAGATGCATTCAGCTTCAAGCTCTTGTTGAGCAGCGAAGCGCGGATGCTTGCGCTGTACTCAATGCGCTTTACGAAGTCAAGGCTGAGGTTCTGACCACGGCGAGACTGAGTTGACTCACGGCCGTCAGCTCCACCCCAATCCCACCAAGCGCCATCTGCCTGGTTGAAGTTGCCTGCGTAGAGATAGTACTCACGGTCACCAACCTTGAGATCAAGATCCTGATTCAACTGGCTGTGGCTTGCGCTGATGGTCAAGTCATCAAAGATGCCGCCAATCATGAAGTCCTCCTTAGCGATGTTGTAACCAGCGGTGATAGAATAGTTCAGTGCGTTACGATGACCCTCAGCAAGCTTAGCAGAGTGGATCATAGAGGTGCCCAACTGTGCATAGTACTTATGAGCATAGTTGTAATCAACGCTCAGACCGAGGTTTGCGTTGCTAACTGCATGGTAAACACCAGAAGTTGTCTGCTGGTAACCATTAGCCAGGAGCATTGCAAATACATTGTGATTGCCGAATGAACGGTCATAATCAAAGTGAGCATTGAATGCGATGGTCTGGGTATAAGTAGAGCTACCTACTGATTGACCACCAGTGTGCTTGTCCTCAGAGAAACGGCTCAGACCGGTGATTTCAGGCGAACCATTGAAACTTGACCAGCTTGGTACGTAGGTTGCGTAAGTATCATCCATCCATACCTGATATACGGTAGAGTAGTCAACGCCTACCATGGTCTTGAAGGTAAGGCCTTCGAGTGCACGGTTCAGGTCAAGGTTGATACCAGCAGTGAACTGGAAGTGACGCTGGTAGTAGTGGTTGATACCCTTGCGGTAGATGTCTGCTACGAAGTTAGACTCATCAGTACCAGTCTTTGCGCCGAGCAGCTTACCATCAACAAGTGATGCACTTGAAAGAATATCCTGAGCACCGAGAGCATACTCACTTACGAGTGAAGGGTCGATGAAGAGATGCAGACGGTTAGGAAGCATAGTAGCCGAACCAGTCCAGAAGTTGGTGCCACGGGTGCTACGGCCGGTGTAGAAGGTTGCGTTAGCATCTACATAAGCAGTAATCCAGTCAGCAATGTTCATATCTACATTACCACGTACATTGAGGCGGTCATTGTAGTTATTCTTGCCATTACCGAAGTTAACGAACTCAGAGCCACCGTCAGAAGCATTGCGGTTGTAGCCGATGTTAGTGTAGTAGCGAGCACGCTCGCCACCGCCAGTGAGCTCAACGATAGCCTCAGTACGGTTGTATGCCTTCTTGATGAAGTCGCTGGTGAAGAAGTCGTTGTTTGCACTGTTCTCTACCCATGGCATGTTTCCTACTGAAGCAGCATAGATCTGCTCGTCAGAATATTTGCCTGGTTCAGAGGTGTTGCGGATTGTCATATACTCAGCAGAACCGAGATACTTAGGCAGAGCCTTGATGGTGTGCCAACCGGTGTTGACGCTTGCCTTGATCTCGATGTCACCCTGCTTACCACGCTTGGTGGTGATGAGGATAGCACCGTTAGCAGCGCGGTTACCATAGAGGATTACGGCATTAGCACCCTTCATGAAAGTTACCGAGGCAATTTCCTCTGGCTTAACGCTACCTGCGTCACGAGGTACACCGTCAATGAGGACGAGATAGTTGTTGATGCCCCACAGAGAATTTCCGTTGAAACCGCTGGTATAGGCCTGCATGTTTGAGAGTGCGCTGAGATCGTTGTTTTTAGCAGCGATTTCCTCATAGTTGATATATGAGGTACCACCCAACACATCCTCGGCAGCTACCTTTCGGAATGCTACATTAACCTGCTCACCTTCCTCCTGTGCAAATGCAGCAGAAGAGAGAAGGGCTGCAGGAAGCAGCATATATTTAAAATATTGTGTATTCATTGTTTTTCTTTTGAAAAAAGTGATTAGTTATGAGTTATCAGTTATGAGTTGTCTGTTTCCTTTAGGACGGAACTTTTAACTTTTAACTTTTAACTTTTAACTTATGCAAAGCTTATTACCATCCTGGATTCTGGTTGAACTCTGGGTAGAGATAAACGTCCTTGTCAGGAAGTGGGAACCAGTAGTGCTTTGTACCGAGCTGACGCTCAAGGATCAGTTTCTGACTCCAGCCCTTCACCTCACCGTCGCGAGGATCATTCTCACGGTACCATTCGTTCTCAATAACGATCACCTTGCCATCAGCAGTAACGATCTGACCGTTAGCCAAGGCACGGGTGAACTCCTGAGAGTACTTTTTGTTGTAACGTGGGTCAGTAAGGAGAATCCAGCGCTGCAGGTCGTTCCAGCGGAAGCCCTCGAATGCGAGCTCACAAGCGCGGTCACGACGAACCTCGTCCATCAGAAAGTGATAATCACTAGTGAATTTATCAGCTACATGGCCAGCACCTACGCGGTCGCGGAGTACGTTGAGTGCTTCTACAGCAGTGTGCTTGCAGTTGATCTTACCGTCACCCTCATTTGCTGCTACAACAGCCTCAGCATACATGAGGTAGAGGTCAGCTACACGCATATAAGGCAGGTATGCCTCAAGCGAACCGTTCCAGTCGTACATCTTGTCATACTTGTTGTTCGACTTAGAGTTCAGCTTCTGGCAGAAGTAACCTGTACGGCTACCGAGCTCAACGTTACGGAGCTGTGAGCCAGTCTGGAAGTCAGCATACTGCTGTGAACGCTCTGGGAGGTTTTCACCAATATCAGCGGTTGCTACGCGCATACCATCAAATACGATATCGTGATAGAAGCGTGGGTCGCGATCACGGAATGGATGTGCTGGATCGAAGCCAGAATCTTCATCATCGATAGGCAGACCATTAGCCATACCGTAAGCGTAGTTTACGTAGTTAGCGGTTGGCATGTGGATGATCTTGTCATGCTCTACGAAGCCGTCAACCTTTGAACCCCAGAGCTTGGCAAAGTTCCAAGGTGTACCGTTGATGTCAGGCTGTGGACCACGGAAGATAGCCTCGATTGAACCAGCCTGCTTCCAGCCCTGACCAGTGGTGTAGAAAATGTCAGTGAAGCTGTTCTGTACACCATTAGCCTTCTCGTGGTTGTAAACGTCAGCATAGTTAAACTCGCAAAGACCGTAAGGGGTATCACCATTCTCGATTGCGTCAATGGCTTTGCCAAGAATCTCAGCTGCCTGGGTAGCGTAAGTCTTATTGTACTTATAGGTAAGTTCTTTAGCTACCATTACACCCTGATCATTATTCTCCATCAGTGGAGAAGCTGCCCAAAGGAGGCACTTGCCTGCATAGCCGAGAGCAGCGCTCTTGGTCACGCGAATCTGGTTCTTGCCAGTGGTATCCTTACCAGGACCATACTTATCCCAGTCATTTGGCAGATACTCAGCAGCCTTCTTAAAGTCTTCAGCTACCTTGAGTGCGCACTCCTGATAAGAGAGACGTGGCTGAAGCATCTCCTCGTTGCTATCATAAACCTTATCAATGTAAGGCAGACCGCCGAAGTACATCATTACCTCATTGTGCCACCAGGCGCGGAAGAAGTAAAGCTGACCAAGGAGAAGGTTACGCTGCTCCTTGGTACCCTCTACGAAGAGGTTATCCTCAAGGATAGCCTTCAGACCGAGGTTACACTTACGGATGCAGTACCATGCGTGGTCATAGATACGGTGAGAAAACTTGTCACCGCCAGGATTCACACCATTACCACCGAGGTAGTTCTGAGCATCGTTCATCCAGTGACGGTAGTCACCGATATCCATGTGGTAGATAAGGTGGCTGTTGCCAGCACCATCATTCATGATCTCGTCGTCGCCCCAGTTAAAGGTAGTACACCAGAAGCAACTCTCCTTCTCAGGGATACAAGCGTACATTTCCTCTACGAAGCCCTGGAAGTTCTTGAAGTTCTCGAAGGCGGCAGTCTCAGACACATCGAGAGATGGGTCGCGGTCGAGATAATCTGTGCAGGATGTTGCGCTCAGTGCCATCATGGCACCAATTGAAAGACCTGCTATATTATATAATATGTGTTTCATATTTCTTAATCAAATTAGAGAGAGAACTTAAGACCGAGGTTGATACGCTTAACGGTTGGATAAGCTGCCACCTGTGCGCCATTGGCCTCACGGTCATCAGGCATGTTGGTGTACATCCAAAGGTTGTTAGCGCTGAGGAAGAGACGGAGGTTGTTGATGCCAACCTTCTTTACCCAACCCTTGTTCCAGGTATAGGCTACCTCGACGTTCTTCAGACGGATGTATGAACCGTCATAGTTCATCTGTGTGCCATAGAAATAGCTTGGAGTGGTAACGAGACGTGGGGTAACTACGTCAGCGTTTGCGCCTTCCTGGCTCCACCATGAACCCTGGTCAAATACGGTGTTGAGTACACCACCCTCATACTTGAATGAGGTGAGGTTTACGCTACGGTTTACGTTAGATACACCATAGAACTGTACGAAGCAAGAGAAGCCCTTGTACTCATAGCCGATAGTAGCATTGTAAGTGTTCTCAGGAGTACCGGTATAACCGTAAGGTGCGTTATCGTTGATGTCAATGACACCATCACCGTTGAAGTCAACTACATAGTAGTCACCTACGAGCTTCTGACCGTCAGCAGAGTCATGCTTTGGAGAGCCGTAGAGTTCGTCAACCGAGTTGATGAATCCATTATTATATACATAGGTAGGCTGGCCGATAGGATAGCCCTGGGTCTTACGGTAGTCAGGGAGCAATGGACGGTCATCACGCTTGATAACCTCATTCTCTGCATGAGTCATGCTCATGTTAGCCCAGACACGATGACCACCCTGGAGAGTCTTGTTGACGCGAAGCTCAAGCTCGTAGCCGTGAGAGTCAACCTTACCGAGGTTAGCGGTAGGAGCAGAGGTACCGTAGTAGCTTGGGATAGCGCGGTTGCCACCGCCGATGAGCACGTCTGAACGCTTGTCATTAAAGATATCTACCGAACCTACGAGCATACCGTCAAGGAATGAGTAGTCAATACCGAAGTTAGACTTGCGAACAACCTCCCAGTGAATCTCTGGGTTACCGATGGTGCCCTCCTTGTACCATGTGTAAGGAGAAGAGCCCTGGTTAACGTCGAGCTTAGAAGAACCGCCGATTGACCACTGGTTCTGGAATGCCCACTTAGGAGCACCGTAGTCATCACCGATCTCACCGTAAGAATAACGGAACTTAACCATGTCAACGAGGTGCATGTCAGCCACCTTCATATCCTTGAGAGGCTTCATGAAAGGTTCGTTGGTGATAGTCCAACCTACAGCGCCTGACTGGAAGAAACCGAAACGATACTTGCTTGAGAACTTCTCAGAGCCGTTGTATGCACCGTTGTAGTCAACGTTGTAGCGGTCAGCGTAGTTATAGGTAGCACGGAATGCCCAGCTCTCACGGTATGAGGTAGCATTTGAACCGGTGGTATATTCCTGACGGTTGAATACGCCCATGGCGGTGAGATCGTGCTTGCCGAACTTGCGAGCCCAGTTGAGCTGCATACGGTAGTCCATGTTGCGGGTAGTCATATAGTCCTGTACAGAACCGTTGCTGATGCTCCAGTGGCGACCCTCAGAGAAGTCGAACTTCTGGTTAGCGTCATAACCCTCATAGAGAGCGCGGTTGCCGGTCTCAGGATCAATATAAGTACGCTCAGGATTATTATAAAGGTCATTGATACCACGGTTCTTCTCCTGGAAGCGGTTATCCCATGAGATACTGCCACGGAAGGTCAAGCCTGGGGTGATGAACTTCAAATCCTGCTCCAATACGAAGTCAGTATTGATGTTGGTGTTGGTTGTCTTGTTGGTACCAGCCAAGGTGAACTTCTGTACAGGGTTGGTAACGTTTGATACCAGTGTGTAGTAGCCGTAAGAACCATCCTCAAGACGTGGAACGAATACGTCTGGAGCGAGCTGGTAAGCAGCAGCGAACTGCTGAGAAACCTGCCACTCGTCAAGGTTGGCGTTCTCATAGGTATTCTCAACGATACCTGCAGAGCCGAAGAGGCTTACGCGGAAGGTTGTGGTGTTAGTTACTTTGAAGTCGAGGTTTGAACGAACGTTTACACGGTTGTAACCATACTTAGGAGTATAACCACGACCGCTGTCGAACTCCTCAAAGAGGTCACCTTCGTTTACGTAGTCAAAGGCAGCAAAGTAACGTACATGCTTTGTACCACCGCTGATGTTGAGGTTTGCATTGTATGACATACAGTAATCTTTGAAGATTGCCTTCTGCCAGTCAACGTTAGGATAACGCTCTGAGAGGAGAGTGCCGTACTCATCGCGCTGATCACCCTGATTGCGGTAGTTGTTGATGAAGCTCTGTGGACGATAGTACTCCCAAGAAGCAGGGCTGAGTCCCAACTCATGCTCAACGGCAATGTTACGCATCATCATAGCATCATAAGAATCCATCTTGCCAGGGAGCTTTGAAGGAACCTTCATGATAGCATTAGCGCTGACGTTGATCTGAGGACGACCCTCCTGACCACGCTTGGTGGTAACGAGAATGACACCGTTAGCACCACGTACACCGTACACGGCAGTAGCAGATGCATCCTTCAGTACAGAGATGTTCTCTACAGAACCCATGTCCACTGAACTCATAGGACGCTCAATGCCGTCCACGAGGATAAGTGGACCGCTGCTGTTCCAAGAAGAAGAGCCACGAATCACGATCTTTGGATCCTCCTCACCAGGAACGGCTGAAGAAGTCATGGTAACAACGCCTGGGAGGTTACCGGTCAAGGCAGCACCGATGCTGGTGACACCTGCGGCACGCTCGAGGGTCTTACCTGAGGTCTGGCTAATAGCTCCGACTACAGAAGCCTTCTTCTGCTGGCCGTAACCTACTACGATAACCTCCTCCAACGTTTCGTTGTCTTCGTCGAGGACGATGCGGAGGGCCTTGCCGTTGCCAGCGATTTCCACAGTCTTCATACCAACGTAAGAAACTACGATGGTTGATTTTGCACTTGGCACCTTCAAAGAGAAGTTGCCGTCAAGGTCGGTTGTGGTACCCACAGTCTTGTCAGACTTGAGCACAACCGTTGCTCCAATGATACTCTCGCCCTGAGAGTCCACTACAACACCCTTGATGATGTCGTTCTGTGCCCACGCCGTAGCGCAGAAACACCAAACAGCGATCAACAAAGAGAGGAGCCGTTGTCCTTTCTGCATTGTTTTTTTCATTGTGTGTTGAATTTAGTATTGTTGGTTGTTTTTTTTATGTTTCTTTCTCGATGGAAAAAATGCGTCTTTTTTTTACGGGTGCAAAGATATAGCTTTTATATATAATATCCAAGCAAAACTGCAACAAGAGAATATAAAACCGAAACATGCTGCGCAAATCATGTAACATTTTTCTTTGATTATGTAACATTGCTTTATTTTGTTTCGTTTCGCTCTGTTTTTTACCGATTTTGACGCGGTTCTGGGGGGTGTTGAATTGGTACTGTCTGTTTTTTAAGTATTATATTTAGATAATCGGGGCAAAGATAATAACATTTTTTTACACTGCCAAAAGATTGTTGATAAATCTGCTTTTTTAGTGCCCAAAATGTGCGTTTTGTACTATTCCAGGGTTATTTTTTGTACTTATATTTTGATTTTTTTTAATAATAAATGTTTTTCTTCTGCTTTTGGATGGGATTTGACATATAGAAAATATTTTTTACATGCAGAAAAACCTGGCTCCAGATCGTCCGACGGCTCGGATAGTTTACCGACGGACTTACTTGTGCCTCCGGAGGTGTCGGATTCTTTGTCCTTGCTCCGGGATGATACATCCGATGTCTCGGATTGCTTGCCAACGTCTCTGGATGATACATCCGAGGCGTCAGGTTGTCTGCCAATATCTCTGGATAATACATCCGAGGTGTCTGATAGGCTGCTGGCAATTCTTCGGAAAACAGCCGAGACATCGGGCCAGAACCCAATCCGATGGGCGCCAGAATCCGAGGCGTCGGATTGAAAATATTTAAATTGGTGCGCAACATTGCTGGCGTGGATTTCATCGTCGTGAAATAGATGACAGAACTCTTGGCGTGGATTTCATCATCGTGAAATGGACGCCAATGATCTTGGCGCAGATTTCACAACTTTAAAATGGACGCCAGTAACAAAAAACACCCAATGGAAAATCCATCGGGTGTCAAATCCAAAAGGTTTTGTTGGCTTATCGACGGAGACCGAGCTCCTTGATGATAGCACGATAGCGATTGATGTCCTTCTTAGCGAGGTAATCAAGCATACGACGACGCTTACCAACGAGCATCTTCATTGAACGGCTGGTAGCGTGGTCCTTGTGGTTAGCACGGAGGTGCTCAGTGAGGTGAGCAATACGGAAAGAGAAAAGTGCTACCTGTGACTCTGGAGAACCGGTATCGGTTGCACCCTTGCCATACTTTGCGAAGAGCTCTGCCTTCTTAGCTGAATCGAGATACATAATTTTTTATGTTTTATAAGTTAATAATGTAGGTTGAGCCGAAACTCTCCCAGATTAAGTCAATGGTTTCGAGCCGTGACTCTTACCATTCTAGCTCCGAAAAGCGCGGCAAAGATAGCACTTTACCCCGATACTGCCAAATATTAATGCCCAAAATATTTGTTTTTAGTGAATATTTTTGCTAATTTATTCAAAATTTGTTATCTTTGCCACACAATTTATAGTTGAATATTTGACTAGGTTAGCTAAGAATAGAACACTGACTTGGTTGAATTTCATGAAAAAGAAATAAAAGTGAAAGAAGAATTAAATTATACCAGTGCCATTAAGGAGCTGGAGGAGATCGTTCAGCAGTTGCAGCGCCCTGACTGTGAGATTGACCGGCTCTGCGAACTGACTCGTAGATCAACTGAACTGATTAAGTTCTGCAGAGATAGATTGACCAAGACCGATGAGGAACTGGCAAAGGTGATTGAAACGCTCGGGTAAAAATATGACAGAAGAAGAGATTGTTGCTCGAAGGAATAAAATGTTCTCGGACATTGTCGGTTCTGCTTTTGCGTCTCAGAACTACTATCCGCCAAACATGGATGAATTGGTCTATGAAGCTGGTTTGAAATCAGAACTTGAGGAGCGAGGATATAAGGTGCTCAGGCAACAAGAGTTCCCGATATATTATAAGAATAAACCCACTGAGGTCAACCGTAGGATGGATCTAGTAGTTCAGGACAAAGTGCTGGGCTATGTAATTATCGAACTGAAGGCAATTGACTATGTTAGTGAGGTTCATCGTCGCCAATTATGGACGTACATGAAGTTGCTAAATAATCGGTATGGTATGCTGATAAACTTTGGTCCAAGCGGTGTCTATTCTGAAAATTGGATGCTAGGTGAAACTGTGCGCGACAAGTGTGTGAGAGTGTAATCGGATTTTCGGAAATCATTTTCACCTGAGATTTTTTAGGAGATTTTCACCTGAGATTTCTTGCTGGAAGCAATCCTGAAGGGGTTCTTGGGTATTTTCACCTACATTTTCACTGCACATTTTTGATAAAATTTGTGTGAAAATCTAGGGTAAAAATAGCGCTGGGAGCGATAATTAGAACGGCTTTGCCGAGAAATCTGGGTAAAAATCGGGGGTAAAAATCATAGGTCAAAATATGAGATATAATCTCGGTAAATTTTAATTTGAATTTTTAATTTGTAATCATTTATATATGAATCGTCCAGTAGTAGTGCGTTTCGCACCATCGCCCACAGGTCCACTTCACATCGGAGGTGTGCGTACCTGTCTGTACAATTATCTCTTTGCCCGTCAGCATGGCGGCAAGTTGCTGTTCCGTATTGAGGATACTGACTCGCAGCGCTTCGTGCCAGGTGCTGAGGAGTACATCATTGAGTCGTTCAAGTGGCTGGGTATCCAGTTTGACGAGGGTGTCTCTTTCGGCGGTGACCACGGTCCATACCGTCAGTCGGAGCGCAGGGACATCTATAAGAAGTATGTCCAGGTGCTGCTTGATGCTGATAAGGCTTACTATGCCTTTGATACCAAAGAGGAGTTGGATGCTGCACGCGCCCAGACCCCAAACTTCCAGTATGATGCCTCTACCCGTGGCAGTATGCGCAACAGTATCAGCCTCGGCATGGAGCAGGCTCAGGCACTGATTGCCGCTGGTGAGCCTTATGTGGTTCGTTTCCGCATCGAGCCAGGTGAGGAGGTGCTGGTGAACGACCTGATTCGCGGCGAAGTAAAGATCAACTCTTCAATCCTTGATGATAAAGTGCTCTACAAGAGCGCCGATGAACTGCCTACCTACCACCTTGCCAACATTGTGGATGATCACCTGATGGAGGTGACTCACGTAATCCGTGGTGAGGAATGGCTGCCATCCAGCCCGCTGCATGTGTTGCTGTACCGTGCTTTTGGCTGGCAGGCTCCAGAGTTTGCTCATCTGCCGCTGCTGCTGGCACCCGAGGGCAACGGTAAGCTCTCGAAGCGTGACGGTGATAAGTATGGCTTCCCTGTATTCCCACTCCAGTGGAACTTTACGGACAAGGAGACGGGCGAGCCAAAGTCGTACAGCGGCTATCGCGAGAGCGGCTATCTGCCAGAGGCTGTAGTCAACTTCCTGGCTCTCTTGGGCTGGAATCCTGGTAATGATCAGGATATCATGACCATGGAGGAGATGATTCAGCTCTTTGATCTCTCTAAGTGTTCAAAGAATGGTGCTCACTTCGACATCAAGCGTCTGCTTTGGTTCAACCATAACTACCTGCAGCACTGCGATGAGCAGATCCTGGTGGAGGTGCTGAAGAAACTCGTCATAGAGAATGGCGCAGATCCAAAGGATGACGCTTACGTACTGAAGGCTGTGCAGTTGATGAAGGAGCGTATCAACCTGCCACAGGAACTCTGGGCGCAGTGTAACTTCTTCTTCAAGGCTCCTGAGAGCTATGATGAGAAGTCCATGAAGAAGTGGTGGAAGCCTGCTTCGGTCAATGCCGAGACGGGTGCCGCCGTACCTGCTTCAAGCCAGATGGTGGCTGAACTCTGTGACTTTATGGAGGGCGAAGAGGACTGGAATGGCGAGACCCTTGAGCCAAAGGTGATGGAATGGATTGCCGGCAAGGGCTATAAGGTTGGCGCCGTAATGAATGCCTTCCGCTGTACGCTGGTGGGCGAAGCTCGTGGTCCACAGATCTTTGCCATCACGGATATGCTGGGCAAGGAGGAGAGCTTGCGCCGTGCACGCGTTGCCATTGAAAGAATGAGCCTTTGATTTTCCCCATCAAAAAGGGATCCGCTTTATATTCTTCCAACAAAGGAAATCAAATAAAATCAATGTTTGTTGCTGAAAGGTTGATTTCTTTTGATTTCTTTTGCCGGGAATAAGAAGATAACTTGCATAGCACTTTTATATTCTTCCAACAAAGGAAATCAAATAAAATCAATATTTGTTGCTGAAAGGTTGATTTCTTTTGATTTCTTTTGCCGGGAATAAGAAGATAACTTGCATAGCACTTTTATATTCTTCCAACAAAGGAAATCAAAT
>JAZLJN010000143.1:0-4763 GCA_045617885.1 Bacteroidales bacterium | reverse complement strand
CATTCCATTGCTCACTGGCGAATGGGCTCATCAGGAGGACGAAGTCGTGGCCGATCCTGACTTCCTCGAACAATATCACCTGGAACTGGGCAATCAGATAACTGTAGCAAATCATTTTTTCCAATATAATGATCAGGGCATTAGAGAAGAGGTGTATCAAGACCATACCTATACGATCACAGGCGTGGTGAATTGCCGCATGACCGACTTCAATCACAATGTAACAGGTGGTTTGGAGCCTGATCCAGGAATCTTCACATTTAGCCCGAATGGTTATTATTACTGGGTTAAGTGTCGCCCGGGCACGATTGAAAAAGTCAAGCAAACCATCACTGAATCTCTTGACAAGGCTGGATTTCCTGCAAAGATGAAATTTGACACACTCAAACACAATATCGACCAGGAGTTTGAAGGCATCTCGCAGTTCATCCCAATCTTCTGGCTCTTCTGCTTCATTGCGTTGGCTATCGCGCTGCTGGGTATCTATTCTGCCATCACGGTCGATACTACCTACCGCCGCAAGGAGATAGCCATCCGCAAGATCAATGGTGCCAAGGCGCGTCACATTGCTATGCTTTTCGCTCGGCTCTATGTGCGTCTGCTCGTCATCGCCGCAGCCATTGCCTTCCCGCTGGCATACCTCCTGATCGATGGCATTGTGACCAACAGCTTCCTGACGACATTCAATCATGGCTTCGGCTTCTATCTGGGTATCTTCCTGCTCGTGGCGGTGTTTGTGGCGCTGACGGTGGGGGTACAGATATGGAAAATCTCACGCATCGAACCTGCGAGTGTCGTGAAGAGCGAGTAGGAAGCCAAGCCCCCATCCCCTTACCCTTGCCCCCTTACAGGGGGAAGGGAGTATATACCAAAAGTTTAGAATAATTATTAACAAAAAAAAGTTCCATCAAACGAAATCATGTATTCTTCTATTAGTGTTAAAAATTGATTTATTTTGATTTCCTTTGACGGAGAAAAAAGAACAATTATTAAACAATAAAATATTATGGCAAAAATTGAAATCAAGAACCTTCAGAAGGTTTTCCGTACTGAACTCGTTGAGACTGTAGCTTTGAACGGTGTTAACCTGAACGTCGAAGAAGGCGAGTTTGTGGCCATCATGGGCCCTTCAGGTTGTGGCAAATCTACCTTATTAAATATATTAGGCTTGCTCGATAACCCTACCGAGGGCGAGTATCTGCTCAACGGTATGGATGTGAGCAAGAAATCTGAGTCGGAGCGCATCGACATTCGCAAAGGCACTCTTGGCTTCGTCTTCCAGGCCTTCAACCTCATCGAGGATCTCAACGTAGAGGAGAACATCGAGCTGCCATTGCTCTACATGGGTTTGCCAAAGAGTGAGCGCAAGAAGCGTATCCAGGATGCCATGGAGCGTATGGCCATCAGCCACCGCGCCAAGCATTTCCCTGCGCAGCTCTCAGGTGGTCAGCAGCAGCGTGTTGCCATAGCACGCGCCGTTGTCTCAAAGCCTACATTGATCCTTGCCGATGAGCCAACAGGAAACCTCGACTCAAAGAATGGCCATGAGGTGATGGAACTCCTTTCCGAACTCCATAAAGATGGCACCACCATCGTCATGGTGACCCACTCGCAGAAGGATGCTATGTATGCTGACCGCATCGTCAATCTGTTTGATGGTCAGGTGGTAGAGAAAGTAGAGATGTAAGAAGCAGACCCTCTCCGCCCCACAAGGGGGCACCTCCCCCGTGGAGGGGGAGGATTAGTTACTTTAGTTGTTCGAAATTATGTCGTTTTTTTACATCAAACAAGCCCTACGGACACTCTCACGCCAGAAAGTCTTCACCTGCATCAATGTCCTCGGTCTGGCGTTGAGCCTGGCTTGCTGCATCGTTCTCAGCCGTTATCTCTATCGAGAGCTGTCGGCAGATCGACATGCCATTGATCCTGAGACCATCTATGTGGTCTTTCGCAATAACGACCGAGGGCATCATCGCACCTTCAGCTTATGGTCGATTAAAGAGCAATATACCAAAGAAGGTAAGGATTTCATTGATCAGCAAATAGTAGAGACTTGTGACATTTTTCCTTATGCAGAATATTCTGCCAGGATTGGTGATCAAGAGCAGTCGCTTAAGTTGATTATGGTGGATAGCACCTTCACACATTTTTTCAATTATTCTGTAGAAGGTGACGCTGAAGCTTTGAACAGAAGTGATGCATGCTGGATTTCGGAAGAATGTGTAGCATCGTCAGGACTTACACCTGAAGAAATTATGGGCAAGGATATAGAGGTGATGCAGCAGACTTTACATATTGCAGGTATCTTCCACCATCCAGAGGGCCAAGTCTTGCTCAATCCTGACCTGATCTTGCCAGCCTCAGCTTTTAGAGACCTCTCGCGTATTCCATTCGGTGTGATGCGAGTTCGTCCTGACTTCGATGCAAAATTTGTCAATCAGAAGCTCTCGACCTTTGACGAAACTGATCAGCATGAAATAATATGGCAAGACAAATTCACAGGTCACCAGTTCGTTTCATGGCAGGATTACTATTTTGAACATGAGACAGGCGAAGAGCTTCATACCACATTGCGCCATCACGGTAATGCTACACTCTGCTGGATTCTTGCAGCTGTACTGCTCCTGATCCTTGTAGTGGGTTTAGTCAATTTCATCAATCTCTACATGGTTCAGTGGCAACGTCGCCAGCGTGAAGCTGGAGTCCGTCTTGTCTTCGGCCGTCATACGTCACAACTCTTTTTCGAACTTTGGAGCGAACTGATGCTACTTATTTTAATGGCTATGTGCATGACGTGGATTCTGGTTGAAATATTCACTCCATGGATTGAGACGATGATGGGCAGTACGCAGGCAGGTACACACTTTGATATCCTGCTCACCGTGGGAATCATTATTCTATTGCCATTGCTGACTATGGTTTATCCATTGGTACAGCAGCTTCGCACCTCTCCGCTAAAGAGTTTGCAGCGACGTGCCAGCTCGGTACAAAGCCTCAAATCTCGAACTATAATTCTCGGCATCCAGTACTTTATCACCTTCTGTTTGGTGGTAATGTCTCTCTGGATGCGTCAGCACCTTGATTTCCTATTGAATTCTCCGTTGGGATTTGATGCAGACCGAGTGCTGCTGGTTCGACCAACGTTTATCAACGAATCGATAGGAAAAGACCAAGAGGGTAACCTCATCTTCCAAAGTAACAGAGAAGAAGTTGAGGCTACTCTGGTAGAATATACTGATCGTCTGAATAAGTCTCCTCTTGTTGAAGCCTATTGCTATACCGAATCATTTAACCTGCCTATTGAGTCATGGGGTGAGGATGTTTATTTCAATGATAAAGAAGAAGATTGCATGTTGAGACATTTCAGTGTATCACGTTCATGGTTCGATGTATTTGGAATTCAACTGCAAGAAGGTACATTTCCGAAGGCAATAATGAGACCCTATTACAACTATGAAGGAGGTGTTTTGGATGGCTGGATAGCCAATCGATCAGCTTTACTTCGTTTAGGTTATCAATCACTTGATGGTGCTTACGCTCGTCGTAAAGAACCATTGATCATTACTGGCTATGGTCAATACGGCAATGAGTTATATCCAATTAAGGCTTTGGTCAATGATCATTACGCCGGTCATCGTACTTTAGGAGCCTCTGCCTGCATCTATCATATTGAGGATAATGAGACGAATACTTACTGGCGTGAAGACAGCTATCTGGCTATTCGTGTCCGTTCCGAAGGGTTATATACCTATAATGAAGAGGGCCAATCAGCAATTCTATCCCTGATAGAGCAGCTACAGGAGGAGCTTTGTCCTAATCAGAGGCTCGAATATCACTGGATGTCAGATCTCGTTGTGGAGCAGTATCATGCTGACCGCGTGATGGCAAATGTCTATTCGCTCTTCTCTACCATTGCAGTCCTCATCTGCTGTCTCGGCCTCTTCGGCCTCTCGCTTTTCGACATTCGTCAGCGCTATAAGGAGATTGCTATCCGCAAGGCGCATGGTGCACATCGCAAGGATCTCTACCTGCTCCTTGGCAAGAAATATTTTTACTTGCTCCTTGTTACTTTCCTGCTGAGCATCCCTGTCACCTATCTCCTCATCCATCGCTACACAGAATCTTTCATCGAAAGTGCTCCACTTACACCTATTATATATATTGAGGCCCTCGGCATCGTCGTCCTCATTACGGTGCTGACGCTCATCTATCAGTTAGAGAAAGCTGCGAGAGTGAATGTGGCGAGTGTAGTAAAGACTGAATAATAACAAATACAATGATCAAGCATTATATAACCTTAGCCTTCCGCAACCTGCAGCGTAACAAGTTCCAGTCGCTGTTCTCCATTGTCGGCCTTGCCGTGGCGTTCTTCTGCTTCGGCATCTGCATGTACTTCGTGCATGGAATGTCGAACATGGACACCTACTATGATAATCATGATCGCGTGCTGGGACTTCATCAGGATCATGGTATCCTGAGTGTCCCACTGACTGCATTCGAAGGCTTGGAGGAGAAACTCCCAGAAATGGAAGCCTACTTCCGCTTTGTCCGCGAATCGGCTACCTATCACAACGAGACGCTCGACCAGAACTTCGAACTCACCACCATCGAGTGTGACACCACCCTGCGCCACATCTACAATCCGCGCCTCCTGGCGGGCAGCTGGCATGCAGCCGAGCATTCGACTAACAGTTTCGTGATGACCGAATCGTGGGCCAGGAAGCTCTTCGGAAGTGCAGAGAAGGCCATAGGCGAGCAGTTTA
>JAZLJN010000142.1:0-52274 GCA_045617885.1 Bacteroidales bacterium | reverse complement strand
ACTGACCTGGAGCGTCTTAAGAAGATTGTCAACAATCCTGAGCGTCCAGTACAGTTCATCTTCGCAGGTAAGGCTCACCCTGCTGATGGTGGTGGCCAGGGTCTGATCCGTCGTATCGTTGAAATCAGCCGCATGCCAGAGGTCGTAGGCAAGGTAATCTTCGTAGAGAACTATGACATGGACGTTGCTAAGCGTCTCGTTGCTGGTGTTGATATCTGGATGAATACTCCTACCCGTCCTCTTGAGGCATCTGGTACTTCTGGCGAGAAGGCTATCCAGAATGGTGTACTCAACCTCTCAGTCCTTGACGGCTGGTGGTATGAGGGCTATAAGGAGGGTGCAGGCTGGGCTTTGACCGACAAGCGTACCTTCCAGAACCAGGCTCTTCAGGATCAGCTTGATGCAGAGACCATCTACACCATGCTCGAGACAGAGATCGTACCAATGTACTTCTCAAAGAACCGTAAGGGTTATTCAGTAGAGTGGGTTAAGGCTATCAAGGACTGTCTGGCTAAGATCACTCCTGACTTCACCATGAAGCGTCAGCTTGACGACTACTATGACCGCTTCTATCAGAAGGAGGCTCTCCGTGGCAAGCAGCTTGCAGCTGATGGCTTCAAGCTTGCTAAGGAGATTGCTGCTTGGAAGGAGCATGTTGCTGAGAACTGGGATACCATTGAGGTTAAGTCAGTAGATCTCCCACAGGAGCAGTTCAACACAGGTCTCGCAGTAGGTGAGGAGTATGTAGGTACCGTAGTTGTTGACGGCAAGGATATCGCTGCTGACCTCGGTGTTGATCTTGTTATCACCAAGTCAGGTGATGGCACCCAGCACACCTACAAGACCATGGAGATGGAGGTAGTTAAGCGTGAGGGCAGTGTAGTAACCTTCGCTATCCGCTACCCAGTGAAGTACGCTGGCGCATACCAGTTCGGCTTCCGCATGTTCCCAAAGAACCAGAACCTGCCACACCGCATGGACTTCGCTTACACCAAGTGGTTCTAAAGAAACTACTATATATATTAATGACGCCCTTGTCACACAGCTGTGGCAAGGGCGTTTTTCTGTTTAGGGGTCTTGATGTTGCCTCCGATTACTGTTGCATTTGTCCCCTTTTTGGTCAAATAACTGTCCGGAGGCCTCGGATTTGTTGGCAAAGGTCTGTGACAACAAATCCGAGACCTCGCAAAGGTCGTCCACGAACCTTGGCGCCCAATTCACAACCTTTAAATGTTTGTCCAAGAGTGCTGGCGCCCAATTCACACCCTTTAAATGCTTGCCAAGACTGCTGGCGTCCATTTCATAACCTTTAAATGCTTGCCCAAGACCGTTGGCGTCCAATCCGACATCTCTGAATGCTTGCCAAGAATGTTGGCGGGTATTTGATAAATAGCAACTCAAAAAAATGGTTATTTGTGTCAAATCATCATAAAAATACAAGAAAACATGCAGGAAATAGAATTATTTAAGTTTGAAATCTCCTTTTATATATAATAATGTGTATCTTTGGTGCGCTTAATAAAACTTTCAGATATGAAAAAGATACTCACCTTACTTGTACTTGCGGCATCATGCTGCTGCCAGATGCTAGTGGCACAGACGGCTAATTTTGGTAATCTTTCGGCTTCGGCAGAGGCTCGGTCATGGTATGAATCGGGACAATGGAAGCAGGGATTTAAGGTGGATGGCTATGAACAGATGGACGTGCAGACCTTCTATGAGCAATACCAGAAGGCACCGGCGATGTGGGATTCGATATTCACTTATCTGGCATCTATAGATCCGGTGAAGATGGAACCCTCCAAAAATGCCATGCAGTGGAGCCATGCCTATGTGAAGATACTTGATCAGGACTTACGTACACCGGAGAACTGCCAGTGGGAGCAGCATCGCCGCACCATAGATTTGCAGTGGGACGTCACGGGTTGTGAACGTTATCTGATGACCCGCACTCCTGAACGCCTTACGCCACGTAACGAATATAGCGAGAAGAAGGATGTGCAGAATTTCCAGTGGGATCGTGCTGTGAAACCATCCGTGGAGGATTGTCTTATCATAGACAGTGACCCTCAGCACTTCTACCTCTTTTTCCCCACAGACATCCATCAGGCTTGTGGCATTGGCAAGCAGCCCGAAATGCCTCGTAAGGTAGTGGTGAAGATTGACTGGCTGTAACCCCATTCAGATCTGGGCGGCGGATGAGGCGGCCGCTGGCGGCAGAACTGTGAGATCCTTGCCCTCTACCCGGAAGTGTATCTCTATGCCCGCAAATTCCATTCCATAGATACGGGTGGGATCCTGCTGATAGTGTGGGCGAGGATCCTGACTCAGTACCTGGCATAAAGCAGA
Organism: Bacteroidales bacterium; assembly: GCA_045617885.1. Classification (GTDB taxonomy): domain Bacteria; phylum Bacteroidota; class Bacteroidia; order Bacteroidales; family UBA3663; genus Liminaster. The sequence goes on along the minus strand of JAZLJN010000142.1, from coordinate 49,925 downwards.
CAGCCGGTCGGCTCCGATCTGCTTCATCAGGTAGTCTTGAAGCGCTTCGGGGATAATCACATTGAGCGGCTCCTGCTGGCGTGTCTGGTCAGTAAACCCGCCGGATGCCAGCGGATGGCTGTCAGTGAAGGGCAGATAGGGCTTAATGTCCAGAATAGGAGTCCCATTCATAAGATCGGCACCTTTGACATATATGACGGGACCCTCGGCTGTATTCAAGTCAATCCTACTGATCTCAACGGATGAAAGGCCGATAGGATTGGGACGGAATGGACTTCGGGTAGCAAAGACACCCATGCGGACATTGCCCCCCAGACGAGGCGGGCGGACAGTAGGACTGAAAGTGCTGGCTGCACCTTCACTCTTCACCTCTGAAAACTCCCAGATGAGCCATAAGTGTGAGAAGGCTTCCAATCCACGAAGGGCATCCGCGTTGCGGTATTCCGGTTCGAACACGATGCGACCTTCAAGCTCCGGAATTAGTCCAGCCTGACGTGGTACACCGAATTTTGAGGCAAAATCAGTCTCTATGTGGGCAATAGTCTTACAAATCATGGTGCAAAGTTATGAAAAAAATGGCAATTTGATGTATATTTTGCTTTCATTTATTCAAAAAATGAAGAAAATTCAATAATTTTTGCAGAAAAACGAATTTTTTTGTTCGCCGTATTGATAAAACCCGTATATTTGCAGCACAAAACAAAAAAGAATAATAAAATGACAATGAATCGTGCATATTGGTGGTGGCGTCGCTCATAACTGAATAGTTGTGGGTTGCAACCCTGTGTGCATGTATGAGATATAAGGGGCTTGCGAGACACAACGGTCTTGCGAGCCTTTTTGTTGTCAATTCCTTCCCTGTGGGAGGTGCTCTATCTCTTTCGAACAAAATAAATATAATATATGAAGACTTATCAGGTTGATGAAAATGGCTATTATGGCCAGTTTGGAGGAGCCTACATTCCAGAGATTCTCTACAAGACCGTAGAGGATCTGAAGAAGGCATACTTGCCAATCATTGAGAGCAAGGAGTTTCAGGATGAATACCGTCAGCTGCTGCGTGACTATGTGGGTCGTCCTTCCCCTCTCTATCTGGCAAAGCGCATGAGTGAGAAATATGGCTGCCAGCTCTACCTGAAGCGTGAAGACCTGAACCATACGGGTGCCCATAAGATCAATAATGCCATAGGTCAGATACTCATTGCAAAAAAAATGGGAAAGACACGCATCGTGGCAGAGACAGGAGCCGGACAGCATGGTGTGGCTACTGCTACGGTGTGTGCGCTGATGAACATCCCTTGCCGTGTGTATATGGGAGCAACTGACGTGAAGCGCCAGCATGTCAACGTGGAGCGTATGCGTATGCTCGGTGCCGAAGTCTTTCCTGTAGAAAGTGGCAACAAGACCCTCAAGGATGCCACCAATGAGGCCATTCGTGATTGGTGCTGCCATCCGGCTGATACATTCTATATTATTGGTTCGACCGTAGGCCCTCATCCTTATCCTGATATGGTAGCCCGTCTGCAGAGCATCATTTCAGAGGAGATCAAGTGGCAGCTTGAGGAGAAGATTGGTCGCAATTATCCTGACTATCTGGTGGCCTGTGTGGGCGGTGGCTCAAATGCTGCTGGCACTATCTACCATTATATTGATGACGAGCGCGTGAAGATTGTGCTGGGCGAAGCCGGTGGCTTGGGTGTGGAGACAGGCGAGACTGCAGCCTCAATGCAGATCGGAACCCTGGGCATCCTGCATGGCAGCCGTATCAAGCTGATGCAGACAGATGACGGGCAGATCATTGAGCCTTATTCAATATCTGCAGGCCTTGATTATCCAGGCACAGGTCCTATTCACTGTAACCTGTATGAGCAGGGACGTGCCCAGGTGCTGCCATCTAATGATGATGAGGCGCTGCGTGCTGCCTTCGAACTGACTCGTCTGGAGGGAATTATCCCTGCGCTTGAGTCCGCTCATGCCCTTGCCCTGCTGCCTAAAATTAAGGATCAGCTGAAGCCAGAGGATATTGTAGTATTAACTGTATCGGGCCGTGGAGACAAGGACCTGGATACGTATTTGGCACATAAGTAGCCCTCTCCCCCTTGCCCCTCACCCTGAAGTGGGGAGGGGAGTAGTTAGTAATGGTGGGAAATAATCAATAGAATAACATGAATCAAGAAAATAATTTAGTGACTGATGCAAACCACTCCCTTCACTCTTTAGGGGGGCTCCGAGCTTTGCTCGCGCGCACCGAAGGGAGCAAGGGTCAGGGGATGGGGGCTTTTCGATATAAGACCGCCTCAAAGACTATCCTCGCCGACCTCTGCACCCCAGTGTCGGTCTATCTGAAGGTACGCGATGCCTATCCGCAGTCGGCACTGATGGAGAGTAGCGACTACCATGGAGGCGAGAATGCCAAATCATTCATCGGCCTGCACCCGATTGCATCCGTGAGCATTGAACATGGCATGGGTGTGATCAATTATCCGGACGGAACACGCATTGAAAAAGCTATCACAGAAGATTTCGGTTCGGCACAGGTGATTAATGAGTTTCTGGATTCTTTCGCTATCGAGGGCGATAACAGTAATTACTGCGGCTTGTATGGCTACACATCGTTCAATGCTGTCCGATACTTTGAGAATATCAATGTCAAGGATGAGACGCAGACAGAGAACGATGCCCCAGACCTCCTTTATATATTATATAAGGACATCATCGTATTTGACCACTTCCGCAATGAGATGATACTCATCGAACTGCTTGAAGAGGGTGAGGAGGATGACCTTGAGCAGCTGGAGCGAGATTGTTACAGCCGCAAGTATCAGACCTATGATTTCCATCCTGTAGGCGACTATTGGTCAACGCTGACTGACGATGAACATCGTGAAAACATCCGGCGTGGCATCCAGCACTGTCTGCGTGGTGATGTGTTCCAGATTGTGCTTTCACGCCGCTTCAAGCAGAAGTATGAGGGTGATGACTTCAAACTCTATCGTGCTCTGCGAAGCATCAACCCTTCACCTTATCTTTTCTATTTCGACTTCGGCGGCTTCCGAATCTTTGGCTCAAGCCCGGAGACTCATTGCAGGGTAGTGAAGGAAGCGCCCCTCTTATCCCCCCAAGGAGGAGAGGACGGAAGTGCTCCGCGCTATCATGCTTATATTGATCCAATTGCAGGAACTACCAAGCGTACGGGCAATGCAGAGCAGGACCGGGAGAATGCCCTCTATCTGCAGAATGATCCAAAGGAGAATGCCGAGCATGTGATGCTGGTGGATTTGGCACGAAATGACCTCTCACGCAATTGCCACGGGGTGCATGTAGATTTCTACAAGGATATGCAGTTCTATAGCCATGTGATTCATCTTGTATCACGTGTAAGCGGCGAACTGGATGAGGGTGCAGATCCAATCAAGGCATTTATTGACACTTTCCCTGCCGGAACATTGAGTGGAGCACCCAAGGTGCGTGCCATGCAGCTGATCTCGGAATACGAGCCGCACAATCGTGGTGCATACGGAGGCTGCATCGGTTTCATTGGCTTTGACAAGAGCCTCAATCAGGCAATCACCATCCGCACTTTCGTGAGCCGCAACAATGAACTATGGTTCCAGGCCGGTGGCGGTATTGTGGCGAAGAGCGACGTGGAGTATGAACTGCAGGAGGTGAATAATAAGCTTGGCGCGCTGCGCAAGGCGATTAGCATAGCAGAAAAGTTATGAAAATAGTTATCATAGATAATTATGACTCCTTTACTTATAATTTGAGTCATTTAATCAAGGAGCTTGGCGCAGAGGTTACGGTCTATCGCAACGATAAGTTCCAGATGGAACAGCTTGAGGCGTTTGACAAAATCGTACTCTCTCCGGGTCCTGGTATCCCAAGTGAGGCTGGCCTTCTGCTCGATGTTATTAAGGAATATGCAGGCAAGAAACCAATCCTTGGCGTCTGCCTCGGTCATCAGGCAATAGGCGAAAGCTTTGGCGGCAAACTCACCAATATTGGAGAGGTAGTACATGGAGTGGCTACTCCTGTAGAAGTTAAAAAGTTAAAGAGTGAAAAAGTTAAAGAGTGCCAGGTGGATTATCTCTTTGAGGGATTGCCCGAACGTTTCGATGTGGGTCGCTATCACTCATGGGTAGTGGATCAGGCAGGTTTCCCTGATTGTCTGGAGGTAACATCTGTGTCAGACGAAGGATTCGTGATGTCACTTCGCCACAAACAATACGATATCCGCGGCATCCAATACCATCCGGAGAGCGTGCTTACTCCTGATGGCAAGGCAATACTCAATAACTGGTTGAGGCATTAAGGAGGGGAAGGATTCTTTTGATTTTTTTTTTTTTTCGATTTTTTTCGAAATCTCGATGAATCGAAATCTCGAAAAATCGAAATCTCGAAATCTCGATAATTCGATAATTCGAAAAATCGAAAAATCGATGGATCGAAATAATCAGAAGCCAAGCCTCAATACCCACAGATACCCCCAAAAAAATCCGCTAATAATAAATCCCTATGAAACAATATCTTCTCAAACTCATCGAAGGTCAGACCCTCTCACGTGAGGAGACCCACACCATTATGCTCAATATCACCAAGGAGCAGTATAACGTACAGCAGATTGCAGCTTTGCTGATGGCCATGCAGACACGTGGCATTACGGTAGCAGAGCTTCTCGGATTCCGTGACGGTCTGCTCGAAACGGGTAAGTACATCAACTTTGAAGACTATGACACACTTGATATCGTAGGCACGGGTGGCGATGGCAAGAATACCTTCAATATCTCTACCTGTTCGGCATTCGTCATCGCAGGTGCTGGCTATAAGGTGACAAAGCATGGTAATGGCGGGTCTTCGTCTGTCAGTGGCGCCAGCAATGTATTGCAGGGTCACGGTGTGAAGTTTACTGACGATCAGGATAAACTGAAGCGTTCACTCGATGAGGCAGGAATCTGCTATTTCCACGCTCCATTGTTTGCCTACGGTATGAAGTTCGTTGGCCCTACCCGTAAGGCAATGGGTGTACCTACCTGCTTCAATCTGCTCGGTCCATTGGTGAATCCCTGTCATCCAAAGAACTCGCTTCACGGTACTGCTGACCAGTCACAGCTTCGTCTCTACGTAAATATGCATCAGAAGATTGGTGACAACTATGGCGTCATTACCTCATACGATGGCTATGATGAGATCTCACTGACCTCTGGCTTCAAGATTTGTACAAACTATTTTGAGAAGGTACTGACTCCTGTTGACCTCGGTCTGAAGTATGTCAAGCAGTCAGATATCTTCGGTGGCGATACAGCAGAAGAGGCTATGAAGATCTTTGATGCCGTACTCGAAGGAACTTCAACCGAAGCACAGAAGAACGTCGTCATTGCTAATGCAGCATGCGGTTTGAGTGTCATGGATGCAAATCTTTCGATGGCCGATTCTATTGAGATTGCACGTGAGTCCCTTGACAGTGGCAAGGCTCTCGCAACCTTCAAGAAGTTCGTTGAGATTAATTCCTGATTCTTCGAGTCCCTCGACATGTTTTTTTCCCTTGCGGTAATAGGCAAGGATTTAATTCCTCATTCCTCATGACCGATATTCTAGACGAAATCGTTGCCAACAAGCGCGTAGAAGTAGCCATTGCCCAGCAGACTGTCAGCTTGGAGTACCTCAAGGAGCTTACTGCTGATCGGATTAAATCAGATGGCGCACTGAAGCTGCGAAGCATGAAGCAGTCGCTGGCACAGAGCCGGAGCGGCATCATAGCCGAGTTTAAGCGTAAGTCTCCCAGCAAGGGATGGATTCACGCCGACGCCCGCCCAGAAGAGGTGGTACCGGTCTATGCCGCTGGAGGTGCTTCGGCGCTCAGCATCCTCACGGATGAGAAATACTTTGGCGGACAGCTTGAGTACGTGCGTCAGATGCGTCCGCTGGTAGGAGAGACACCAATCCTGCGTAAGGAATTCATTATTGATCCTTATCAGCTCTATGAGGCTCGTCTCTATGGCGCAGATGCTGTGTTGCTCATCGCTGCCGATCTGGAGCCAGCCCTCTATGCGCAGTTAGGTAAGTTGGCACATGAATTGGGGCTGGAGGTACTGCTTGAGGTACATGATCCTTCTGAACTTACTTACCTTCAGCATTTCGTTCCTGATATGTTAGGAGTCAATAATCGATCGTTGGGGACATTCCATACTGATGTGCAGCATTCTTATGATATTGCCAGACAGATGCAGGCGGCAGTTGCTGATCTTGGACTTCAGCCTCATGAGCAGCCACTGCTGATCAGCGAGTCAGGAATCTCCCATCCGGATACCGTACGAAGCCTCCGGGAAGTAGGCTTCCGTGGATTCCTGATAGGGGAATGTTTTATGAAAGAAAACAACCCCGGTGCGGCATTGACGGAGTTCATACAGAAGGTCGAGGCGTAAAGTATCTCTTTTTTTGCCGTTAGATTTACAAAGAAAGTGTAGGATAACCGAAAAATACACGTTTTTGGATAATAAAAATAACAATTTTTCGTTATATAAGTTGTACCATTTTCTTTTCAAAAGAAACGGCATTCAGAAAAACTAATTGAAAAACTAATATCTTTTAAAATCCAAACACCATGTTCTTTATCAAAGTATGCGGCATGCGCGATGCCCAGAACATTCGCGAGATCGATGCTATTGAAGGCGTTGATATGATTGGTCTTATTTTTTGGCCTGGTAGCAAGCGTTATGTAGCTGAAAAACCAGAATATCTTCCACAGAATGCCATGCGTGCAGGCGTTTTTGTTGACGCAGACCTTGATGAAGTTGTAGCCAAAGTGAAGGAATATGACCTTGGCATTGTGCAGATGCATGGTGACGAAAACCTTGCATACGTGTCAGAGCTCCGTAAGATGCTGCTGGCTGCTGACTGTAAGTTGCCAAAAATCGTAAAGGCTATCCCTGTGTCTTCACGCAGCAGCGTGCTTAAGGCTATGATGTGGGATGGCTATGTGGATGGCATCCTCTTTGAGACTCCAACCAATGGTTACGGCGGTTCGGGCGTATCATTTGACTGGTCTCTGCTCTCCAGCTACCGTGCACGTACTCCATTCTTCCTTACAGGCGGCATCGGCCCTCAGTCACTTGAGGCTCTCAAGGAGTTTGAGCATCCACAGTGGATTGGCGTAGATTTGAACTCAAGATTCGAGTCTACACCTGGCATCAAGGACGTTGAGGCAGTCAGCCACTTCGTCAAGGAACTGCTCGCAAGTAGATCGTAACAATCACAAACAATAATATGAATCGTATAAACGCTCTTTTTAACAACAAGCCAGAGAAACTGCTGAGCCTTTATTTCTGTGCAGGTGCTCCTACGCTTGAAGGTACTGCCGACGTGATCCGTGCCATGCAGCAGAAAGGTATTGCTATGGTTGAGGTCGGTATTCCATTCAGTGATCCGATGGCTGATGGACCTGTCATTCAGGAAGCCGCTACCAAGGCGCTGCGTAATGGCATGACATTGCGAACCCTCTTCAGTCAGTTGGCTGAAATCCGCAAGGGTCCGGATGCTGTTACCATTCCGCTGGTACTGATGGGTTATCTCAATCCTGTAATCCAGTATGGATTTGAGGCATTCTGCCAGAAGTGTTGTGAAGTGGGAATTGATGGTGTCATCCTTCCTGACCTGCCATTTAAGGACTATATGGAGGACTTCAAGCCGATAGCTGACCGCTATGATATCCGTATCATCATGCTCATCACTCCAGAGACTTCAGAAGAGCGTATCCGATTCATTGATGATAATACTTCCGGATTCATCTATATGGTATCATCGGCTGCAATTACCGGTGCACAGAAGGAGTTCAATGAAGCCAAGCAGGCATACTTCAATAAGGTGCATGCCATGAATCTTAAGAACCCAACCATGATCGGATTCGGCATCAGTAATAAGCAAACCCTTGAGTCAGCCCAGGCAAATGCCAATGGTGCTATCATCGGTTCAAAGTTCGTACAGTTGCTTGATGCAGCAGAGGGCGATGCCGGAAAGGCATTGGATCAGCTGTTCGAAGCATTGAAGCAGTAAGAATAAGTAGTCATTCTGGATTAACTTATACAATCTTCTGTTGATTTATTACATACAAGAAATAAGTTGAAGCCACTTCGCATCACTGCGGGGTGGCTTCGTTATGAAAAACTAATAAAAAACTAATACTTTCGTGTATGAAAGTCTTCTTAACCTTAACACTTACACCAGTTTATCCTCCAGAAGTTCTGCAGAATGTCCCTCCAGATAAGTGACATGGCTGATAGGAGTATAGGAGTCAGCTGACTGGCGGAAGAGCTGAAAGGCAATGAACTGATGGTCTCGTGAGATGCAAAGATCCATCCGGACGGTACCTTTGTCATTCGTCTTAAGCTCGTTGAGCTGCTCCAGTATGCCGTCAGTTTCTTCCGTCTGGGCGTTTGCCAGCATCAGGAGGCTGCTTCCTTCCTGCTCGCCGAAATAATTACGGTATGAATCAATTCGGCTACTGGTGGGTATATATATTGTATGTGTGCCGAAGAGGCTACGCTGACGCTTTACTTTGCCACATTGGGCAACGGCCTGTGACAGGTCTATGGCTTCGAATCTGGACATAGGGTAATGATTTGTTACGGTTAGTTTTATGCAATGCGATGGCTGAATCCGGTATGTCGTGGCTCTTCTTTATGAACCACTACGCTATCTCCGTCTTCCCATACGCTATGCTCTTTGGACTGATACGCTTTGATCTTCTCTGCCACATTAAGGACAATGGCAAAGAGAATGATTACACAGAAGAATACGATGATCATCATTTTCCGATAACTTTATGATTTGCATTAATGGGCGTCTTCATTCTGGCAGCCCTTTTCGTTCTCGGGTGCAAAGGTAGCGGTTTTTGACGGACCAGAAAAAGAATAGTGATTGATTGTTTCGATAGTTGCTATTTGTGTTTGTCTATTGATATTGTCAATAGCAACTATTGTAAGAAAAGTAATTTCAAAGGTACAGATTAAGGACAAAAAGTAGTAACTTTGCGCCACCAAAATGAGATAAAATGGAATTAAGACAACTTCGATATTTTGTGAAAGTAGCCGAACTGAAGAATTTCAGCGAGGCTTCACGTCAACTGAATGTAACCCAAGGAACCCTCTCGCAGCAAGTGCGTCAGTTGGAGGGAGAACTGGGCGTAGAACTCCTGATCAGAAATTCCCATCAGGTAATGCTGACCGATGTGGGTGAGGCTTTCCTGCCGCAGGCACAGCGTACCATCTCCGAAGCCAATGCTTGTATGGATAGGATCCGTGACGTGCAGCAGCTCAACATCGGAGAATTGAATATCGGCTCTACTTATTCTTTTCTGCCTTTGCTCAAAGAGACTGTGCTCGATTTTATGAAACTCTATCCTGGCGTAAAACTGAATATCTGCTGCCACTCCATGGAGACCCTTCAGCACATGCTTGATGAGCAGCGTATCGATGTGGCGTTGAGCTATAAGCCCACATGTGTGCATCCGGGCATAGATTCGCATATTATTTTTGACAATAGGCTGGCAGTAGTGATCAGTGAGACTCATCCGCTGGCAGATCGCAATACGGTCCGTCTGGCGGAACTAGAGCATTTCCCTTTGGCTATGCCGGCAAAAGGACTGCAAGCACGTAATTCCTTTGACCGACTTGTGGAAGGTCTGGACTATCGGTTCGACATGCGAATAGAAATTAATGAGGTCAATGTATTGATTGATCTAGTACGCAGTTCTTCTCATCTTGTCACTTTCTTGAGTCAGGCCGCCGTGGCAAGAACGCCAGGAATAAAGGCGCTGACACTTGATCAGCCAGGAACTTCCATGGAAGGTTCGTTCCATGTGCGCAAGGATACCTATATGAAGCGAAGTACCAAAGAATTCCTGCGCATGCTGTGTGAAAACAGAAGCTACGGTCTGGCTTTGATGGAAATTTTTTGATAAGGTTTGATGATTTCTTTGTGATAACTGGATTATGGATTTTTCTTGGTTTGAAAAATTGTTATTCAATACTGGAGTAGCTCATTCTGTCATGCTTGTTGCCTTGACCATAGCTGTAGGATTGATGCTGGCACGCGTTAAGGTAGGAGGCATATCGTTAGGAGTTACCTGGGTACTCTTTGTAGGTATTCTGGCGAGTCATTTCGGACTTGTGCTGGATGCTGACACTTCTCATTTTGTCAAAGAGTTTGGTTTGATACTATTTATATATAGTATAGGAATGCAGGTGGGACCGGGCTTTTTCTCCTCGTTCAGGAAAGGTGGTATCTCCCTTAATCTTCTGGCTTCAGGAATCATTTTGCTGGGAACGCTGATGGCTTATCTGATTCATGTGGCAACGGGCGAGGATCTGTGTGCTATGATAGGCGTACTCTATGGCGCCGTTACGAATACACCAGGTCTGGGTGCTGCCCAGCAGACCTTCAGCGATATACACGCGGGTGCATCAAATGCTATCTTTGCACAGGGCTATGCTGTGGCATATCCATTAGGAGTCATTGGCATCATACTTACCATTGTGCTGATCCGATGCTTTTTCCATATCAACTTTGAGGAGGAGCAGAAGACCTATGAACGAAACTCGCTGGCGGAAGCTGATCGTGTGGATGCCGTTACGCTGTCTGTAACGAATGAGGCTGCATGCAATCGTTCCATTAAAGATCTGATGACCATATCAGGTCGAGATGTAGTAATTACCCGACTGATGCATAGCAATTCCAATGAAGCTCTGCTGGTGACCGGAGAATCACAGTTACAGCTGGACGACCGGCTTTACATAGTAGGCAAGCCTGCTGACGTAGAGGCTTTCACTGTGCTGGTAGGCCGAAAACTGGAGGATGTAGGCCGTGACGCCTGGACCACAGAACAGAAAGGAGAGCTTGTATCTGAACGTATCATGGTGACAAATGTCAAGATGCAAGGCCGCCGGCTGGTGGATCTGGATTTGCATCGCACCTTTAATGTAACCATCAGCCGCGTGAAACGTGCGGGTATTGACATCATTGCCCATCCAGCCCTCCTGCTACAATTGGGTGACCGTGTTACGGTGGTAGGTAACAAGCAGAATGTAGAGAAACTGGCTCATCTGATGGGCAATTCAGTGAAGCGTCTTGATCAGCCACAGCTTTTTACCGTGTTTTTAGGTATTGCATTGGGTGTGCTTCTGGGATCTGTTCCTGTCTTCTTCCCAGGTATGCCGGTGCCAGTAAAACTCGGACTGGCAGGCGGACCGCTGATAGTAAGCATCCTGCTCAGCCATTTCGGTCCTCGATTCCATCTGGTAACCTATACCACGGCTTCGGCTAATCTTCTGATGCGAGAAGTGGGAATCTGTATGTTTATGGCAGCTGTCGGACTGGGAGCTGGTGTGGGATTTGTGGATACTGTGATGAATGGTGGATACTGGTGGGTTCTGTATGGCTTCCTAATTACTTTCTTCCCATGTCTCACGGTTGGCATCATAGCTCGCCTGTTTTGTCATCGCAGTTACTTTACCATTGCCGGTATGATCAGTGGCGCCATGACCGATCCGCCGGCATTGGCATACAGCAACAGCATCTGTGGCAATGACCAGGCATCAGTAGCTTATTCTACGGTTTATCCTTTATCGATGTTTCTGCGTGTACTCATGGCACAGGTATTAGTGCTGACTGGTATCTGATACATCTGCTTGGTTATGAACGCTGGAATTGTAAGGGGGAGTGTCGCGAAAAGTAGCGCTTTTGTTCCTTGATAGTCAAATAATATATGAAAATATTTGGAGATTAAGAGAAAAGCAATTATCTTTGCAGCGGAATGTAATGATTATCTTATAGTAAATATCTATGAAAAAACTACTGACTCCCATCCTTGCCTTCATGCTGGCTTTCAGTGCCGGTGCACAGCAGATTGATGCTCTTGCGCAGTTGAAGGCCGATTCACAGAAGGCCTACGGAACCGATTATCCCTATCGTTTTGAGATGACAGAGCTAACCAAGGCTCCAAAGGGATATAAACCATTTTACATCAGTCACTATGCTCGTCACGGTTCACGCTACTATTGGAGCGCTGATCTGTATAAGAACCTTGACCAGCAACTTTCAGAGGCACACGAGCAGCATATACTTACTCCTGAAGGAGAAGCGTTTTATCAGCGACTAAAGGAGGCTTTGCCAGAGTTGAATGCCGGCTGGGGTGAGCTTACACAAGTGGGTTGGGATCAGCATCAGGGTATTGCGCGTACTATGTACAATCGCTTCCCGGAAGTTTTTAAGCAGGGCGGTACAATTTCTGCAATCTCTTCTCTCTCCGGACGCTGCATCATCAGTATGTCAGCTTTCTGTCAGGAACTGGCTCAATGTAATCCTAAACTTGAGATTACAGAGAAGTCCTCTCGATCCACACTCCATGGCGTAGTGCCTACAGACAAGGAAAACCCTTTCCGTAAAGAATATCCAAAAATGAAGCCTCGCTATGAGAAGAGTGGCGTGCGTCTTCCTTTTGATCCTTCCCGATATCAGACAATCCTCAACCGTCTCTACACGAATACGGACAGCTTGGGTCGCCGTGGCTTTATAGTAGTGGAGAATATGAAGAATCTCTATACTTCCCTGCCAAGCATCGGACATGAGGGCATGATGGGCAACCTTTATACTGACGAGGATCTGGTAGCAAACTGGGAACAGTCCAACCTGGGTTCTTATTCATGGGTGTTCGGCCCGCAGAAGGAGATGATCCCAATCCTTGAAGATATCTTGCAGCGCGCTCTTGATGTGATTGAAGGCCGAAGCCAGGATGTAGCTTCGCTCCGCTTCGGTCATGACACTTGTCTGGGTCCTCTTACCGTACTGATGGGTATCAATGGAGCAGATAAGGATCCAGAAGATCCATACGAGGTGAAGAATGTCTATCAAAACTGGCAGACCTGCAAGGCATCAAATATCCAGCTCATATTCTATCGTAGTAAGAAGTCGGACGATATTCTGATCAAGTGTCTGCTCAATGGTACAGAAGCTACTCTTCCTGTGCCTACTACCCAGGCTCCTTATTACCGCTGGAGTGACTTCTATAGTTTCTATAAGGAGCGTTGTAAAGAATAATATTCTATTTTCATAATATTACGTAGCCATATTTCCCAATGTGTTATGTATTCCTTGGTTGACACTGCAAATGTTTGTACTTTTGCAGTGTCAAAAACATTCAAAGACATAGTCTCGAAACAAAAAACTCTCTTAGTGATATGGTTTACGATAATATCCTTCAGTTTGTGGGTAATACCCCACTTATCAGACTTGGCAATTATTCTGCTAAGCGCAATCTTTTGGCCGAAGTAGTGGCCAAAGTGGAATTCTTTAATCCTGGTGGAAGTGTAAAAGACCGTGTAGCGCTCAATATGATTGAGGATGCAGAGGCAAAAGGAATTCTGAAACCCGGAGGCACAATCATAGAACCTACAAGTGGAAATACAGGTGTAGGTCTCAGTCTGGTGGGTGCCGTCAAGGGGTATAAAGTGATTCTGACCATGCCCGAAACGATGAGCATCGAGCGTAGAAAACTGGCGGCAGCATACGGTACGCAGATTGTCCTTACGCCAGGCGCGGAGGGAATGAAGGGGGCAATCCGTAAGGCTGAAGAATTGCGGGATGCAACGCCGGGTGCTGTCATCCTCCAGCAGTTTGAGAATCCTGCCAATCCTGCCATTCATGTGAAGACTACAGGCGAAGAAATCTGGAGTCAGACCGAAGGAAAGATAGATATCTTTGTAGCTGGTGCAGGAACGGGTGGGACTGTTAGCGGAACGGGTCGAGCCTTGAAGAGTCATAACCCTTCCATAAAGGTAGTGGCTGTCGAACCGGCTACGAGTGCCGTACTATCAGGTTCTCCTGCTGGTCCGCATAAGATTCAGGGCATAGGTGCTGGCTTCGTGCCAGGAAACTTTGACGCAAATGTAGTGGATGAAATTCTGCCAGTGGGCAATGACGAGGCATTTGAGGCTTCTCGTGCCATTGCCAAAGAGGAGGGAATCTTCGTAGGTATTTCAGCCGGTGCAGCTCTTTATGCTGCCACTCAACTGGCACTTCGTCCAGAGAACAGCGGAAAGCGCATAGTAGTCCTGCTGCCTGATACAGGAGAGCGTTATCTGTCAACAGCTCTGGTTGCGGATTGACGTATAAGACTTGAGAAAAAAATATTTGGCTGTGGCTTTTGATACAGCCAAATATCAAACAACAAATATTAAATAATAAATATCAAGTATCACCACCTGCGCTACATATCTTTGTAGAGGAGTGGTGATACTTGATATTTGATATTTTGGAGTTGATGTCAATTTTTTTGACACAACTCCATTTTTATATGATATTGTTTGAAACTGTTGCTACAGAAGCATCAGTTGATCATGCTTACCAGATGTTAACACGATTCTCTGGAGCCACATAGAGAGCATCGCCCTCCTTTACACCGAATGCATCATACCAAGCGTTGCACTGAGCCACACCGCCATTAATACGGAGATGACCAGCTGAATGAACATCCATGATTGCATAGCGACGAAGCAACTCCTCCGAGCAAACACCTGCCCACACATTAGCGTATGAGAGGAAGAAGCGCTGCTCTGCTGTGAAACCATTCTCTTCGCCCATTGAGCTTGGGCTGCCATTCTCACGAGCAAGCTGGAGAGCCTGGAAAGCAATCTCAAGTCCACCGTGGTCAGCGAGGTTCTCGCCAAGACACTGGTGACCGTTGCTGTGAAGCTCACCTGGGATAACCCAGAGCGAATCAAAGTACTGTGCGAGCTGTTCGGCTGGAACCTTGAATGCCTCAACGTCTGCATCTGACCACCACTGGCGCAGGTTACCATCCTTGTCATACTGACGGCCCTGATCGTCGAAACCGTGGGTCATCTCATGGCCAATAACTACGCCGATGGCACCATAGTTAACTGCATCATCCCAATCCTTTGAGAAGAATGGTGGCTGGAGAATACCTGCAGGGAAGCAGATCTCGTTGGTAGTTGGATTGTAATAAGCATTGACTGTCTGAGGAGTCATGCCCCACTCATCCTTATCTACTGGAGTATTGTAATGCTGCTTCTTGTCGAGCTCCCAGTAGAACAAACTGATGTTGCGGAGGTTCTCATAGAGTGAGAGCTTTGGATCAACGTTGAGACCGCTGATGTCCTCCCACTTGTCTGGATAACCAATCTTGATATAGAAGGTAGAGAGCTTCTCAAGTGCCACCTTCTTGGTCTCCTCGCTCATCCAGGTCTGAGCCTCGATGCGCTTGCCAAGGATGGTCTGCAGATTCTTTACGAGGGTGAGCATACGCTCCTTGCTTTCTGCA
Source organism: Bacteroidales bacterium (assembly GCA_045617885.1). Lineage (GTDB taxonomy): Bacteria > Bacteroidota > Bacteroidia > Bacteroidales > UBA3663 > Liminaster. The sequence goes on along the minus strand of JAZLJN010000142.1, from coordinate 34,594 downwards.
GGGAAGTACTTCTCAACGTAAAGCTGACCAACAGCTTCGCCCATGATGCCATCTACGCGACCCACGGCACGCTTCCAGCGAGGCTGCTGCTCCTTCTGGCCAGTGAGTTTCTGGTTGTAGGCAAAGTTCTCGTCAGTAAAGGCATCGCTCAATGATGAGCTGGCACCGCTGATCCAGAGAATCTCATAAATATCCTTGATATCCTGAAGTGGAGCCTTGCTCAAGATTTCACAACCCTTGGTGATAGGCATGATCTGACCTACAATAACCTCAGAGGTCTGGTCATAACCCTGTCCCTTGAGCCACATATCCCAGTCGAAGCGGGTACGCTTGCTGAGTTCTGCCACAGTCATTTTCTCATAGTTCTCCTCTGGAATACGGAGCTCTTCCATACCTTTGCTGACCTTGGCGATCTCGGTCTGGATGCGCATCAGGGTCTCCATCTTCTTGACAGCCTCTTCCTCTGAAGTGCCGCAGAGTTTCTGGAGGTTTACGATATGCTCCTTGAATGCCTCACGCTGCTTCTTGATAGCTTCGTCGTCCTTGAGGTAATAGTCGCGGTTGCCCATTGAGAGACCGCCCTGGCTGAGCTGAAGAGCGTTATTTTTAGAATCCTTTTCGTCAGCGCCGTTGTAGATGCCGAAGAAGAGATTGTCATGCTCCTCAAACATGAGCTTGAAGAGCTCCTCACGAGTCTGGATATTGCGCAGACGCTCCAGATGAGGCATCAATGGCTGGCAGCCCTCAGCGTTGAGGCGGGTGCTGTCCATGCAGAGGTTATAAAGGTCACCGATCTTCTGTGCTACAGTGCCAACCTCATGCTCCTTGGCAGCGATATCCTGAATGAGCTCGGCAAGCTGGTTGGTGTTGTCGTCAGCAAGTTTGGTGAAACTGCCCCAGCGTGGGAACATGTCTGGCTGAGGATTGTTTACGATCCAGTTGCCGGTGGCGTAACGTGCGAAGTCATCACCCGGGCGAGCGGTCGTGTCCAGATTCGTGTAGTTCAGACCCGATGTCTGCTCCACGGCTGGTTTCTGGCAGCCAACGAGGGCTGCGGCGCAAATGGCGCTCATAAGTGCTAAATGTTTCATTTATGTTGGTTAAATTAAGTTTTTATTTCTTCTTATAATCCTTTCCTCTTGGCTTCCTCCCACAGTTCGTCCATCTCGGCGAGTGTCATCTGATCCAGGCGCTTACCCTGACGTCGGGCCTCGAGTTCGACGTATGTGAAACGGTTCTGGAACTTCTGGTTAGTCTTTTCGAGGGCATTGTCAGGCTTGATCTTATAAAGCCGGGCAGCATTGATCAGGCTGAAGAGCAGATCTCCAAACTCACGTTCCATCTTGTCACGTGCTGCTTCACGGGTCTCTGCGCTATTATTCTCATCTGAAGCAATGGCAGACCATTGGTTAGCCTCAACCTCGAATTCAGAGATCTCCTCGCGAACCTTCTGCCAGACGTCCTCCTTCTGTTCCCAGTCGAAGCCGGCATTGCGGGCTTTGTCCTGCATTCGGTATGCCTTGATGAGAGCAGGCAGTCCGGCAGGCAGCCCGGAGAGGATGGTCTTGTTGCCATCCTTTTCCTTCTGCTTCACTACCTCCCAAAGCTTGCTGACATCATCTGCACTTTCTACGGATTCCCCACCACGGGCTCCCACTTGTGAGATGAGCGATCCGTCTGGGTTGAACACATGAGGATGACGGAAGACAAGCTTGTCACACATCGAATTGCAGATATCTGCCATGTCAAACTGACCCTGTTCCTCGCCCATCATGGCGTAGAAGAAGAGCTGCTCAAGCACGTCACCGCACTCCTTTTTGATCTCCTTGTGGTCATTCTTGACAAGCGCCTCAGCCAGTTCGTACATCTCTTCGATGCTATTCTGCCGAATGCTCTCATACGTCTGCTTGGCATCCCATGGGCAATCCTTACGGAGAGTCTGCATTACACCGAGGGCGCGGCCAAAGGCCTCTTTCTTTGCCTCGAGATTAGGTACATTCAGATGCTGTTCCATATCTGTAGGTTTTATTATGGGGAGTCTTTAGGGGAAAAGGTGTGAAAAGGACAAACGTTTTATCATGCCCCTTTCACGCCCCTTCATTTTATTTCTTAAAATTCTTGAGTCCCCTCTGCAGGAATTCAACGTAGGCAGGCACGTCCTCATTGTAGCTATACGAACCGGTAAGTGGATTACCGTTCTGGTCAATCAGCACATAGAAAGGCTGTGCGTTGGCGCCGAACTTATAGCGCTGCAGGTAGCTCCACTTATCGCCCACGGTGCGCAGCTTTACCTGCTTGCCATTCTCCTCGATAACTTGAGGACCGCCCGGGAGTGGGGTCTTGTCATCCACCATCAGCTCTACGAGGATGTAATCCTTCTCCAGGATTGACTTAACCTGCGGATCAGTCCATACTGAAGCCTCCATCTTACGACAGTTTACGCAGCCAAAGCCCGAGAAGTCAATCATGACAGGCTTGCCTGTGCGGGCTGACATTGCCATAGCCTCTTCATAGTCATGTGAAGCTGGTTTCACGTCATCATCGTAAAGGCTGAAATCCTGTGTGTTCATCGGAGGAGCGAAAGCAGAAACTGCCTTACATGGAGCGCCCCAGAGACCAGGCACCAGATATACGGCGAAGCTGATAGAGATGAGCGCCATCATCAGGCGAGTTACCGAAACGCGGTCAGAAGGATCAGGATCGTCATCATGTGGCAGACGGATGAAGCCCAGCAGATAGAGACCCAGGAAGAGGAAGATCACGATCCAGAGGCAGAGGAATACCTCACGGTCAAGGATACCCCAACCATAAGCAAGGTCTGCTACAGAGAGGAACTTGAGCGCCAGAGCCAGCTCGCAGAAGCCGAGCACTACCTTCACCATATTAAGCCAGCCGCCAGACTTTGGCATAGAGTTGAGCATGCTTGGGAACATGGCAAACAGCGTGAATGGCAATGCCAGTGCCACAGCAAAGCCGAACATGCCAATGGCAGGGTAGAGCATCGAGCCAGAGGTAGCAGCCTCAACGAGCAGGGTGCCGATGATAGGACCAGTGCAAGAGAAGCTGACCAGACACAGTGTAAATGCCATGAAGAAGATGCTGAAGAGACTTGCCATCTTCGCCTTCATGCTGGTGTCGCCAGCCTTGGCAGCTCGGCGGGCATCCATCTGGAGGTTATCTGCCTTCTCGTCAAGCTTGGTAGTCCAAGACTCTGGCAGAGTCAGTTCGAACGCACCGAAGAAAGAGAGCGCGAACACTACGAGCAGCAGGAAGAAGATAATATTGAAGATAGCATTTGTAGCGAGTGAATTCAGTGCCGAAGCACCAAAGATTACGGTAATGGCAAGACCGAGTACCACATAAATCACTACGATAGAGAGTCCATAGGTCACGGCATCCTGGATGGATTTCTTGCGGTCATTCTTGGAGCGCTTCAGGAAGAAGCTGACGGTCATTGGGATCATTGGCCATACGCATGGAGTAATCAGAGCAATGATACCTGCGATGAAGCCTGCAATAAGGATGTACCACCATGAGTGAGTCTCGCCTGAATCATCGGAAGCGGTTCCGTCAGCAAAAGCCTGGAGCTTATCAATGACTGGAGCCCAGAGATCACCCTCCTGTACCTCTGTAAGCTCTGCTATAGCTGCTGGGAGAGGTTCTGCCTCTGCTGGAGTAGTCTCGGCAGGAGTATTCTCTGCTACAGATGGGGTGTTTTCAGTAACGGGAGCAGTCTCCTCGCTCTTTGCACCTGATTCCTCACCCTTGGCAGCAGCCTCATACTTGCCGCTGAGCGTAAAGTCATAGTTGGTAGGTGGGGTACACATACCGTCACAGCAGCTCATGTAGGTCACATAACCCTCTATTGAATAATCTCCACCGGTGAGAGTAAATTTCTGCTGGATTGATGCCGAACCTTCGTAATAGGTGAGGTCCATGTCAAAAGCATCATCATACATCGTGATAGGAGTGCCGCTGACGAAGCGGGCTGCACCCTGCAATTTGGCACCTTCCAGTTTCTCGAAGGTGAGAGATGTCTTTTCCGGGCCACCTTCTGGTACGCTCATGTTGTAGAGATGCCAGTGTTCGTCAATGGTGGCCTTGAATGTGAGTACGAGTGTGTTTCCGTCCTGCTTGCTGGTGTGGGTCCATTTTACTGGATTAACCATCTGTGCCATCGCCGCAATAGTGATGCTGCAGAGCAGTACAAAAATTGATAAAAACCTTTTCATTATTAATAATATTTTTATTTTTTGCGCGCAAAAATACAGAAAATTATTGTATTTGCCAAATTTTTATATATCTTTGCACCGAAAACGTAAAGATAAAAATGTGAAATGCGGAAAAACGCTATTGAGCAGAGCATTTTCATCCTTAAGAAATGCGCCCAAAGGTCTTGGCGCGCATTTCACAACTTTAAAATCGATGCCAGCATTCTTGGCGTGCATTTCACAACTATGAAATCGTTGCCAAAGGTCTTTGGCATGCATTTCACGATTGTGAATTTGTTGCCAGACATCCATGACGTAGATTTTAAGACCTGTAAATGCACGCCAAGATCTCTGGCATCCATTTGCAAATGTTCATAGGCGTGCCTACAGGGTTTGCCATGAATTCTTAAACGAATATCATTCAAAATCAAGACGAAAAATGAAATACATAGGAGCACACGTCAGTAGTGCTGGCGGTCCGGAGAATGCGGTGACTGCTGCTGAAGCAATCGGAGCAAAGGCTTTTGCCCTCTTTACCCGTAATCAGAAATCTTGGGTGTCTAAACCTCTGTCCGAACAGAGCATTGCTGCCTTCAAGGAGCGTCTGTCCAAGTCTGGGATCCTGCCAAAGTATGTGCTGCCTCATGACAGCTATCTGATTAATCTCGGTTCGCCGGATCTGGAGCCTGGCGGCGGATTGGAGAAGTCACGGAATGCATTCCTTGATGAGATGCAGCGTGCCGAACAGCTTGGATTGACTCTGGTCAACTTTCACCCAGGAAGCCATCTGAAGCAGATCTCGCCGGAGGCTTGTCTGGATAGAATAGCAGAGAGTATTAACCTGGCTTTGTCCCAGACCACGACTGCCGTTGCCGTCATTGAGAATACAGCGGGTCAGGGCAGCAATCTGGGTTATGAATGGGGGCAGATACGCCGTATCATTGAGGGCGTGAATGATAAGAACCGTGTAGGAGTCTGCATTGATACCTGCCACACCCTGGCAGGCGGCTATGACCTGAAGACTTCGGCAGGTTATGATGATGCTTTTGCTTCATTTGACCGTGAAGTCGGCTTCTCCTACCTCCGTGCTATCCATCTCAATGACAGCAAGAAGGATGTTGGCAGTCATGTGGACCGCCACGAGAGCATCGGTAAAGGGTGCCTTGGCGAAGACTTCTTCCGCCGGATGATGAATGATCCGCATTTTGATGATATGCCAATCATCCTGGAGACACCGGACGAGAGCCTCTGGGCGCAGGAAATAGCATGGTTATACAGCATCATCGAAAAATAAGCATAGAGCAAAACTCTCATGAGTTTTTTTACATAGCGCAACGCGCGAAGTCATCTTCTGTTACTTTGTTATAAATCTCAATATATGAAGCATTATCTTTTTTCTGCCTGCATGGCTGGAGCATTGTGCTTGCCAGCAGTTGCAACCATGAATGTCCAGGCTCAAGCTGTCAGCAAAGCCATTACCATTGACAGCAGCAAGCCAAGTGGAATGATTGATCCTATGCTATATGGTCAGTTGTTCGAACATATCTATTTCTCTGCCAATAATGGCGTTTGGCAGGAATTGCTTTTTGAGCGTTCTTTTGAACCGGAGCATTTCCCGGGCATTACTCCGCGTGATGGCTATTTCGATGGCTGGTTCGCTGATGATGATCAGGTGCTCCATTCTCCTACGCGCTATGAGCAACCTATCCGCATCACCCAAGTCAATACGGATGACTATGACATTACGATGGATGTGAACTGGCGCTCATACCGTCTGGCACGTCGTGCGTGGAGCGGTGGCCTGATGGATATCCGTTTCGCCTTCAAGAATCAGGCTTCGGGTGAACCTTACTTTGTGCGCATGCATAATCCTTATTATGAGGTGCGTTCCTTGAGTGTGGCACAGACCGAAGAGATGCGCAAGAATGAGGAACTGGCAAAGGCTCGTGAGGCTATGCAGAAGGGTGATAATGCTGCCAACTTCTCAATCTCGACGCAGGTGGAGAAAGAGGTGTCAATGTATGGCCGAACACGTAAGGTCAAGACCTTTGAACCATTGACCAAGAAGGTTGCCAATGCCCAGCAGATCAACGAACAGCAGCAGTGGCATAAGTTGCGTATCTCTTGCCGTGGCAAGGTGGCTAAAGTGTATTATGATGGCAAGCAGGTGCTTTCGTACAACAAACTTGACGTAACAGGACAGAATGATATTACCTTCTGGGTGAACTATACAGAGGCTCTCTATCGCAATATCAAGGTTACTTCGGCTGATGGCAAGCAGACATTCTTTGAAGGTATGCCACAGGATGTGCAGATTCCTGCTGTGGCACCGCAGTGGAAGTCGTTCGGCTCGGGTGAATTCCGCATGGTGAAGGGTGATGCCGTCAACATGAATTATTCACAGCTGATTGACTCAAAGCAGCCTTCAGGATTGCTGCAGGGCCCGCAGAATGTGGTGGCAGGCGAACATTATCTGGGATACATTCATGCTAAAGGTGAAGGAAAGCTGTCAGTAGCTTTGCGTAAGGGTAATCAGATTGTGGCAAGACAGGATTTGGGTGTGCCTGGTAAAGAATGGCGCAAATATGAGTTTGATCTGAATACTGATAGCTATACTGGTGATGCTGACTTCGCTATATGTGTGGAGAATGGTGCCGTACAGGTCGATGAGGCAAGTATGACTACCGCTTCGGGTAAGGCATTAGGCGGTTTCCGCCCCGATATATTTAATACTGTGAAGGAACTGCATCCAACCTGTATGCGTTGGCCTGGCGGTGGCTATGTGGCACAATATGACTGGCGCTGGGGCATCGGCCCACAGGAGCAGCGTCGCCGTTGGGATCACTGGATGTGGATGGATTATGACCAGAACTGTTTCGGTACGGATGAGTTCCTCCGTTTCTGTCGGGAGGTCAATTCAGAGCCAATCCTGGTAGTGAGCGTTGGCTTCGAACGTCCGGACAGCGAGGCTGATGAAATTATGGAAAATGCCCTCAACTGGTTGCGTTATTGCAATGAGCCTGCTTATACGGAATGGGGTGCCAAGCGTGCCGCCAACGGACATCCCGAACCATACAACGTGAAGTATTGGGAAATAGATAATGAGATGTGGGAGATGGGCATCGAGAAATATGAAGCTTGCGTGCGTCGCTACTCAGAGGCAATGCGCCAGATTGACCCTTCTATCAAGATCATTGCTTGTGGCGGTTTCCAGGAAGATGAAGCTTTCATCAACCGCTCCGGACACTTCTTTGATTATCTCAGCCTGCATCATTACGAGCAGCAGAACGGTTATGCCACTGGTCCTGTCAATCTGGGCAAGATGTATGACCGCTATGCAGATATGATAGCCAAGTGCCCGAACCCAAATATCAAGCTCTTTATCTCTGAATGGAACCTTAACAGCCAGGATTGGCGTACCGGACTCTTCGCCGGTGGATTCCTTAATATGTGCGAGACGAAGGATGTGGTTGCAATGGGTGCGGCTGCACTCTTCATTCGTCGTACCGATTCGCCTGACTGGGATAATGCCTTCATCAATTTTGACTACAAGGATCTTTATGTAGCGCCCAATTACCAGGTAACGGATCTGTGGTATGATCACTTCTCTCGCTATTTGCTCTCTTACACGGGAGAGACAGGAGATCTCAATGTCGTTACTACAATGTCAGAGGATGGCAAATATGTGATCGTGAAGGTGGTCAATCCAACTGAACAGTCGTATGACCTCACCCTTCAGAGCTCTTGGCCTGGTGAGGCCGATGCCAAGTATGAATACTTCGCTCCTGGTGACTTAAAGATTGGCAATACCATGGACAAGAAGGATGCTGTAGCTCTTAAGAACCTGACACTCTCGCCTTCATCGGCTCACAGCTATCTGCTGAAGGTTGAACCTTATTCTGCCGGTGTATTGACCATCGAGCGATGATTTGATTCGCTCCTAATAGGCAATATTCTGTTTGAGTATTCATTCCCATCAGAAACAACTAACCCACTGATCTTTGGCTTTTCTGCCAGAAGTCAGTGGGTTAGTTGTTTGTATGTCGGGTATAATGAACGACTACTTATTTCTTCTCAATACAACGGTAGTTGCCGCTCAGGTGCATGAAAGCAAAGAGACGGAGCAGACCATCATAGTATGCATCGAAGTAGCCATCAGCAAATGGCTTGTGCTCAGCATTCCAAAGCTGGTCAATGAACTCGTAGCTCTTGGCATGTGAGGTAACAAGCGAAACGGCAGCCGAGGTAGAGATAAGACCGAGGCTGTGACGCAATGCTGTCTTGCCGCCTGCACCGAGAAGACGGGCTGGACGGGTGCCATCTACGTTGAACTGATCTTCAAAGGTATCAATGCCCTGGCTGTAGAGGAAGTTCTGAATAGTCTCGCCGTAGTTCTGCTGCCATACACGGTCAGCACATGCCCAAGAGTAATCAAGTGCAATGTTCATAGGTACGCGCCAAGAATCGAAACGGAAGACATCACCAATGATGCCACGGCCACCGCGCAGTGTTCCATCATAATTGTTGTAGTCAGGATTCAAACCGGTAAGTGGATGAATACTCTTGTGCAGATACTCACGGCTTACACGTGCGCACTCACGCCAGTAGTCACTACGACCATCATCAGCATAACGGGCCCATACCTCATAGAAAGCTGGCAAGTGGTAAGAAGGATCAGTGTAGTCTGCGCCAGGAACGAATGTGATGAGCTTTGTCTCTGGATCGATCAAAGAGAGGGTACGATCCACCATCACAGGTTTTGGACGCTCTACGCCCTCTGGCCATGGCTCACCCGGACGAGGCCAGCGGAATCCTTCAGGCATGCGTGGCATCTCTGGCATCTGAACGGTACGTGGCTGAATGACGTCGAGCAGATACTGAGCCTCTTTCTTATAATTAATAGCGCCGTTGTCGCCCCAGCGGTTGCTGGCAAAGAGAAGTGCGGTGATATAATAAAGTTCACCGTCAGAAGCTGGCCCCTGTGCATTTGAGGTGCCGTCAGGACGACAGCTCCAGCGGAAATAACCCTTCTGTGGGCCATCCTGCAGCTGCATATACTTCTTGCCCCAACGCCAGATGCGGTCAAATATCTCGCGTTTGTCCAGCTGTACGGCAATCATGAGTCCGTATGACATGCCTTCAGTACGTGCATCATTATTCTTGATGTCGCTGATGTAGCCCATGTCATCTCCAACCTCGAAGTAAACCTTGTCAGGACCATAGAACAGTCCATTGAAGATCTCCTCAAGCTTGGCATCAATCTGTGCTTGAGTATAGCCAGCCTCAAGGAAGAGATTACGATACTGTCCGGTCTGCATACCGCCCTGACGCCATGGCTCAAGAGGCTTGCGGTCATTCAGTGTGATCCAGTCAACCTCCACGCCGTTAGCCTTGCCGCTATTGGTAAGCGTGATGTCATAAATACCTGGAGCTACAACTGGAACGTCGAAGCAGAGAGTCTCCCAATCCTTGGTCTTCTGTACCTTAATCGAAGCATCAACTTTTGGAAGAGCAACAGAATGCATGACAGGCTGTAAAGCAAGCTGCAGATCTGCACCCTTTGCAGCGCGTACACGGATCCAAAGCTTGGTGGCAGGAGCAGTCTTTACTTCTGCCTTCTCATAGCGTACCCATGCCTTTGGCTCAAGAGCAACCTTCCAACCCTCGAAACGGAGTGTTGTATCAGCCTTGATAGCTTCAGGACTGTTTGCCCAGTCAATGCTTGCGCCCTTGTCGCTCAATGCGCTGTAGCGGTCGAGCTGAATCTTCTCGGCAGCATCACTGATGCCTACTCCGCGCAGTGTTGGGATCACCTGCTTGATAGTTCCGTCAGGATTGAACGAAAGGCTGTCCACACGGATGGAACGGCTCTTGTCAAAGTTTGGCGAATAGTCATTATGATGATAGAAGAGATACCACTGGCCCTTAAACTCTACAATAGAATGATGGTTAGTCCAGCAGTGTGTTGGAGACTCTTCCATAATCAGACCCTTGTATTCGTATGGACCCATAGGGTTGTCGCTCATTGCATAAACCAGCGCCTCGGTTGGGTTATCAAGCACTTCGCCTTTGTCATTCTTGTCACCTGCCTTATAGCGGACCCAAGGATAGGTAAGGTAATATTTACCGTTACGCTCGAAAGCGAAAGGACCCTCCTGGAGACCAGCCTGTGGCAGATCCTTTGAACAATTGACACCCACTGATTTCATCTCAAATTCTCCGAACTTGCGAACCTCTACAGGATTATCTTCTGCCAGTTCCAGCAGGTTCTTCTTCATTTTAGCTACATGCAGGCCACCACTTCCCCAGAAGATATAGTTGTCTCCATTTGAGCATTGAAGTACGCAAGGGTCAATGCCGCCGATGCCTTCAATCTTATTTGGTTCAGCTTTGAAAGGACCATAAGGAGTATCGCTGATGGCAACGCCTACGCCGAATCCACCGCCACGCTGTCCCTCAACAGGCTTTGGTGCATCTGGGAAATAGAAATAATAGCGACCATCCGGACCCTGAACGCAATCAGGTGCCCACATGGAATAAGCAGTAGGATTACCCCATGGAACATCTTTTTGATCAAGGATCATGCCATGGTCTGTCCAATGAACTAGGTCGGCGCTGGAATAAACATGGTAGTCTGCCATGCAGAACCAGTCTTGACGGGCATCGGGATGTTCGGAAGGAGTGATGTCATGCGAAGGATAGACATAAACACGGTCACCAAAGACGCGAGCAGTAGGGTCGGCTGAAAAATTACCGCTTACAAACGGATTCTGTGCCTGTACCATAGTGCTCCCTGCCGCCAAGACGGCGGTCAGAAGAAATGGAAACTTCATGTGAAATGTAGATTAAAGTAATGTATTTTTATTATTTAGCTTTCGATGATTATCTTGCCATTTTCAAGAACGACTTCGTATTCATATACGCCGATTTCATCATACTGTCTGATCAGCTTCTGGTTCTTGAGTGGAGTCTGGCTGCGGACAATCAGATGTTCCGGAGTACTGTTGGCAGCACGCATGATGGTAGCCTTGGCGAGTTTGCCCTCTTTCCATTCGATGGCAACCTGATAGCCGCCACGGGTGCGAAGTCCAGTGACGCTTCCCTCTTTCCAGGTAGAAGGTAGCGCTGGCAGCAGGTGCAGGGCAAACATCTGGTTCTCCTTGCCCTCTGTTTCACTTTGTATCAGCATCTCCGCAATACCAGCAGTTGCACCGAAGTTGCCGTCAATCTGGAATGGCGGATGTGCGTCGAAGAGATTAGGGAAGGTTCTGCCGTCAGGATATTTGCGCATAGCATCCCATCCCTCACTTGGCAGCAGGCGAAGCATGTTGGTGATAATGCGGAAAGCATGGTCACCATCGAGCATTCGTGCCCAGAAGTTGATCTTCCAGCCAAGGCTCCAGCCGGTAGCCTGATCGCCGCGCTGATTGAGCGTGACGCCAGCTGCCTGGAAGAGGTCAGGAGTAGTGAATGGACTGATTTGGCGTGAAGGATAGAGACCATAGAGATGGGAGATGTGACGGTGTTCGTCATTCGGATCATCCAAATCCTCTATCCATTCCTGCAGCTGTCCGTACTGGCCCACTGCCATTGGTGGAATGCGCTTGATAAACTGGCGTAACGTATCCTGGTACAGGTAATCAATGCCGAGCTCCTGCGCTGCAGCGAGTGCATTAGAAAGGACATCGCGTACAATCTGGTTATCCATTGTGCAACCAGCACTGACAGGCGACTCTTTGCCTACGCCGCCATGCTCTGGGCTAACGGATGGGGTGACTACGAGATAATCTGGAGTTACACCATTTTTGGCAATACTCTTTGCGAAGTAAGATCCTTCAGGGATTGGCTGCAGATAATCAAGATAGAAATCAGCAGCACCGCGGATGATTGGATAATACTGATGCAGGAAAGTCTTATCAAGAGTGTAGAGATAGTGTTCCCACAAATGAGTAGTAAGCCAACCGCCACCGTTAGGGAACATTCCCCAGAAGGCTCCATCCACAGGTCCGGTGATTCTCCAGAGATCTGTGTTGTGATGAGCCATCCAACCGCGACATCCATACATCTCGCGGGCAGTAATTCGTCCGGTCTTGCTCAAATCACGGATCAGTCCGAAGAGAGGTTCATTGGTCTCTGTGATGTTGCACACCTCTGCAGGCCAATAATTCATCTGCGCATTGATGTTAATGGTATATTTTGAATCCCAAGGAGCAAATTCCTTGTCGTTCCAAATACCTTGAAGGTTGGCAGCCTGTCCGTCTTTTCCCTGTGAAGAGGAGATAAGGAGATATCTGCCGTAGTTGAACAGCAATGCCACCATGCCCAGATCCGGCTGATCTGTCTGGGTAGAGTTATAGAACTCGTCCAGACGCTGATTAGTCGGAAGCTTGGCAGAAGGCACATCGTGCTGACCTAAATCGAGGTTCACACGGGCATACTGCTTCTGGTAGGCTCTCAAATGGCGTTGTTTCAGCTCGTCATAGCTCATGTCGCGAACGGCATCAAGTCGCATCATTACCTTTCCCTCGGGATCGCCTGATACATCCTGATAGTTCACGTAATTGGTAGCAGCACTGAGCACGATAGTGATGTGAGAAGCGTTGCTGACAATGACTGTACCGCTGTCAGTGGCATGTGTTTTGCCATCTCCCTTGATTTCAGCTATCATGTGAGCCTCAAGCGCTGCTGGAATACCTTCGTGCTCCACACCATTGACGATGGAATGCATTGACGCATAGTCTCGCTGAAAGGAGGCTTCTGTGGAACGAAGGGTTGGACAAGAATGGCTGAGCTCAAAGTTGAGACGGCCAGGTTTGTCCGTGGTAAGGCGAACCACGATGACTTCATCGATCATCGAGGCAAAAACCTCACGCATATAGGTTACACCTCCATATTCATAACTCGTAGAGGCAACGGCCTGTGTGAGATCAAGGTCACGGATGTAGTTGGTCGGTTCCGAATGTCCGAGATTCAGCTTCAGGCTGCCCAAAGTAAGATAACGCATGCCATGAGGACCCTTGATGAACGTTTGGTTCACCAGGTCCTCGGCTTTCTTTTCTTTACCTGCGAAGATCAGGTCACGAACCGTCTGAAGATTTTGGAGCGCCTCCGACGAGTTATTGTTATGAGGTCCACCGCTCCAGAAGGTTTCCTCGTTGAGCTGTACTTCTTCCACAAGGGTGCCACCATAAACCATGGCACCCATGTGGGAGTTACCTACGGGAAGCGCTTCAAGCCAGATATTGGCAGGTTGATCATACCAGAGTCGCTGATCCTGCATGCTTTCAGCTGGAGCGACTTCAGTCAATGCATCATGACTGCACGAAAAGGAGCAGATAGCCAGCGTGGCTAGAGCGATGGAAGATAGGAAATGTTTCATTAGAGTTTGATGGTAAGCATCACGAATGAGTAAGCAGGAATCTCCATCTTATCCTTTGCCTTGAGCTTGATGCTCTGTACCTCTGGCTGGATAGGCTGTGATTCGTAGTTGTTCTCCTGCTCTGGCTTGCCTGTCAGAGTGGTGATAGTTGCGTTCTTGAGGCTGCCGAAGCGAGAGAGGTTGAGATTTACGTTCTTTGCCTCGTTGCTTGCGTTGCAGACCTTGACATAGAGTGTGCGAGTCTTGGTGTTGAGCACTACTGACTGCTCCTGCAGGTTAGTCTTGCCCTCAATATCTACGCAGTCGCCATAGAAATACTGACCAGAAGACTGACCGAACATCTGCTGTACGTAGTAAGAGCAGGTAAGATAAGTGCGCTCGTTGTCAAAGTAGATCAGATCAGGATCCCAAGAGTGGTGATTCTTCTTTGCAAAGAGTGGTGCATAAGAGGTCATGCAAACTACGTCACCATTGCGCTCTACGTGGCAGAGGTAAAGTGCTTCAGCCAGTGCATCCTGCAGCTTCTTGTCCTTGGCAGCGTATTCACCGAGGTAAACCTTAGTCTTGCGGTCACGTGGATAGCTGTCATACTGGCGAGAAGTCTCGAAGTAGTTGCGCTGCTCGTAATAGTGCTCGTCAATGATTGGCATATCAATCTCCTCTGCCAGTTTCCAAGCTGTATCGAAGTCACGGTTGCCTGGGTGAGAGCCTGGACCTGCGGTACCGACAATCACGATCTCTGGATGTGCCTCTGTAACCTTATTATAAATATACTTGAAGCGCTCAATGAATTCAGGAGAGATACGCTCCTCGTTGCCGATGCCGAGATACTTCAATCCGAATGGCTCTGGGTGACCAGCTTCTGCACGAACCTTACCCCACTTGGTAGTAACGTCGCCATTTGCCCATTCAATGAGGTCAAGAGCTTCAGCTACCCATTCGTCCATATCCTCCATTGGTACTGCCCACTGATTTTGTACAGCAGGGAAGTTCCAGCCGCCGTTTACACCCTGACAGCTTACGCCTGAAGGAAGAATTGGCACAGGAGCAGCACCCATATCCTCGCAGAGCTGGAAATACTCATAGTAACCGAGCTCCATTGACTGGCCATAGCCCCAGGTATTCTTCTGCTGGCGACGGGTTTCCTTTGGACCAACAGTTTCCTTCCAACGATAAGTGTTCCAGAAGCCATCACCGCCACCATGAACTACACAACCGCCAGGGAAGCGCATGAACTTTGGATGCAATGCCTCAAGAGCCTCTGCAAGATCCTTGCGCAGGCCGTGGCCCTTATAAGTATCAGCTGGGAGGAGAGAAACCATATCGATGTCAAGCACGCCCTCGGTTTCAGATACGAGCTGGAGGTTACCATTGCTGCAATCCTCTGAAGGAACAAGGTCGAACTCATACTTCTGCCAAGAGTTTGCCAAAGTGCGGAACTTCTTTTCAGCCAAAGTGAAAGGACGAGGCCATCTTGGACCAGGAGTTCCTGCTTCAGGAGCACGCATACCGCCCAGAGTTACCTTAATGTTCTTTGCTTTGCCGTCAGGATTGCGGAGGAAAACAGAGAAATGATAAGTCTCGCCCTTCTTGAGAACAATGCCATCATAGCCGTCATTCTGGATACCGATACCCGTATTGCCGTCAAAGTCTGGCATATTGGTAACTACGCGCTCAATATTGACACGCATATAGTGTGGATTGTTGGCATGGAGTGAATTCTCAGTAGCTGCGTCATAGTAACCTGAAGAGTGACCCTGACGAACCAGACGCCATGCAGTTCCAGGTCCCCAGCCATCCTTAATGGTAGGATTATATTCGAATGAACCATTCTGGATCAGCTGAGCGCAAAGACCGCCGTCAGCCGATGAGCTGATATCCTCAAAAAAGATGCCAATCAGTTCGTCACTGATCTGCTTGCCGCCCTGTGGGGCTTTCATGCCTTGTGCTGAAGCTGCAGTGAGTGCAGAAGCGCAGGCAAGTGTCAAAACGAGATGTTTCATAGTGTATTGTTGTTATTTGGTAATAAGTTACGAAAAGGTCAAGATATAAATCGGGGGCAAAGATAATAAATAAATACCTTATTTCAAAACATTTTGAGATTTTTTTGTTTAATTATTTGGCAGATTGGAATAAAACCCTTACCTTTGGAGCGTTTTTTCAAACATTACCTGCTGATGAAGACACTCTTTACAATATATTTCCGTCAGTTGTGGCGCAACTTTCAGAAAGGCTCGCTGTTTGGCAAGCTTTATCTGCTGGGGTGCCTCTGGATGGTAGAGGGTGGAGCCTGTTTCGCCATTTTAAGTGATGACACCGTAAGTTTGGTGTTCCGTCGGCTGTCTCCTCTCTTGGTGGCTGTAATCCCGATGCTATTCCTTTTGCCCGATATTATTTATCGCTTGCTTATGACGCATGAGGAGACCGCTATGGATGCTTTCCTCCGCACCCGACCGGTGAAGGAGGAGGTTTGGGATCAGTTCCTGTGGCTTTCCCAGCTCGTGCATCCCGAAAATCTAATTCTTCCTGCGCTTATTCTTCCTATCGCGCTTATTGTCATGCCGATAAGTTGGGGCATCTTATTGCTTCTGACTTTGTATCTGGTGTCTGTCTTTGATGCCATTGTGGTGATGGAGTTGCGCCGGGGAAGTCCGTATGCCGAGAATAAAAAACAACAGGTTAAAGCCGGCGAAGGTTGGCTGGAACGTCTGTTGAACCGTTTGGGTCTCACCTCTGGTCAGAGCGCTATCTTTGGACTTCAGTTGCGCAGCCTTTTGCGTTCACGACGGTTGCAGTTACCAATTATCTTTTTTGTGATCTATTTCGCTTGGTTCGGTTATTCACAAAACTTCACGCCAGCGGAGAGGGGAGATAATATTGTATTCAACTATTTCCTGTTTTTCGCGCTCCTGCTGCCCTCTAACATGCTTTCTCAGTACGGATTCGGCATAGAGGCCAACTATTTTAATGGTATATGGAGCCGTCCGTTGCCGCTTCGGCGTATTCTTGATGATAAGTTCCGTATTTATAACGTGCTGACCCTTTTGTCTTCTTTAGTCTATCTGCCCGCATGCTTCATGGGGATGTTGAGCTGGTATGTACTGATCGGACAGGTACTTTTTGCGATTGGTGTTGGCAATATCTATACTCTTTGGCCCTGTTTCCATTGCGAACCGTTTGATCTCATGGGCAAAGCCTTCTTCAATCAGCAGGGATCGCGTTCTTCGTTCAATGCCAAGACCTTCGGCATCATTTTCGCGATGATTGCTCTTAATGTCCCTTTTGCTATTTTCCTTGAGCCGCTGTGGTTCTTCCTCTACTGCCTGGTGTTGAGCATCATTGGCCTTAGCCTGCGCCGCAAGTTCTTCGACTATCTGATTCGGGACTTTGAACGTAAGAAATATAAGTATATGGAGCGTTATCAGAAATAACAACAACCTATTGCAATATGGAAATTATCAGAACTGTTGATCTGACAAAGAAATATGGTGCCCAGGTGGCACTTGACATCCCCGAACTCGTATTGAATGAGGGCGAACTCATCGGCCTCGTGGGTAATAATGGCGCTGGCAAGACCACGCTGATGCGTCTCATCCTTGATTTGATCGAAGCTACTACCGGACACGTTGAAAGCTATGGCCTGCCTGTCAATGAGAACTGTGAATGGAAACAATATACAGGATCTTTCATTGATGATTCCTTCCTCATTGATTATTATACTCCAGAAGAATATTTTGAATTCATAGCCGAGGTCTATGGCATCGCTCCTGACGAACTGAACAGGCGTCTTGAGGGCTTCCGTGAGCTGATGGGCGATGAGGTTCTTGGCAAGAAGAAATATATCAAATCCTTCTCCATGGGCAATCGCCAGAAGATCGGCATCATCGGAGCTATGCTGGTGCAGCCCAAGCTGCTGATCCTTGATGAGCCGTTTAATTACCTTGATCCGTCGAGCCAGATCATTGTAGCCCGTCTTATCAGCCAGATGAATCACGAGATGGGTACCACCGTGATCATCTCCAGCCACAATCTCAATTCTATAGCCGATATCAGCCAGCGCATCCTTTTGCTTGAGAAGGGTAAGCTGATCAAAGACCTTATCAACGAGCCCGGAAGCAATGCCTTCGAGGAGCTCGAAACATATTTTGCACAATAACACAAATCTAAAATTATTATGAAGTCTGTATTTACTTTAGCACTTATGGCCATGCTGTCGTTTGGTTCGGCAGTGGCACAGCAAGAGAGCCAATGCATCCAGTTTACTACTAAGGAAGCCGCTCAGGAGATATTTCGCCATCAGGGTCAGTATAAACTTATTGCACCACTAACCGTAGGCCAGCATTATACGCTTACACTCAAAGCCAAGGCTTCGGAGAAGACAGATCTGGGCTTCTGGCCACAGAATTCTGCCAGCGAGAACAAGAGCCGCTTCGGCATGAGTCAGGATGTGCAGCAGGAGGCTACTCAACAGGTTGGTACTGACTGGACTTCACTTACCTGGAAGTTTACAGCCAAATATCCTATTGACCGTCTTGACTTCGTGTTCGGTCATCTGGCAGGCACCATCTGTCTGGACGATATCAAGCTGGTAGATGACGGGGTAGGTGTTAATATTGTTCAGAACGGCGACTTTGAAGATCTCTCTACTGATGGCTGGGGCGTCATTCAGTTCTTCGGCGATCGTTTCAAGCTTGTTGGTGGCAATATTAAGGAGGTAGTCATCCCAGAACCGGTGATTCCTGATACTTGGGAGTATGTAAGGCAGGGTGATCCTAACTTCCACATTTATCTCTGCTTCGGACAGTCTAATATGGAGGGCGCTGCTCAAGCTGAAGAGCAGGATAAGGTGGATGTCAATCCTCGTTTCAAGATGATGGCAGCTGTTGACTTCCCTCAGATGGGCCGCAAGCAGGGCGAATGGTACACCGCCGTACCGCCACTCTGCCGTGAAGGAAATGGTCTCACACCAGCTGATTACTTTGGCCGTTATCTGGTGGAGAATCTTCCTGAAGAGGTGAGCGTAGGCGTGATCAATGTGGCTGTAGGCGGCGCGAAGATCGAACTTTACATGGAGGAACTGAAGGATGATTATATCGCAGGCGAGGCTGGCTGGTTCCAGAACTTCTGCAAGCAGTATGGCAATGATCCGCTGGGCCGACTCATCGCAATGGGTAAGATTGCTCAGCAGCAGGGCACTATCAAGGGCATCCTCCTGCATCAGGGCGAGAGCAATAATGGTCAGAAGAATTGGGCAGAGAAGGTTAAGAAGGTTTATCTCCGTATCTGCTATGCTTTGGGTCTCAATCCAGCCGAGGTGCCATTGCTTGCGGGCGAGACACTTTACAAGGATCAGGGCGGTTCGTGCTACTTGCACAATGAAGCTTCACTTCCTATGCTTAAGGAGGAGATTCCTAACTCTCGCGTCATTTCAGCTGAAGGTCTGCCAGGTAATGGCAGGGACCCATGGCACTTCAATGCAGAGGGATACCGCCAGATCGGTAAGCGTTATGGCGAGGCAATGCTTGAACTGCTCAAGAAGTAGTTTGTAGTAGACAAATCTTGTGCGCAAAGGTATAAATTAGACGTTTTTTGACGGAATATTTGGATATTTCAGCAGAAACCGCTATCTTTGCGCACATTTTATATATATACAATGAGTAAAGAGAACCAATCAGAGGAGGTACTCCAATCCGTCACCAACGGAGATTATAAGTACGGATTTACTACCGACATTGATACAGAAATCATTCCTACAGGTCTGAATGAGGAGGTGGTCCGCCTGATTTCGGCCAAGAAAGGTGAGCCAGACTGGATGCTGCAGTTCCGACTGGATGCTTTCCGTTACTGGCAGCAGCAGCCTGTTCCCCAATGGGGCCATGTCAAGGTGGATCCTGTAGATTATGACAAGATTTCTTTCTATGCAGCCCCTAAACGGAAGACGGAGAATAAGGAGGTGGATCCTGAGATTCTGAAGACGTTTGATAAGCTTGGCATTCCGCTTCATGAGCGCGATATGCTGCTGGGCAATGCGCCAGCTGGCACTCCGCTTGATGGCGCTTCTAACATGGCTGTTGATGCCATTGTAGATTCCGAAAGCCAAAAGACCACCTATCGTGATAAGTTGGCGGAGCTGGGCATTATCTTCTGTTCATTCGGTGAGGCTGTGCGCGAATATCCTGACCTGGTGCGTAAGTATCTGGGCAAGGTTGTGCCGGTGAGGGATAATTACTATTCGGCGCTCAATTCTGCTGTCTTCTCGGATGGTTCGTTCGTCTATATTCCCAAGGGGGTTCGTTGCCCTATGGAGCTGGCCTCTTATTTCCGAATTAATTCCAGTGGTACGGGTCAGTTCGAGCGCACTCTGATAATCGCAGACGAGGAGGCTTATGTCTCCTATCTCGAGGGCTGCACCGCTCCAATGCGTGATGAGAACCAGCTGCATGCCGCCGTCGTAGAGATTTATGTGCATGAGCGTGCAGAGGTTAAGTACAGTACTGTGCAGAACTGGTATCCTGGCGATAAGAATGGAAAGGGCGGAGTCTATAATCTCGTCACCAAACGCGCACTTTGTGCCGGCGATTTCTCCAAGATTTCCTGGACGCAGGTAGAGACCGGATCCGCCATTACCTGGAAGTATCCCTCTTGCGTACTGCGCGGTGAAGGTTCGCAGGGCGAATTCTACAGTGTGGCAGTTACCAATAACTACCAGGAGGCTGATACCGGCACCAAGATGATTCATATCGGCAAGAACTCACGTTCGCGCATCATCTCCAAAGGTATTTCGGCCGGTCATTCACAGAATTCCTATCGTGGTCTGGTCAAAGTAATGCCTGGGGCTGACGGCGTGCGAAACTTCACACAGTGTGACTCCCTGCTGCTCAGCGATACCTGTGGCGCTCACACCTTCCCGATTATGGACATACAGAATCCTACTGCTATCGTTGAGCATGAGGCTACCACTTCCAAAATCAATGAAGAGCAGCTTTTCTACTGTCAGCAGCGTGGTATTAAGGAGGAGGATGCCGTCTCGCTTATCGTAGGCGGCTATGCCAAGGAGGTGGTACAGAAGCTTCCGATGGAATTTGCCGTTGAGGCTCAGAAACTGTTGTCACTCTCCATTGAGAATAGCGTTGGCTAATCCGTAATTTGTAATCAGAATTTATTTATTGTCACCTATGGCATTGTTAGAGATAAAGAATCTGCACGCTTCAGTTGCAGGCAAAGAGATATTGCGAGGTATTAACCTGACCATTAATCCCGGCGAAGTGCATGCCGTAATGGGTCCGAATGGCGCAGGTAAATCTACCTTGAGTGCCATCCTGACGGGTAATCCCCAGTATGAGGTAACTGAAGGCGAGATCTGGTACAAGGGCAAAGATCTGCTCGCCATGAAACCCGAGCAGCGTGCTTGGGAGGGTATCTTCCTCTCATTCCAGTATCCGGTGGAGATTCCTGGCGTTTCGATGGTCAATTTCATGCGCACGGCTGTCAATGCCCAGCGTGAGTATCGCGGACTCCCTGCTCTGACTGCTACCGAGTTCCTTAAGCTGATGCGTGAGAAGCGTGCCGTCGTGCAGCTCGACAATAAGCTGGCTAACCGTTCGGTCAACGAAGGTTTTTCGGGCGGTGAGAAGAAGCGTAATGAAATCTTCCAGATGGCTATGCTTGAACCTACCCTTAGCATCCTTGATGAGACGGATTCCGGTCTTGACGTTGATGCCCTGCGTATCGTGAGTGATGGCGTGAACCGTCTGAAGTCGGCAGAGCGTTCGAGCATTGTCATAACCCACTACCAGAAACTGCTCGAATACGTGCAGCCACAGTTCGTTCATATCGTTTACAAAGGCCGTATCGTCAAGGAGGGTGGTCCTGAACTGGGCGACAAGATTTTTGCCGAGGGCTTTGACTGGATTAAGCAGGAACTGGGTGAGTGATAAAGTAGAATCGTTTAAGCGCAAAAAAACATAGAGCTAATGTCTGCCAGCACTCAATATATCGAGCTGTATCAATCCCAGAAGGAGCTTATCAATGCCCACTCTGCACCCGCACTCAATGCCTGCCGTGAGGAGGCTGCCGAAGTGCTGGCGCGTATGGGATTGCAGCGCCCTAAAGACTTTACGCATGTTGATCCTGAAGAGGCTCTCTCTTATGATTATGCCCTCAATCTGGCGCGTCATGAGGTGCCGACCGGTAAGTCTGACCTTTTCACCTGTGCCGTGCCGGAACTCTCTACTGACGTGCATTTCCTGGTCAACGAACAATATGTTACCTTGTCCGGCAACGCCAAAGCGCAGGAGTCATCTGTAGCAAAGCCTTATTTTGCAGGTTCGTTGCGTCAGTTCGCGCTCAATCATCCTGATATCGTAGCCCGCTACTATAATCGCCTTGCCATGAATCAGGAACCTCAATATGACCAGCGAGCCGAGCACACTTCAGTCACTGCCCATCGTCCGTTGGGCGAGGCAGCTTTGAGCACAATGTTTACGCAGGATGGCTTCGTCCTGTATGTGCCAGCCGGAGTCAAGGTTGAGAAGACCATACAGCTCATCTCCCTGCTTCGTAGTGTGGATGATCTTATGGCATGCCAGCGCCTCCTGATTATCCTTGAGGACGGCGCTACAGCCAGCCTGCTGGCATGTGATCACGCATCCTTGCTTCGCGCTACGGAGGCGGCCGACTATCCCCGTCAGCTCTCACTTCAGGTCACAGAAATATTTCTGGGCAAGGAGGCAACCTTTGACTTCTATTCTCTTGAGGAGCACAATGACCGCGTGGCGCGCTTGTCAAGTGTCTATGTAGCCCAGCAAGAACATTCCAACGCTGCTATCGGCCAGTATGCGCTCACGGCAGGACGTACTCGTAACCGTGTGTATATTGATATGCAGGGCGAACATGCCGAAACACATCTCTTCGGTATGTGTATTGCTGATCAGGAACAGATGGTGGACAATATCACCTATATCCGTCACCGTGTGGCAGATTGTCATTCGGATGAATTGTTCAAGTATGTGCTTGATGATGCTGCGCGCGGCTCGTTCATCGGCAGAATTCTGGTGCAGAAGGGCGCTGACCGCACGGATGCGCATCAGACGGATCGAAATCTCTCTCTTACGGCTGATACCCGTATGGTAGCCCGCCCAGAACTTGAGATTTATGCTGATGATGTGAAGTGTTCACACGGCGCTACGGTCGGACAGCTTGATCAGCAGGCACTTTTCTATATGCGTACCCGTGGCATTCCAGAGTCTGAAGCTCGTATGCTGCTGATGTTCGCCTTCATGGGTGATGTCATTGACGGAATCCGTATCGAACCGCTGAAGGATCGTCTGAAGCATCTCGTTGAGAAGCGTTTCCGCGGAGAGTTGACCCAGTGCAAGACGTGCGCCGTACATAAGTCAAAGAATTAATGTTTTGAACCCATAATTGGAATAATGATAAGGCATCTGATCCATTCGCTCCGACTTCAGTATCTTCCAGTGCTGGCTTTATTGTCAGTGCTGCTGACGAGTCTTGCTCTGTCATGTAGTGAGTATGATACGAATTCTGTCGGAAGCAATTTCCTGCCGGTCAACTCACAGGTTCGAGCTTTCACACATCTTGTATATGTGGAGTACACCGCTGATGGTGCTCGTGTGTGGGGGCCGTATAAGGATCAGGTCGATGTGCAGATTGATGACAAGACCGTTCGTCTGCAGAATACGGCTGATAGTCTTGTCGTCATTGCCTACGGATATCCATCCAAATACGGTTCGGACATGCATGAGAGTCTTACCATCTCAAGCTCTCGTCCCTATGCACTTTATTTGTCTGGTCTCTATTTGAATAGCCTTCACGGGCCAGCTATCAGTTGTCTTGGGCAGGGAAATTGTTATATCGTTCTGCCAGAGAAAAGTCAGAATGAGCTGAACGCATTCCATTTTACCGATTCTGCAGATGGTTGTATCTATGCCGAGGGTCAGCTGATTCTGGGCGGTACAGGCAAGCTGCTGGTGCGAAATCATGCCCAGTCAGAAACCAGTGGTATCACACATGCCATTTCTGCAGCAGGTCTTTTGTGTCAGTATAAGGTGAATGTGACCCTGGAGTGTCTTTCGGGCGATGGCATCCATGTGAACAGATCTATGCGAAACAGTCTTGGCGTCTGGGACATTACAGCCCAGCGTCATGGTATTAGTGCAGGTGATAGCATTGTGCTTTTTGATGGAACCTTCACAGGTTCTGCTGCCGAGGGCGCTTATCTGCTTACTGATGTAGGTACAGCCTTGCGAATGCCTAAAGTATCGGTAGCCTCTGCATGGGCTTCGGACGTCATGGATTCGCTGGCCACTACCGTGTTGTTCGATTCTGTTCAGGCGGTATGGCAGGAGCAGTTCTTTGATTTGGTTATCGAAGCTGACAGTACTTATTTGCTCAAGGATACTTTAGGTGCCAAGGTGGCAACACTTAAGTTCCCTCAATCTATCCCAAGTCCTTATGTGCTGATATCTGACGGCAAGACCAAATCAGATGCCGTACTTCAGATTGAATTAAATCATTAACCTTAGTCGGTTATTTTTTTTAGGAAAGGTGCTCGAGTGGTTGAAGAGGCACGCCTGGAAAGCGTGTAAGCGTCAAAAGCGCTTCAGGGGTTCGAATCCCCTTCTTTCCGCTATCATTCCTCTTTATTAAGGGTCAAAGACAAGTAATCCACCATCTATGAATTGACGTTTGTGTGATCAAACATCAATCCAGAGGCTTTGAAATGGGCGCCAAGGTTTATGGACAAAGGTTCTACTACCTCTGAATTGACGTTTGTGTGATCAAACATCAATTCAGAGGCTTTAAAATGGGCGCCAAGGATCATGGACAAAGGATTCACAACCTTTAAATTGACGTTTGTGTAATCAAACATCAATTTAAAGACTTTAAAATGGGCGCCAAGGGTATTGGACAAGAAAATGAGCATCCGCAAATGCGTGCCAGGAGAGTTGGCATGGATTTACGGATGCTCTTATGTTAATTTGGGTATGGTGCGAGGAAAATGTGGATCAGCAATTACTGTTTACTGAATTCAAATCCAGTCTTCATGCCGTCATAAGCGCCAGCGAGGGTGCTGATGGAGGTGTTGAACTTGCTGCTGATGTTCGTGAAGAGCTGGAGTGCCTTGGTGCTGTCAAAACAGAGGCTCATGAAGGTAGGGGTGACAGTAACGTAAGCCTTGAGTGTTCGTCCTGAAGCTGTGGTGATGTTGACAGCATGCTCCTTGTCATCAAAGGTGTACGTGCCCTGGAACTTGCGGCTACCCATTGTATAGATCACCTTGCCATCCTCCTGGAATGTGAAGGTCATGCGCCCTTCAGTGATACCAACTTTCTTATAGATAGAGGTGAGCTTCTTCTCAACCTTTTCTGCAGCTACAGCACCGCCTGCCTGGGTCAGGAGGTCTTTACTCTCAAACTGGACGCGAGGCTTGGTGTAGTTCCAAGTGCCAATGAGCGAAGCCTGGTTGGTATTCTTGCCCGTAAAGACACCGATGATGTTGGAAATGACGTCAGCCACCTCACCGCCCTTGTTCGCCGTGGCATTATTAGAGGTAGAACTGGTGCTGGAAGAACCGAATATCCGGCTGAAGATAGATTGTGCCTGAACTGGCTGATAGATGCCGGCGAGGAGCAGGCATGTGATAGCGAGAATGATTTTCTTCATATTAATGTTATAGCATTTTATTCTTGATTGGCTTGAACCGCTGGTTACAAATCAGCAGGCTGTCACCCGGCTCCATGGCGCTGGGTTCGAAGAATCTGTTTGTACAGTCTTCCCAGGCAACGAACTGGTGCGTATCACGCGAGAGGAGCACGAACTTGAATCGGAGCGGGAACTTGAGCGTACTGCGATCAATAGTCACTCCCCACAGATGCAGACCGATGGGCTGCATGATCAATGCCTTCTCCGGCTGCCAGCCGCCAAGCTCGGGTACATTGCCAATGAGCGCCAGCACATGTTCCTGCTGGATGGAGGCTGCCTCACACACTAGGGTGAGCTTGTTAGGCAGGAGAGCCTCATCATTGAGCACTGCATCCTCCAGATTGCGCACCGGATTCTTTCGGAACACAAGTGAGAAGAAACTGCGATAGAGTGGCAGGCGGCGCCAGTCGTCCCACACGCGGAGTGTAGGGACCTCCTGTGATGACTCCTGAAGTCCGGCTATCCGGTGACCGTTGCCGAACTCGTTGCGCAATACATGCCGCTGATATGAGAGGACATAATGGTAGGCAGTGGCACAGAGCCGCGAAGCATCTACCTCCACAAACCAGTTGCCGCGTCCGTCATTATCCATTTCTATGGCGTCATTAGGCAGTTGCTGTCCGACTTCTGGCTTCTTGCCGGTGGTCACATATAGCTGTGCTCCCCATTGGGTCTGGTATTCGATATGTAAGGAAATGATCATGGAGTAGGGGGGGATTGATGGGTTAGAAATTGAAACCGATGTTGAATGAACAGGTTCTGGTCTTCATGGTTGGACCATCCCTGAACCAGCTGCGGTCACACAAGTTGAGCAGGCCCAGATCATAGGCTACCTCGAAGTAGAGAGGATGAGCTGTGACGCCTATACCCAAACGAAGTCCGGCATCAAGATCCTCAAAGATACCATTGTCAAAGGTATCATACTTCCCTTCGCCAGGAACCGTAGTGGTGCCGGCAAATCCGAACGACATGAATCCGCCCAGGAAAGGCTGAAGCACAGTGCCGGGAGCGATGCCCTGATGAAGCTTGAAGACTACAGGCACCTCAAATGAGTGCATGGTATATTTCGTGTCAAGATTCAGCATGCGCTCGTTGAGCTTGCCACCCTTCATAGAATAGAACACTCCTGGCTCAATAGAAACCGGACTCTTGCCCAAGTACCAGCCGAATACGACGCCCACGTTAGCGCCAGAGATAGATTCGGTATAGGTGTCAGGAATGCCTGTTGCACGCAGAGAGGCTGAATTATAACCGAAGCGGATGCCGGTGTAGTCATCCAGCTTGCTGATGCGGTTGCCGAGCATGGCATATTCTGCCACTCGCTCTACGGTCTCAAGTCCGCGCAGTACATTGCCCGTACGGCTATAATGACTGCTGCTGCGCGGAGTACCGTGTGTGTGCTGTGCCATAGCGGTAGTGTTCATGCCAAAGAGGAGAAGCACTGCCAGGATAAGGCTTAAAAAAATGCGGTTGTTCATATACTTCAGTTTTATTTGTTTCTTCTTTAGACTTGGCTGGCACGGTGTCAGTTTAAATCAATCTTCAGAGAATTTGAGCAGCAGCTTGCGGTAAGTGGCATAAATGCGCTGACGCGAAAGCATGCCGAGGTACTTGCCCTGCTTGTCAATGACGGGGAGGGTCCAGGCATCCGTAGAGTCAAACAGGTTCATGACGTCAGCCATGTTCATCTCTGGCAGGATTTTGCCTTTCGGTCCAATCATGATGTCCTCCACGGTCATGCGTTCGTATAGACGGGGCTGGAACATGATATTGCGGAGGTCATTGAGCGTGACTACGCCCACGAACGTGCCATCTTCATAGCAGACCGGGTAATGGTTGTGCGTCTGCGAGGAGATGACTCTCACCAGTTCGCCCAGTTTCATGTCGGGGCTCACGATGGTATAGTCCGTATTGATCAGATCCTGCAGATTGAGTAGCGTCAGTACTGCTTTATCCTTGTGGTGGGTGATAAGCTCGCCCTTAAGTGCCAGACGTCGGGTATAGATGGAGTAGGGTTCGAAGATACGGATCGTGCCATAGCTTAAGCAGGCTGCAATCATAAGCGGAAGGAAGAGGTCAAAGCGACCTGTCAGTTCGGCAGAGAGGAACACGCCCATCAGCGGAGCATGCATTACGCCGCTCATCACGGCAGCCATGCCCATCACGGCAAAGTTCTGTTCAGGCAGGAAAGTGAAGAGGTGTGACTCATTGAGCATGTAGGCAAAAAGGAAACCCGCAAAATTGCCCAGGAAAAGTGATGGTGCAAAGGTACCGCCGCAGCCTCCGCCGCCATTAGTGGCAGCCGTGGCAAAGCTCTTGGTGAGCATGACCATGAGGATAAAGAGACAGAGAATCCAGAAACGTCCGTTAGGAATGACCTCACTCAACCCACCGAGGGTCAGGCTATAGAAGATGGAATTGCCCAGAATCTCGTGGTATTGTCCGTTATAAATATGCTGGATGGCTTCATAACCCTCACCGTAAAGTGGTGGGAGCAGGAAGATGGCAATGCTCAAGAATGTGCCGCCGTAAAGCCATTTGATCCAGGGATTGGTTACCTTCTTGAACTGATCTTCTGCCCAGAAGGTGGTGCGGGTAAAATAGAGCGAGGCGAATCCGCAGAAAATGCCCAACAGGATGACGTAAGGAACTCGCTCAATGGAGAAATCCATCGCCTCGGAGAAGTAAAAGAGTGCCTTGGAACCATCCACGGCGTAGGCAACCGAAGCTGCCGTCACCGCCGAGATCAGCAGCGGCATAATGCTGAAGGCTGTGAGATCAAGCATCAGCACCTCGACCGTGAACAGGAGTCCGGCAATAGGAGCCTTGAAGATGCCGGCAATAGCAGCGGTGGCGCCGCAGCCCAGCAGAATCATCAGTGTATGCTGATCCATGCGGAAAAGCCGACCCAGGTTGGAACCGATAGCAGAGCCTGTAAGCACGATAGGAGCCTCGGCACCGACCGATCCGCCAAATCCGATGGTGACACTGGAGGCAAGTACAGAGGTGTACATGTTATGCTCCTTGATGATGGACTTACGCTGCGAGATGGCATAAAGAATCTTGGTGACACCATGACCGATATCGTCACGCACGACGTATCGGACGTAACATCCCGCAATGAGGATACCCAGCACAGGATAGAGCAGATAGAGATAGTTGGCGCCATCCACATCAAAATAAAGGGTCAGCAAATGCTGGAAAGAATGGATGAGCCATTTGAGGATAAGCGCAGCGGCAGCTCCTGCCAGTCCGGTAAGGAATGCCAGAATGAGTACGAATTGCTGCTCTGTGAGGTGGCGTTCACGCCAGCTGACGATGCGTTCTACTCCCCGATTTACTATTGAATAAGTTCTATGAAGCATCTCTATGCTGTGAATAGATGATTGATTATGGGTGTCAGATGCCTTTGCCCGTCAGGACAATCTTAACGGTGTAACCGAGTATCTTGAGGTCCATGGCTATGGATGAGTTGTCCACATACATGAGATCATAGCGCATGCGCTCCACCATCTGGTCAATGGATGAGGCATAGCCGTATTTGACCTGCCCCCAGGAAGTGATGCCGGGCCGCATCTGGAGAAGGCGCGAATAATAGGGGGCTACATCCATGATCTGACGGATGTAATAGTCGCGCTCCGGACGGGGACCTACCAGACTCATGTCGCCACGGAGCACATTCCAGAACTGAGGCAGCTCATCGAGGCGGTATTTGCGCAGGTAGTGTCCGATATGTGTGATGCGGCGGTCCATACGGTTGGAAAGCTGTGGACCGTGCTGCTCCGCATCGACATACATGGAGCGGAACTTGTAGATGCAGAACGGACGTCCGGAGAGTCCGATGCGCTGCTGGCTGAAGAAGATTGGTCCTGGGGAATCCAGCCTGACTGCCACTGCAAGGACAAGATAGAGCGGCGAGAGCAGGAGCAGAGCAAGGATTGAGACGATGATGTCTGACGTTCGCTTGACATTGCGGAAGAAGGGATTGAGCAGATCAGAGGAATACTCAATCATGGGCAGTGAGGTGAGTGAACCGACATGGACCAGACCCTTGAGCATCTCTTCATCTGTGGCTTTGATACGGATAGGGAAGCCGTAGGGCATCAGTTGGTAGATAAGTCGGTTGAGCTGTCGCTGATCTTGTGTGTCAGGTGCCAGCAGGAAGGCTTTGATGTCATACTTATCTATTATCTGCTGGAACTCATCGGTGCTAACCTCAAAGTCAGTCCGCGCTACGATGGAATAGCCGCTCTTGCGCCGCTCTGACTGAAGCTCGCGCTCCAGTTGGACAGCATTTTCGCCCTTGCCGATCAGCAGCGTGCGGACTGAAAGCCTGCCTGACTGAATGAGACGGCTGGTGCGCAGCGTGATGCACAGACGTACGCTATAGAGGGGCAGGAAGATGCAACTGAACATGGTGAGAAGAATCTGCCAATAGACGCTCTGGGATACATGCACAATCTTGACAATCCCCATCGCCTCATCATTGAAGAAGGGGACGTCATCAATCACCATGGCAAAAAATGCACCTAAACAGCCGAAGAGACAAGTCAGCAGGGTAGTCTGCAGTTCCTCGGTGTACGATTTGAAGAAAACCTTCTGGTAATAGCCAGAGAAGGCATAGAGCAGCATCCACGCCAACGGTCCGAGGACGAGGCTTGTCTGCACCGAACGCAGGGCAAGAAACTCGGGCAGCGTGGATACGGTGAGGAATCCGGTGACGCCAAACCTATACACATAGAACAGCAGCCAGCCTGCCAGGGTGGCAAGCAGGTCGCAGAGGATGTACAGTATGCGTTGTCTATTCGGATTCAATGGCTGAAAGTATTTATCGGATGACTTTGACTATGCCGCCGTCTTCCACCTTGATGATGCCAGAGGGCGCAGGGTTTCGGGTCTCATCCTGGCGGAGGGGGATGATATAATCCACAGCATCCTTGATCTCCTGGCTGATGTCGGCATAGCAGCGGGCTGTAGGCTCGCCACTGATGTTGGCACTGGTGCTTACCAGCGGGCGGCGCAAGCGGGCGCAGAGGGTATTGGAAACCTCCTCGCTGGTGATGCGCATACCCATCGTTCCATCCTCGGCTATGAGTTCGGGGGCTACATTGCGGGCGCGTGGCAGGATAAGGGTCAGCGGTTTGTCTGTGACTTCCCAAAGGTCCCAGGCTATCTCGGGTACGCGGTCAAAGTAATAGTCAACACGTCCGACAGCATCCACCAGTGAGAGCATTGACTTGCTGTCAGCACGACGCTTGATCTCATAGATCTTACGCACGGCTGCCGAATTAGTGGCATCACAACCCAATCCCCAGACTGTATCTGTAGGGTAGAGGATTACACCGCCACTGTTCAGGACCTCAAGAGCACGGGAAATGATATTCTTGTCAATCACGGAAGAATACTAATTAGAAGAAGAATGATATATAATAAATATCGCCATCCCGGCCACAAGGTAATGTTGCGAGGGTGGCGATATTAATTATTTGTTTTTATAATTGCAAACGACGAAATCCGTCGGATGAATTAGAGGTTTGGATTCAGAGTCTTCCAGTCCTCAACTGCAGGGATGATGCCGAGAGCGATGATCTCATCACGCATCTTCTGGAGGTGCTCGTAAGAAGAAGCCAGAGAAGCCATCTCCTCAGCGGTGCCCTCAGGAGCACAGAAGTGAACGCCGGTATTGTCAATAACGGTAGGCATAGCCATCATTACGTTCTTGTAACCGCACTTGTCGCAGTTTACATAGCAGCCAGCAGGCCAGAGGAACTTCTCGCCGCCCATAGCAGCCTCAATCATCTTGACAGCCTGATAAGCTGGGCTCTGGAATGAGCTGCGACCACGAAGCTTGATGATGTTTGAACCGCCCTGGGTAGTGCGCTTCTTGATGTCAGCCCACTTCTCCTCTGAAAGACCCATCTCACTGAGTGGCTTGCCGTCAATCTGTACCTTTGAGGCAAAAACAGCCATCTGCTCGCCGTGACCACCGTAAGTGTGAGCGCCGGTAACCTTGTCCTGAGCTACGCCGAACTCCTGAGCGAGAGCCTGCTGCAGACGGGTAGAGTCAAGAGCTGCAAGAGAGGTCAGCTGGTTTGGCTTAAGTCCTGAGTGAATGAGTGCGGTGAGTGCAGTAACGTCAGCAGGGTTGAAGATAACCACTACGTGCTCAACCTCTGGGCAGTACTCCTTGATATAGTCACCGAACTGAGCAGCAATCTGGCAGTTGCCCTTAAGAAGATCCTCACGGGTCATACCCTCCTTACGAGGAGCGCCACCAGAAGAGATAATGTACTTGGCACCAGTAAATGCCTCCTTGGCATCTGTGGTCCAGGTTACGTTTGCACCAGGGAATGCGCAGTGAGCGATCTCATCAGCTACGCCATGTACGCCTGGCTCGAAAATGTCATAGAGGCAGATATTTGGAGTAAGACCAAGCATGAGGACAGACTGAACCATGTTAGAGCCAATCATACCACCTGCGCCAACAATCACAAGTTTATCAGTAGATAAATAAGCCATAATGTAAAAATGTATTAAATTATTAGATAAAGTTAACCTTCTTCACTGGAAAGAGCCAATAGTTTGATATTCCACTCTTTCTCTCGGCAAATATAATCAATATATATTTAAAATGTATAAGAAAAGGCAAAATATCGAATTTCGCCATTCAATATTTTGCCTATATCTGTAGGTTTGGAAAGCGCATTTGTCATTTTGCGGCTTGCAAGCTGACAATTACTCTCGAATTGCTCGGATCATTGGTTATAATCGTGACATTGTGGCTGATACTCTTCTGCTCACACTTGTTGGGGTCAAACGTGATTCGGAGCGTTGCCGTCTGTCCTGGCTTCACCACGGTTTCAGTCAGCTCGGTGCGGAATGCCTCTGGTTTTTCGTTGAGGATCTTACGGATGACGAGCTTCTCCTTACCTGTATTCCGGATGGTCAGTTCCTGTGTCCTTGCCTTTTCGCCTTTGCCGAAGTTGACCAGCGTATTTGAGACCTCTACTTCGGCAGCATTGTCACGCTCTTTCTTACTGATGTTTGAGAAGTCCTCCCAGATATCAGCAATGAGCGTAATCTGATTGCCCTTCATCTGGGTCTCTTTGCCTTTGACAAAGATCTCCAGCTGATCCTTACGTGGTCCCCAGTCCTTGACCTTGTCTGCCAGATAGGTGATCAGCACTTTACCTTCACTCTTTGGCATGATGACCTCCGGTTCGCAAGCGATAGCCACATGCTTGGGGGTGTTGCGGAAAGTGACGCGCATAGGCTCATCGCCTTCATTGTAACACATCAGAGTGCGGGTGCGGTGGGCACGGGTTGGATAGACATCAAAGAAGTTGATAGAGGTGGTCTTAACTCTCAAACCGCCTCCCATTTTCTCTGTGTAGGTATCTATCGGACCGGAAGTGCTGATGACATTTCCTGTGATGGTGAGCATGACCTTCTCCTGCGACTTGCTGTTGGTATAGACATACACACTCTTGTCAAAAGGTCCCGGACGGCCTTTGGCATGATAAGTCACCTTGATCTCACCTTTCTCACCAGGACGTACTGGCTTACGGGTGTAGTCAGGTGACGTACATCCGCAGCTTGCCTGGGCACGGGTCACAAGTAGTGGCGAATCACCCTCGTTAGTGAAGGTGAAAATGAACGTAACGTCACCGTCCGACTCCTTGATTGTTCCGAAGTCATGGGTATCTACGTCAAACTTTGCCTTGCCGTCAGCCAGCGCCTGCAGGGCAAGGATCATACAGCAAAGAATTGTGATTAGCTTCTTCAACTTCATAGAAAGGTAATGTTTGTCTGCGCTTTGTGCACTTTATAACATGAGTTATTGTCATGGACTCCAACAAAAGAAATCAAAGGAAAATCTATCGACCTGTACGGTTTGAACACAGATTTAATGGATCAAACAGATAAAACGGATTATAATTTAAATAAACGGATATCTGTGATACATTAAAAAATTGTAAAATCCGTTAAATCTGCGTCATCTGCATTATCTTGATTTCTTTTGATTTCTTTTGTTGGAGGATCATTCGTTGTCAACGGTTAACTTTTAACTTTTAACCTTTAACATTTAACTTTATTCATCACGCCTTGATGGCATCAAGGATAGCGTTTACGGCATTGCCAAGACCCTCGGCATTCTTGCCACCAGCCTGAGCGAAGTGAGGCTGGCCGCCACCACCGCCCTGGATGAGCTTAGCAGCATCCTTCACGAGCTGACCGGCATTGTAGCCCTGAGCCTTCACGTCGTCGCTGATGGCTACGGTGAGGAGTGGCTTGCCCTGATATTCGGTGCCTGCTACTACGATGAGGTTCTGGTTCTCTGCGCGGAGCTGGAAGGCGATGTTCTTGATAGAATCGGGCTCGAGGTTTGTCAGGATGCGGACTACCTTCATGCCCTTGACGTCGATGGCGTTCTCAAGGAACATCACCTTGAGTGCGTGCTCCTGCTGTGCCTTGAACTCGGCAATCTGCTTCTTCATCTCGGCGTTCTCGTCCTGCTGCTTCTTTGCGGCAGCTGCGAGGTCCTTGGCGTTGTTGCACATATCCTTGAGCTCGCGGATCATGTCCTGCTGAGCGTCGAGCATCTGCTCGACAGCCTTGCCGGTGATGGCCTCGATACGACGTACGCCCGCAGCAACGGAGGTCTCCATGACGATGCGGATCATGCCGATGCGACCGGTGTTAGAGATGTGGCAGCCACCACAGAGCTCGACAGAAGGACCGAACTTCACGACGCGTACCTCGTCGCCATACTTCTCGCCGAAGAGGGCGATGGCGCCCATCTTCTTAGCCTCGTCGATAGGCATGTTGCGATGCTCCTCGAGCTGGATGCCCTCGCGTACCATCTGGTTAGCCAGGTGCTCCACAGCGCGAAGCTCCTCATCGGTCACCTTCTGGAAGTGGCTGAAGTCGAAGCGGAGGCTCTCAGGCGAAACGAGCGAGCCCTTCTGCTCGACGTGGGTACCGAGGACGGCACGCAGGCAGTAGTCGAGGATGTGGGTAGCCGTGTGGTTGCACTCGAGCGCTGTACGGTCGTCGGCGTTGATCTTGGCCAGTACAGGCGCTGTGATGTCCTGTGGCAGCTTCTCGACGATGTGTACGGCCAGGTTGTTCTCGCGCTTGGTGTCGATGACCTTGATCTCCTCGTCGCCGAACACGAGCACGCCCTTGTCGCCTACCTGACCGCCCATCTCGCCGTAGAATGGCGTCTTCTCGAGTACGATCTGGTAGAAGGTCTTGTTCTTCTGCTTGATCTGGCGAT
>JAZLJN010000141.1:0-14212 GCA_045617885.1 Bacteroidales bacterium | reverse complement strand
TGCCACGAATTGCAAAAAGAGCATGAAGTCCCTGATGAGACGTGCCTGCATGAATTCTTCCTTGCTATTGGAAATTCTCAATAATGCTGTTTGGAATTGAATCCGATGAAACTTGTTTCATTAGATGCGGTTGCCCTGTGTTGCTTATTTCGAGAATTATTACTATCTTTGCACACTAAATTAAGAAAAGAGACGCTGTCAAGGCGTTTTGGGTAACAAAAACTCATGTGTCCATCGTTTTTTATTAGTTCAAAAACATAAAATATGCGTAATATATATATAATGTGTTTTCTTGTGGTTTCGATGCTCCTTTTTCCACAATGTACCGAAGCAAAATTAAAGCCAGAACAGATGAAGGAGATTGATCCGGTCATAATGCGTTACAATGATGAGGCTCCAGCCGTTGATCAGACGCAACGCTACCAGCTGCCCGTAGATACGCGAATCGCTCTGGCTGGCAGCTATGGTGAATTGAGGCCTAATCATTTTCATGGAGGGCTTGACTTTAAGACTGATCAGACCATTGGTCATCCTGTCTATTCTTTTGCTGACGGTTTTATCCGCAGGGCGGTCATTGGAGCCTACGGATATGGTCTTTGCCTGTATGTAGAGCATCCGGAGATGGGATTGACCTCCGTCTATGGACATCTTGATACATTCGGCCAGAAAGTATGGAGCCTTATGCGCGAGCGTCAGGTGTCAGGGCAACTCAATAATGCAGATGTGACGTTTGAACCGAATGAATTGCCTGTTACCCGAGGCGAAGTGATTGCCTTGAGCGGCAATACCGGTAGTTCGGGCGGTCCTCACGTCCACTTTGAGTTGCGTAACATCCCGAAGGACGACAATGACATCTATTATGATCCTCAGATGTTCTTCCTCCGCGAACTGAAAGATACGCAAGCACCAAGAGTGAGCCATGTCTATCTCTATCCACAGCAAGGATTGGGCATTGCTAATGGATCAACCCAGCGTCAGGTAAGTCAGGTGACCGGAAAGTGTGCCGTACAAGGTGGTGAAGGCGGTCAGCTTGCCAAGACCTTTACTGCATGGGGTAAAATCGGTATCGGACTTAAGGCATACGACTATATGGATGGGCAATCCAATAAGTATGGCTTGAAAGAGTTGCGTCTCTATCTGGAGGAACCCTAT
Organism: Bacteroidales bacterium; assembly: GCA_045617885.1. Classification (GTDB taxonomy): domain Bacteria; phylum Bacteroidota; class Bacteroidia; order Bacteroidales; family UBA3663; genus Liminaster. The sequence goes on along the minus strand of JAZLJN010000141.1, from coordinate 13,060 downwards.
CCGGCAGGAGAGAAGGGAGATCCTCGCTACAGACTTCTCTATAAGTTCCGTCAGGATGCTTTCCGTTTCTCCGAGACACGTTATACGAATTCTCTTACGGACTATGCCGCCTTCGTGTCGGACAAATCCATGATTATGAAATCCTTTATCGAACCAGGAAACCTGCTTCAGCAAGTAGATGCCTCATTGGGCGACGGCCTTGTTGACATTCAGGAGGAGCGCCCGTACCATTTCGTATATGAGATGGAGGATGCTCACGGCAATCTTACATCGCTCGACTTCATCGTTCAGGGCGTACGTTCCGAAATCCCTGCTGCCCCTGCTCCAAAACAGGGCGATGTGTTTGTCCAGGCTTTGAAGCCGCTGCTTCTGGATACCATGGCATTGCATCTTGCCGTCCCTTCCGGAACATTTTATATTGACCAGTATCTGAATGTCTCCATTTCTGACAATGCGAAAGGTACACGCAAAGTCAGCAAGAAAGTGAAGAATAAGAAAGGAAAGCTGGTAACCGTTGAACAGGTGGAGTCCTATGATATCCCTTGTGAATCCAAAGTGTATAGTATAGGTAGCACCCTTGTCCCGATGCATAACTATTGTGAAATAGCGATAGATCTGCCCGACACACTTACACATACGGAGCAGCTCTATCTGACCAATCTGGATGAAGGTGGAGCCGTGAGCGGAAATGCCTTCAGGCAAGGTGGTTGGGGCAAAACGCCTGCCATGACTGGCAGAATCCGTACGGGAGGTCGTTTTGCCGTCCGCAGAGATGTCAATGCTCCATCGGTCAAGATAGTCAAGGAGGGATGGAAGCGGATGCAGATCACTATCAGTGACGGTGATAGTGGTTTGGCTCGCTTCTGTGTCAAGATAGACGGAAAGTTTGTTCCTTTTGATATGGATAATAAGGGACGATACTTCGGAGAACCATGCAATTATGGTATTGACCCTAACAAAAACCATCAGATAGAAATCAATGCATGGGATAATTGTGGCAATTTGACTACTTTGACCGAAAATAAGACCTTCTGATTTGGCAGATACGAATATTATTTGTATATTTGCGCCTTGAATTTTTATCGAAGTATGCAGTCTTGGCATCCAGACGAATTTGAAGCATAAGAACTGCTATACACCTCAAAACCATCAAAATAATATGCGAAAACTTTTTCTCCCTCTTCTGGCTGCTGTCATCACTTTGCCTGCCATTGCCTGTACCAATCTGCTGGTAGGACGTAAGGCTTCAGTCAATGGATCAACTATGATCAGTTATAATGCAGACAGTCACCAACTCTATGGAGAACTCTATTATACCCCAGCTTCAGATCATGAGTTGGGCGAGATGCGTCCCGTTGTGGAGTGGGATACCTATAAGCCGCTCGGACAGATTCCTCAACCTTCCCATACTTATCGTGTGGTAGGTAATGTGAACGAATGGCAGGTAACCATCGGTGAGTCCACCTGGGGTGGAGACTTGAGCCTGATGGACACTACCGCCGTGATTGACTACGGCTCTTTGATCTATATTACCCTTGAGCGTGCCAAGACTGCACGTGAGGCTATTGACATCATGACCCAGCTCGTGGCAGAGTATGGATATTATTCGGAGGGAGAGACCTTCTCTATCGGCGATCCCGAGGAGATTTGGGTCATGGATCTTATTGGCAAGGGAACCCCAGGCGCTTCTATTTGTGATGGCAAGGGAACAGGAGAGAAGGGTGCTGTGTGGGTAGCTCGACTTATTCCAGAGGATTGTATTTCGGGTCATGCTAACCAGGCTCGCATCCATACTTTTCCACAGGTGGGCAGGAAGTTGAACAAGAAGGTTGCCAGCCGTATTAATTTTGCCGGCTCTGGCTTGAAGACCAAGTTCTATCAGCGCTATGAGGTGGGCGATTCCTGCTATTTCTCTACTGATCTGATCTCTTTTGCGCGTAGTTGTGGTAAGTATGATCCAAAAGCATCAGATTCAGACTTTGACTTTGCCAAGGCTTATGGCGAATATGACTATACCTCTTTCCGTGGCTGTGATGGCAGAGTTTGGGCGTGGTATAATCGTCATGCCAAGGGAATGGACAAGTATTTCCCTTTTGTAGATATGCAGGGTAAGCCAACTGCTACCGGCTATGTGAATGATAAGGGAGAGGATGTGCCTGTACTTCCGCTCTATGTCAAGCCGGATCATCTCATCTCGCATCGTGACGTTCAGGCAGGATTGGCTGATCATTTTGAGGGGACTCCATGGGATATGACGCAGGATGTTGGTGCTGGTCCTTTCCATGTGCCATACCGCTGGCGTCCTATGACGTGGACCGTTGAGAAGGATGCCCCGGCTGGTGCTCCTCGTTACATGCATGAGCGCGCCATCGGAACACAGCAGACAGGCTTCACCTTTGTAGCGGAGATGAGAGGTTGGCTACCTCGTGAAGTGGGAGCCAAGACTTGGTTCGGCGTTGATGATGCCGCTTCGGCTCTTTACGTGCCTATCTATAATAACATTAGTGAAGTGCCGCTCTCATTACGTGTGGGTAATGGAGATTTGCTCGAGTTCTCCTGGACTTCACTCTTCTGGATGACCTCATGGGTAGCGCAGCAGCGATACACCCGCTGGGATGCTATGAGTGTGGATGTTGAGGCTGTACGTGACTCTCTCTTCACCCGTTGGGACCGTCAGGAGCAGGTGATTGATGCCGAGGCGAAGGCGTTGGTAGAGGCAGGTCGTCAGGCAGAGGCTACGGCTCTGCTCACTAAATATTGTGCAGAGGAGGCCAATCAGGCAACTGCCTGTTACAAGGAACTGGCACTTTATCTGCTGGTCAAATATCTTGATGGCAACGTAAAGCGTGAGAAGGATGGCAAGTTCGAGCGCACACAGTATGGCGTTCCTGCTTCCCCTATGCAGCCACGTTATAGTGAGGATTTCTATCGTGCTATTGTCAACCAGCGTGGTGACGAGCTTCGTGTGAAGGAATAAAAAAACAAAAAGACCGCTTCCTTATCTGGGGAGGCGGTCCTATGCTGAAATTCTTTATGCTTCACAGCGAAAGAAGTTCATAGCAAAAGTGTGTTTTTCCGGAAGGTTAATCTTTGCGTCTGTCATTCTGTAAGTATAATAATTTATGTGAGTGCAAAGATAAGACCTTTTCGTTGTGAAACCAAATTTTTGTGCAATAATTTGTGCAAAAGTGGCTGTTTTTTACAAAATTGATACTAAATGGAACGAAAAAAGAAAGTATTACCGCTCCTGAAGGGCGTTAAGATAGAAAGATATGCAGCCGAAGGCAAATGCGTAGCTCACTTTGATAGTGTGGGAATCAACGGCGGTGCCAGCCGTGACAAGGAGGGCAATCAGATTCGGAAGGTACTGTTTGTTCCTTTTGCTGCTGAAGGCGATATCTGCGATGTGCAGATCCTTAAGTCTCGCAGTTCGTTTGCTGAAGGAAAGATCGTAAACATGGTCGAGCCCTCTCCTGTACGAGTACAACCTCTGTGTCAGCATTTCGGTGTTTGTGGCGGCTGTAAGTGGCAGCATATCCCTTATTCGGAGCAGCTCAGATTTAAGCAGCAGCAGGTGATGGATGCGCTGACACGTATCGGTAAGGTGGAGCTTCCTGCTTGCCATCCGATTGATGGCTGTGCTGATCCGGATCATTCGGCAGCTTTATGCCAGGGTCAGCCTTTCCGTTACCGCAACAAGCTGGAGTTCACTTTCTCCAATAAGAAATGGATCTCGTTTGAGGAGATGGATCGTTTGAGGGCAGAGGGTAAGGAGATTCCTTTTGAACCAGGTCTTGGCTTCCATATTCCTGACAGCTTTGATAAGGTGCTTGATATTGAGCAATGCCATCTGCAGGAGGAGATTTCCAATGAGGTACGTCTCTGGATTCGTCAGTACGCCATACAGCATAATCTGACGTTCTTTGACCTGCGTCAGCAGCACGGTCTGTTGCGTAATATGGTGGTGCGTACAGCCTCAACGGGCGAGAAGATGCTCATTATCATCTTTGGCGAACCGAATGAGAAGAAGATCAATCAACTGATGGGTGCTATACATGAGCAGTTCCCACAGTTCACTTCGTTGATGTATGTCATCAACCAGAAGCAGAATGATGCCTGGAGTGATCTGCCAGTTGTCTGCTACTTCGGCAAGGATCACATGATTGAGGAGATGGAAGGCCTGAAGTTTAAGGTTGGTCCAAAATCTTTTTACCAGACCAATTCTCGTCAGGCTTATGAACTCTATAAGCATACCCGACGTTTTGCCGGCCTTGACCAGTCATCCCCCTCTAATGGGGAGCGAGAGGAGCTTCCTCTTGTCTATGACCTCTACACCGGAACCGGCACCATTGCCAATTTCGTGGCTCGCAATGCCCGTCAGGTCATTGGTATAGAGTATGTGGCAGATGCCATTGAGGATGCCAAGATTAATTCTGCATTTAATGGCATTGACAATACGCTTTTCTATGCCGGTGACATGAAGGATATCCTGACAGATGATTTCATCGCCGAACATGGTCGTCCGGACATCATCATTACTGATCCGCCACGTGCCGGCATGCATGAGGATGTAGTGAACGTCATCCTGAATGCTGCACCAAAGGTAATTGTCTATGTGAGCTGTAATCCTGCTACTCAGGCACGTGACCTCCAGTTGCTCGATGTGAAGTATCGCGTCACTGACATTCAGCCTGTTGACATGTTCCCACACACACAGCATGTGGAGAATGTGGTAAGGCTGGAGCTGAAGTAAAGAATTTCGGTTATTACACGAATCTTAAAAAAATAGTATTCCAGAATCATGAGTCTTTCTCAATAGACAATAAAAGTGTATATGATTAGTAGGTAGCCTTCTCATTTCGGGTAGATGGCTTTTGTTAGCTCTCCTTCATAACTTTTTTGCAAAAAGCATAGAGATTCCGTTAAAAAGTAACGTTATTTCTATGTTTTTTTTGTAATTTCGAGATAATACACTATCTTTGTGGCGTAATCTAACAAAAATCCGTTTTATGCTACTTCGTTTTATCGCAGAGAATATCTTTTCGTTTAAGGAGGCAACAGAGTTCAATCTTTTCCCTTCGAGCAAGACGCATAGCCATGATTCGCATAAGGTGACATGCGGTCATGCCGTGGCATTGCGCATGACGGCATTGTATGGCGCGAATGGTGCGGGCAAGAGTAATCTGGTGCGCTCTATCGGCTTGCTTCAGAGCATCGTAGTAAAGGGAGTACTGGAAGCAATCAGCTTCCCTGCAGATACTCGCTTCTTCTACGATGAGGCTTGTGTCAACAAGCCATCTGCCTTGGCGATTGAATTCTCTGTAGCTGACAGCGTATTCTATTACCACGTAGAATTTGACCGTAATAATATATATATAGAAGAACTCTACCAAAGCGGTAAGACTAAAGATGAGCTTATCTTCAAGCGAGAATTGGATGCTGATGGCGTAATTTCAATAGAACTCTCACAGAAATATACTGATACCAAGGTATCGACTGAGTATAAGGATGCTGTACGACGAGTGCAGCGACAAGATATGTCTATGCTCAACTTCATGGGACAGTATTATGCTGATTCGTTCCCGATGATAACCATGGCTTACCGCTGGTTCAAAGATGAATTGTGTATTGTGCGTCCAGATGCCATCTTTGGTATCATGCCACATCTGATGGACACCAATTCCGATTTCTCTCGCATGGTGAATGAGAAGTTGCCTTTCTTTAAGACAGGTATTGATGGGCTAGTTTCGCAAAGGGAAGAAATGGTTCTACAGGAAGTTCAGTCATTGTATAAGGAAGAATCTGATCTGGCAAAGAAAACACCAGGGCATCCTGTATTGGCTGTAAACAGAGTGACAGGAGAATCTTTCAACATCGTCTATGAGGAAGGGAAATTGCTTAAGAAGACGATTCTCCCCCAGCATATCATGTCCAATGGACAGCTACAGACCACTCCTCTCTTTTTGGAATCAGATGGCAGCCGTCGTATCATCGATTATATGCCTGTCCTTTATTACCTACTCGTCCGTCCAGATAGTGTTTTTATTATTGATGAGATGGAGCGCAGTGTTCATCCGATTCTGATAAAAGAGCTGATGCGAACAATATCAGAAAGTAGTCAGGCAAAAGGCCAGCTGATTTTCTCTACCCACGAATCCTGCTTGCTGGATCAGGAAATTTTCCGTCCAGATGAAATATGGTTCGCCCAGAAGGATATAGATAATTCTACGAGGCTCTACCCATTGAGTGATTTCAATATCCATAACACTGCGAATATTGAGAACGGTTACCTTCAGGGTCGTTATGGTGGCATTCCATTCCTGTCGAACACCAAGGACTTAAATTGGTAAGAGATATGATCCAACGAATTCGCAATTACCAAAAGAAAGAGCCCTCACGTAATGCCCAAAAGATCTTTATCGTCTGTGAAGGGAATGCTACCGAACCGAACTACTTCGGGTTCTTTGCAGGATTATCTTCTAATCTGTCGGTTATTCCGATTCCTTCAGCAGATGGAAAATCAGATCCTTTGAAACTTAAAGAATGGGTTCAAACTCACCTCCTTGGCAAGAACAATGCTCCCGATTATAAGGAGCATGACCTCGTGTGGTTTATCGTCGATACTGACGAATGGCAGAAACAAGGTAAAATAGCGGCTCTTAAAGAATTCTGCTTGGCACTTAATACACAAGCGAAAGCTGCAAACGCTTTTTTGCCAAATTATGACATGTGGAATGTTGCTCAAAGCAATCCACAGTTTGAGATTTGGCATTATTATCATATTTACAATGAAATTCCAGATTCTGCGGAAGTGGCACAATTTACCAGTTTCAAGGAATATGTGAATAGCAAGATTCAGGGTGGGTTTGACTTCCATGTACATCCGGTTTATGTTGAAGATGCAATTGATAATGCGATGTCATCATTCTCAAGGGATAAGGAGGGCTATCCTTCGGAATATTCTACAGAAGTGTATATAGTATGCCAGCAGATAGTTCCATTCGTGAAAGAAATTGTTGAAGTTATGAAGCGAAAGGTCGGTATATAAACTATCATCTACAGTAATCACAACTAATAATGGGAAAAATTATTGACGATATCAAGAAGCAGAAGCAGAGCCGGGAGGCATTTGATACTACGGATGAGGGCAATATCTTCATCAAGGGAGCTCGTGTCAACAACCTCAAGAACATTGATGTGGAGATACCGCGCGGCAAGCTGGTAGTCATAACCGGTTTGTCTGGTTCAGGTAAGTCCTCACTGGCTTTTGACACATTGTATGCCGAAGGTCAGCGCCGTTATGTGGAGTCACTGTCGAGCTACGCCCGCCAGTTCCTGGGACGTATGGGCAAGCCAGAGTGTGACTACATCCTGGGTATTCCTCCGGCTGTAGCTATCCAGCAGAAGGTGGTGGTTCGTAATCCCCGAAGCACAGTAGGCACTTCGACCGAGATTTATGACTACCTTCGTCTCCTTTTTGCCCGTATCGGTAAGACCTACAGCCCTATCAGCGGCCAGTTGGTCAAGAAGCATACCACTAATGATGTGGTAGAGTGTGCCAATCAGTTGCCAGAGGGTACCAAGATGGCTATTCTTGTGCAAGTCAGCCTTCCAGAGGGACGCACACTTCAGCAGCATTTGGAGATACTGATCAAGTCAGGTTTCTCACGCGCAGAGCTGAACGGCAAGTTCATTCGTCTGGAGGAGGTTGAGGCTGCTCCGTTCAATCTGGTCATTGACCGAATGATGGTTCCTTTTGCTGATCAGGCAGCCCTCTCCCGTTTTTCTGATTCGGTCGAGACCGCTTTCTATGAGGGCAACGGAGAGTGCTTGCTGAAGGCATGGTTGCCAAAAAGTGAAGAGTTAAAAGTTAAAAGTGAAGAGTTTTCGTTCAGTAAGCGGTTCGAGGCTGATGGCATAACTTTTGAGGAACCATCAGATATGATGTTCAACTTCAATTCTCCTGCTGGAGCCTGCCCGGAGTGCGAAGGTTTTGGCAAGGTGATGGGCATCGATGAGGATCTGGTCATCCCCAACAAGTCTCTTTCTCTGATGGAGGAATGTGTGGTACCTTGGCGTGGCGATAAGATGTCCGAGTGGCGGAAGTATTTTGTCAGTCGGGTGGGAGAGGTTCTTTTGAGCGACGGTCAGCCATTCCCTGTTCATCGTCCCTATTATCAGTTGACACAAGAACAAAAGGATCTGCTCTGGCACGGATATCCGGCAGGAGTTTTATCTCGCAAGGAGCGTGATGCTGCCGAACAGGCCAATGGTATCAGTGACGTGACCGGATGGGAGGAGAGTAAGGTGCTCTATGGCATTGATGACTTTTTCACGATGGTCAGTGAGAATCTTTATAAGATTCAGTATCGCGTGATGCAGGCACGCTATCGTGGTAAGACGGTTTGTCCTGTGTGCCACGGTTCGCGTTTGAAGAAAGAGGCCAGCTATGTGCGCATCAGCGGAAAAACTATCACCGAGATTGTTCGCATGTCAGTAAGTGACCTGATTGACTGGTTCGCACATCTGGAGCTTGATGAACATGATGCCTTGGTAGCCAAGCGTCTGCTTACCGAAATCAGGAACCGTCTGCATTTCCTTCAGGAAGTGGGATTGTCATATCTTACACTCGACCGTCTTTCTAACAGTCTTTCTGGTGGAGAGTCACAGCGCATTAATCTTGCCACCTCACTCGGTTCGGCATTGGTAGGTTCGATGTATATTCTTGACGAACCATCCATCGGTCTGCATAGCCGTGATACTGACCAGTTGATTCATGTGCTCCGTGAGTTGCGTGATCAGGGCAATACGGTCATTGTCGTTGAGCATGATGAGGAGATTATCCGTTCGGCAGATTACTTGATTGACGTGGGCCCGAATGCCGGGCGTTTCGGTGGCGAGATTGTATATCAGGGTCCCCTTCAGGATCTTTCGAAGGGCGACACTTATACAGCCAAGTTCTTTACTGGCCGTGAGCGGATAGAAGTGCCTGCTCATTTGCGCCCTTGGTCATCATACATTGAGGTGCAGGGAGCCATCCATAATAACCTTAAGAACATTACGGTCAAGTTCCCATTGGGTGTGATGACCGTAGTGACGGGAGTATCTGGTTCTGGTAAGTCAACGCTGGTGCGAGATATTCTGTATCGTGGCATGCTGCGCTTCCTTGGAGAGGCGGGTGATGCGCCAGGAGCTTTTGCTGGGTTCGGTGGCGATATGAAGCGGATTAACCATATCGAATTTGTTGATCAGAATCCGATTGGCAAGTCTTCGCGAAGTAATGCTGCTACCTATATGAAAGCTTATGATGAAATACGCAAACTCTTTGCTGATCAGCCGCTTTCGAAGCAAATGGGCTTTACTCCAGCCACTTTCTCCTTTAATGTGGAGGGAGGCCGATGTGAAGAGTGTAAGGGCGATGGCACCATTACGGTCGAGATGCAGTTTATGGCAGATCTCGTGATGGAGTGTGAAGCCTGTCATGGTAAGCGTTTCAATAGTGATGTGCTTGAGGTTCTTTACCGAGGCAAGAGCATTGCAGATGTGCTTGAGATGTCGGTCAATGAGGCGATAGAATTCTTTGGTGCCGAAGATGTCGGTTCCGCTGTAGTACGCCGCTTACTGCCATTGCAGAAGGTTGGACTTGGATACATCAAGCTTGGACAATCCTCCTCTACCTTATCTGGTGGTGAGAACCAGCGTGTCAAGCTTGCGTATTATTTGGGCGATATGGTATCAACTCGCAGCAGCAAGTCGCAGGAGCATACACTATTCATATTTGATGAGCCTACTACGGGCTTGCATCTCTATGATGTGCGGGTCCTGTTGGAAGCCTTCGATCTTCTGCTTCAGTGTGGTCATACGCTCGTAGTCATCGAGCATAATCTTGACGTCATCAAGTGTGCTGACCATGTCATTGATCTGGGTCCGGAAGGAGGTGTCGAAGGCGGAAATCTTGTTTTCCAGGGTACGCCTCGTGACCTTTGTCGCATCCCTGCTTCATACACAGCCAAGTATCTGTCAGAAAAGTTTGATTAGTCTATTGCACTATATTTTTCTGCTCTACAGCAGAAGAAAGAGATAAAATCTGGGGCAAACATAGTTTTTTGCCCCAGATTTTTGTTTTTGTTAGTTTTTATTATTATCTTCGCCGCATTAAAAGCATTACCTTGAAAGTCTATTGCCATTTGTGTGACGGGCTATAACGTAGTTTACCCTTTTATTTCGTGAGTTATGCCTTCCAAAGTCTTTGTTGTTACAGTTTGCCGTAATGCATCGGCACTCATTGAGCCTACAATGCAGTCAGTATTGTCACAGACGTATGCTGACATGGAGTATGTTCTGATAGATGGAGCATCCACTGATGGCACGGATGAGTTGATAGCCCGTTATGCCTCACAGCCAGGATCACGCATTGTTCATTGGGTGAGCGAGCCGGACAAAGGAATTTATGATGCCATGAACAAGGCATTGCGCTGGATCAGGACCCGCCTCGCTGAAGATGCTGTGGCTGATCAGATGGCGTGGGTCAACTTTATGAATGCAGGCGATTTCTTCGCTGATGAAATGGTCTTGGAGCAGGTCTTTGGCGCAGAGGGAATGTTGGACCAAGCTTCGTCAGCTGCCTCATGTATGGTGATAGGCGGCAATACAGTAGATATGCTCTCTGGCGGTGGCGTAGATATCAAGAAGGCTCAGCCGGCTGATGTGATTCCCGTTCGTCTCCCCTTCAGCCATCAGGCATGTTTCGTGAGGGTAGGGTCAAAGGCACCTAAAGTCTGTCAGAAGGAGGGACACTGGCACTTTGACAAGGATTATCCCATTGCTGCCGATTATAATCTGCTCTATCAGACCTTCTGGAAGTATGGCGCCGATAGCTTCCTGATATTGGATAGGGACATTGCCTGTTACCGGCAGGAGGGCAGCACATCGCTTGACAATGCCAAACGTACCAAGGGAGAATATCTGGCAATCCAGTCCTCTCACCTCTCCTGGCGTTGGGTCAAAGAGTATCTGAAATGGCGCTGGCTGTAAAAAGTATGGTTAGTATCTTCATCCCAACTTACAACGTATCGGATCTGTTCTCTGCCACTATGCAGAGTGTCCTCACGCAGACCTATCCTGAACTGGATATCTGGCTGGTGGATGATGCCTCGACGAATGATACTCCAGCCATACTCGATGACTGGGCGCAGAGAGATCCTCGCATCCGTGTTATCCATAAGGAGCAGAATGAGGGCTTTGTACCATACAGCTGGAATCGGGTCTTCCCGCATCTGCAAGGCGAGTGGACGCTGTATCTGTCACATGATGACCTGCTGGCTCCTGACTGCATTGAGCAGCTTGTCAAAGCCGCAGCAACGGAAGGTGTTGATTGCGTGATCCCCTCATGTGTCGGTTTCGAGCAGAACTGGGAGTCTCCGGAGTCGAGCCTTGACGGTTTTAACCGAAAGAATAATATCCTGCAGCAGGAACACCTCTCGGGAAAAGAGGCTTTTGCCCGAATGCTCAACTACGACATCCCAGGGTTTGCCCTTTGGCGCACCTCAATGATTCGCCAGATTGGGATGCCAACGGAGGCATTTAATAGCGATGAGGGCATGCAGCGAATCTGGGCACTCCATGCACGTGAGGTAGTGCTCTGCCCTGCATCAAAGTTCTATTATCGGATTGTGCCGGGTAGTATTACCAAAGGACTAAAGCCTTACCATCGCACCTCATTGCTGACCCAGCGCAGGCTGTTGCGTGAGGCTTTCCAGTCGGGCATCTGGTATAGATATCCCAAGCCGGTGCTGAAGTTTTTTATCCAATATCTTCGCAGCTGGCGGTATCTGACCAAGGCATTGCCACAGGCATAAAAAAGCTGAAATATGAAGAAAACTCAGTACGCCGCTCTCTGCTGCTACTTCGGACAATGGCCGTCACACTTCGCTTTCTGGCTTAAGTCATGCGAATATAATTCGGGTATCGACTTTCTGCTGGTCAGCGATATTCCGGTTGAAGGCTACACCCTGCCACAGAATGTCCACCTGCACCGTATGTCATTCACAGAAGTGCAGCAGCGGATTCATGGCTTGTTCGATCCGGAGCTTGCACCTTCCCGGTGTGTCATAGACCGCCCCTATAAGCTGTGTGATTACAAGACGGCATTCGGACAGATATTCTCTGATCTCTTTGTCGGTTATGACTATTGGGGCTATTATGATATTGATACCATTTGGGGCAATATCCTGAAGTTTATCCCAGAGAATGCGGACAGTCACCTGATCAAGATCTTCCCTTGTGGACATTTGAGCTTTATCCGCAATGTAGCACCGTATGATCAGGTATTTCGTCTTGTCAATCAGGTGGCAGGCACACCATGCATAGGAAATATGGCAGGACATACAGTATCTATATGGCAGCAATGCTTCACCTCACCAGAGAGCCACTATTATGATGAAGAGGGTGGATTGGAGCCGTGGTTTGAAGCACATCCCGAACTAGGTGCTTATATGAAAGTAGATTTTGACAATATTCTGCCTCCATGGCGGTTTGATCATTTCTATTCAATCAACTTCCCACAGAAGAGTCACTTCCTTTCACATAGTTTTGTGGATGGTATGCTTTGCCGGCATTATATTAAGGGATGGAGTGTGCAGAGAGAAGAGATAAGTTACCTGCATGTGTCCAAACGAATTCTTGACATTTGCGCCGCTCCCAATTCAAACTTCCTGATTCGGCCCAGCAGTATTGCAGCAGGGAAAGAATGGAGCCTCTTTTCGTTGCTCTGGTATGCAAGACCTCAATATCTGAAGCATTTCTTGCGTCGAATCATGCGGAAATTGTTCAATCAGGGCAGCTGATTGATGAATAATAGCACAAACGTCAATTTAAAGACTTATGAATTGATGTTTAATAGCACAAACATCAATTTAAAGACCTATGAATTGATGTTTAATAGCACAAACGTCAATTTAAAGACCTATGAATTGATGTTTAATAGCACAAACGTCAATTTAAAGACCTATGAATTGATGTTTGATAACACAAACGTCAATTTAAAGACCTATGAATTGAT
>JAZLJN010000140.1:0-20511 GCA_045617885.1 Bacteroidales bacterium | reverse complement strand
CGAATAAACATCAATTTAAAGACCTATGAATTGATGTTTATGTGATCAAACATCAATTTTAAGACCCTAGAATAGAGGTCCGTACTGTCAAACATCAATTCGCGGGTCTCTATCCTTAATTCTTTCTTATGTGGAGTGATTATTAAGAGCAAAGATGACGAGAAACGAATTTAATTTCTCGTACTTACCATTTGCGTCTCGCTCTTCTTCACCGCCTTATTGAATTTCTTATAGTCCTTCTCAATGCGACCAAAGAGGGCATCTTTACTCTTGGCATATAGCTTCAGATAATCCTCGAAGGCTGAGACTTCGCCAGTAATCTGCTTATTGGCAATATAGTAATTGAGCATAGCAATGATGCCCTCCGAATACTGTTCGAGCGAGTTTTTGTTGCCTGGATTCTCAAGGGCATACATCGCCGTGCCAGCCAAATAGGCTACCAGATAGACAGAGCTTATACTATCAGACATCCATTTGGTTTCAGCTTCACCAATGATGACGGTAACCTCGTCAGTAGCCATAGTCCAGTCCATAATATACTGTGCAGCCTCGTTCATCCGGTCAGCATTGAGGTAATGCTTCAGGTAATAGCAACAACAGTAATAGGCATCTACACGATGCTCAAGGCATTTCTCGACAGAATCAAAGCGAGTGAGGACAGGCACATAGCCATTCTCCATCTCCTCTTTCAAATGATCAATCTCCGATTCTACCTCGGCAGCTTTTTCATTCTGACCTGCCATATTATAATACTTTGCCAGATAATTCATCTCATTGACGTAGTCATTGGTATGCTCGCCTTCAATCTCTGCAATGATATTCAACGCATGCTGATGCAGTGAGATGGCCTCATCATATTTCTTGAGCAACGATTTGATTTCTGCTGCATGGATGAGGGTAGCCCGCATATCCATATCATTGGGTAGCAGCTTGTAATATATCTTCAATGCCTTGGCACTATACTGTTCAGCCTCCTCCAAAAAGTCAGCTTTCATGCTATAGATGCAGAGATTATCGAGCATAAGCGCATAAGTGAGTGTAGAGTCGCCATACTGCTGGGCATAGAGCTCGGTGGCTCGCTTGGCAGCAGCAGTAGCTTCGCCATAATGCTGCATACGGAAGTGGCAGCGGCTTGTCATGTTCCAGGAAGAGAAGTAGAGTGAGTCGTTCTGAAGTCCTGCCTGTTCCAACTGGCTGATCACCTGCTTGTAACCATCAAGTGCAGTTGTATAATTCTTCTCCATGAACAGAGCATCCGCTTTGGTCGTCTGCTGGAGGTAATCTGACTGCTGTGCGTAGAGTGAGCCTTGTATCATAGTCATGATCATCAACAAGGCCATAAATGTCTTATTTCTCATCGGATAGTAGATTTTTAATTATATAACACTGCTTATTTTTCGAAATAGTAGCCATGTATAGACAAGCGTGACTGGATGCTGTCGTTCCAATCGTCTTGAATCTCGAGCGAAGTGACACTGAATATGCCTATGCCACTCGCCTCAGGCAGAAGCCACGGTGTGGTATGGTCGGAGGCATCAGGAAGATGCTCTATATCAAGAACCACGACAAGAGAGTCATCCAGCTGGATGCGCCAAAGCGTAGAATCGTGAACATTAGTAAGCAGACTATAATCACTGGCAGAACGGAAACGATGGTAAATCTCGGGTACGGAGACAAAACCCTGATGTTTATAATTGTATTCAAAGTTAGCCTTCTTCTCTGCATAGACACGCCATAAGCCTACCTCTTTGTCCACATAGCGGTCAATCTCCTTCTGGCTATATAATCTGCGAATATACTGCAGATCGCCCCTTAATTGCTCTGCCTCCTTTGTGGGCAGGGACTCTGCGAATTTGTCGAACGAATCCCTTAACATAGGCAGTTCAGGATGTTCGTGACTCTCAAAGAAACGATCGACTCGAGAAGTGATCACATCATAGGTAATTGAGCAGTAATTGATTGGCAAAGCCGAGGTCAGCAGGAAGAGGAGGCCGAAGGTGAGCGACACCCAATGGATGCGACGGGCGCGGGTGATGAACAATCCGAGGCAGACGGCATAGAACCACAGGTTGAGGGTCAGGACATAGAGGCGGTCTTCCGTGATGCCATAATCATAAAGGCGCCTACCGATGGCAATGGTCATAAGCACAAGCAGCGGCAGGATGATGATGGGCAGCCAGCGCACCAGCCAGCGTTCGAAAGCATGAGTTTTTCCGCCCTCGGCACCAGCCTTGCGCTGCAAGGGATAGAGGAGCAATTCTATGCCCAGACACCCCATCATCAGTACAATGATTAGCAGACAAACACCACCCTTGGGTAGTTCCATATTCAGCAGGATCTTTGCGCCATAGCCATAGAGCACCAGCAGATAACCCAGTACAAGCGGCAGGAACAGATAGCGAATCATGCCGGTGAGGAACTTCGAGGTCAATGCCACCCGATTGAACTTCTCCTCCCCCTTGGGTAATCGGGACATCCACAATGTCCCTGCCACAAAAATCATCAACACGGCTGTAAAGCTGCCGTACCAGTGATGATTGACAGAGATGCCAAAGAGCCAGTCAAGCGAATTGAGCAGCAAATCCAAACCAAGGGACACGACGCCACATGCCAGCGAACAGAGTGCGGCATAGCACGACATGCGTAAGGTCAGATTCCACGAAGCCAGATCATGACCCTCGCGGAAGAATGGCAGAAAGATACCTGCTATCAACAATGCTGTGCATAGCGCTCCATGTGCCAGAAGCAACTCGTTGTAGATGCTACCCTCGGGCCGGAACCAAAGGAAGGCGGCATCAGCAAGCAGCACCAGATGCGATGCAATGCTCACCCCCAGGACCAGGCGCTGATCTCTCACCTCCTCGCCCCAGAACCGCAGCACAAGGCTCAACACAATGCCGATGCTCAAATAATAGAAGATGGTGCCATTCTGAATCTCGGTGAGCTTGAACCACACACCCTCCTCTGGATCAAGATACTCGCTGAAAGTATATACTTTGTCCCAAACATGGAGCAATGTCCAGATAGTAAGCAAGCACAAAAAAGCAATCGCCACTGGGAACCGCTGTACCAGCTCCCGACTTGACCTTCGGATGTCATTCAAATTAATCTTTCTCATAATGTCATGATTATCTATAATGTCTATACCGCTTTCTGATGTCATACATGGATATGACCGATAGTACCAGTGTTTATGTGTCGGAGGACCATCGTTTATTCTTTCTCGTAAAAGTACCCTGGGTTAGAGAAGAATGAGGTCTTTCCGCGTTCGTCTTCAGGAAGGAGTTCTACGAAAACATCTTCATCTGCACGCCACAGAATCTTATAATATTTCCGTCCTTCCAACAGATCAGTCTCTTTGTGCTTCAGGCTGTCTTCGGCGTCCTTGTTGATCATTGCTATGATCTGGTTGAACCTCAGGTACAGGTTCTCGACGCATGCAGACTCATTCTCCAGGTTTGATGCTGACATCAAGGCAAATAGAAGGGCTGCAATGCTGGCGGGATGCTGAGCAAGTATCTTTCGGCATTCATCAAGGCACTGTGCATATTCCGAAGCCTCATACAGTGACTTCAAGTCGATATCAGTCAGTACTTCACTCTTGCACTGGTCAGTCAGCGCATGACCGAAATAGATGCGCGAGAGTTCCAGATTGGTCAGCGAAGCATCACCCGTGATAAAGCGCTGTTCCAATGCCTTGTAATCCTCTGCATGATCCTGCATCCACAAGCGTATGCCTTCGAAGTCAATGATGAAATCCTCCATCGAAGCCAACATCTGCTGCCCTGCCATTGCCCACTGTGGTTCTTCCAACTGTGCCAGCAACGTAGCATATTGGCGTGCTTTTTCCTTATCTCCTGTCTGAGAATAGAGCGATGCCAAGGCATGAATTATATTGCCATCATTGGGGTAGTCAACGTTCATCTGCTCAAAGTGAGAGATAGCTTCCTTTTGCCTGAAGGAATTGATCATGACTACGCCTTTGTCAAACTGATAAACCATGTTGTCGGGGAATCGGCTAATCAGCGTATCGCACAGGAGGTCTGCCAATGAGAACTCCTGCTTCTGAATCAGCTCACCTAACAGTCCATTCATGTACTGCTCCACAACGGCATTGGGATGTTCAATAGGGGTGTCATAGAAGTCTGTCCAGCGAGTGCTGTCGGACTGATGCAGATCCAGCATATCCAGAGCCAACGAAGTGGCATACTTGGTCTCATACTTCCACAGATAGAATTCTGTCAGGTTCGAATACAGTTCAATGTTATTTGGCTGCACCTCAAGAGCCTTCTTGTAATACTCATGTGCTTTGACATAGTGCTCCATGCCATTGCCATGGTCTTTCATGATCCAGTAGCAGTTGATCTGCAACTTTCCGAAACGTTCACAGGCTGGCAGCATGGCTGTGTTTTCAAATTCGTTCAAGTCCTCTGTATATTCTATCAGAGGTCTGGCCTGCAGATAATGGAACAACCCCTGGCAATAGATCTGCTCGGCATTGTTCGGCTCATCCTTGGCCCATTGTTCAAGGAACATTGCAACCGAGTCATTCTCAAATCCATTGTTCCCGAACACACGTCTGAACTCCTCGAAGCGTTCACCCTCTGCTTTTGCCACAAAGACAGAAGCCAGCATAATGATTGATAAAATAAGGATTCGTTTCATTGTATCTATTGGTTAAATACGTAATGCTATTCTATTAGTGACCTTTCTCAATTATTATTCTGATTGATCAGATTGACTACCACTTTGACCATCACGTCCTTCTCATCCGGGCGGCTCTCGGCAATCATGAGCGTGAGGGCCACGAGGGTATTGTCGGCGATTCGCTTATGTCCGTCAGGAGCATAGAGGATGTGGTTACTGTCGAGGAACCAGAGGAAAAGCATGGCAGCAATGCGTTTGTTGCCATCGCTGAACGAATGATTCTTGACTACAAGATAGAGCAGCATGGCTGCCTTCTCCTCTATGCTTGGATAGAGTTCTTCGCCATCGAATGTCTGATAGATCTGTCCTATCGAGCTATGGAAGGACTCATCCTTCTCATGGGCGAAGAGAGCAGACCCACCGAATTTGTCACGCAGGACGTTGATGGCTTGCATGGCATTCTCATAGGTGGCATGGAAAGGCTCATCTACGATCGAGGTCTTGTCGATAGTCAGCTCCTGATAGTCATAATGATCGAGGGTATCAAGGGCATAGACGTAGTCGCTCACAACGTTGATGAGGCCATTGTATTCCTCATCACTAACCTTTTCTTGCAATGAGATGGCACGCGACATCAAGTGCACCACGTCCTTGAGCTCCTGATAGTGATCGAGCCGCTGCTGATTGATGGCGTAGCCTTGGATGAGGTATTGCTTGAGAACGGAATTGGCCCACTGACGGAATCTAGTGCCATTGACAGATTTAACTCGATATCCTACAGAGATAATCACGTCAAGTGCATAGAATGGCACCAATTTATCCGAAAAAGGAACGTGTATTTTTTGCACGTTGCCTTCTCTGATCAATTCACCTTCCTTGAAAATATTGATAATATGGCGTCTGATATTTGATTCTTCTCTTGAAAACAAGATTGACATCTGACTAACACTCAGCCACACCGTCTCATTCTCCAGCTTCACATCAAGCTGGGTCTTGCCATCCTCTGTAGTATATAAAACTACTGAACTATTATTTGGTTCCATTTTTCTTTCTTTTTCCGTTGCAAATATGAAGAAAATGTGTCAATATTCAACGGGAACAATCCACATTTATTTCATTTCTGCTACATAAAGACTCTTTTTGCCACACAAATTTGACAAGATGAAGAAGACAAAGGAACGTTTACTTTAGTAACATATAAATAATAACTTGGTCAAAACTACTATATATTTTATAGAACAAGGAATTGAAGGAATTAATAGAAATACTGCGGTTTAGGGTTCCTTAAATTCTACTGAATTCCTTGTAGAAAATACCAATTTAATATTTGTACTTAACTTAGTATATATTCAAACCTTTCAATGTCATGGAAGCCCATTGCCTCAAGCATCTGGCAGTTTTCTGCCTGAAGAGCAGGAGTATTAAACCCTGGAATCAGAGGCACGCGGATGCGGCAACGATCCTGTATGCCTCGCTCTGTCAGGAACTGGAGGTTACGGAGTATAGGAGTAATGGAATGAAGGGTATAGCGCTCATAGATGCAGGGGTGCATGTCTTTCACATCAATGATCCACTGGTCGATGACTGGGATGAGACGCTCGATGTGATATGAGGCTACGGCAAGGCTTGTCTCAATGGTGAATCGCCACCGGCTGCTGTCTGGTTGGGCCATACACAATGACTTGAAACTTGCAATAAACTCACTACGGAGGCATGGTTCCCCTCCACCGAATGTCACTCCGCCTCCGGTAGCGAGAAAATATAGATTATCCACCTGCACTTCCTTCATCAATTGCTCAGGAGAATACGGGTGCATGCGTGCCTGATCCTCACACTGTGGATTGAGGCAGAACTTGCACTGGAGCGGACAGTGGCTGAACGTGACGAGTGTGGTCACACCCTGGCCATCAATGGGAATGCGATGGCGGCTGATAGCAAAGATAGGAGCTGACATGAGGAGTTTGGATTGAGGAGTTGACTGTGAAACTATTCAAGGCGAAAAGTGAAAGGCAGCATGTACTTCACACGGACATTCTGACCACTGTGCTTTCCAGGCTTCCATTTTGGCATCAGGTTGATCACACGGATGGCCTCCTTGGTTAATTCTTCAGATGGCGAACGCATTTCCTGAATATCAGTAATGGAACCGTCCTTTTCAACGACGAACGAAAGGGTTACTCGACCCTGAATGCAACTCTCTGCTACAGATGCAGGGTAACAAAGGTTTTTGTTGATGAAAGCCATCAGCGCCTCTGTGCCGCCTGGGAATTCAGGCTCCTCTTCCACTACTGTAAAACAAGCCTCTGAATCATTTTCTTCACCTTCTATTATATCGCCGAAATCATCCATTTCTATTTCTTCTACAATAGCGGTATCATCCTCGCCACAAACGATCAATTCAAGATTATCTTCAATAAAGCGTTGATTAGATGGTTCTTGTTTTGACTCGGATTCTGGAGCACAGATATCTCCATCGAGAATGATCTCGCCTTCAGTTTCTTCTTGCAAGGGAGGCGGAACGAGTTGAACCGATTCAGCAGGCTGCGATGGTCCAGCTGGTTGAGGAGCACTGCATGAGGCAAATGTGGCAGCAACACCCAATGACAATCCAACGATGCTCACCGCCAAACCTGCTGCCCTACGCAGCGAAAGCTGGTTCTCAATGTATCGCAACTCTGCCTCGCATTTGGGACATGTACCCTTGCAATTACCCTGATGCTTACATTCTGTCACTTCGTAAGGGATGCCATTGGCATCAGCAATCTGCTTGCGCACCTGCTTAAGAGAGGCGCATACTTTCTTTCCGTAAAACATAGTGATTAGGTGTTAGAGGTTAGGAATTATAATTTATAATGAGATTTCAACTTCAGGAATAATACTATCCGAAGGCAAACGAAGCGTATAGAGACAAGCTTCGAGGTTACGTATCAGCAGACGTTTGCTCTCGTTGGGCGCATAGCAGAAACCCTCGACGAAAACCACACGCTTGTTGACCTCATCCAGATGCATGTGGCAGACAAATGGCCCAGCCATCATGCCGTTCTTCATGCGCCACATGCCACGAAGCTCGCCCACATAGCGGCCATCGATGTCGAGGCCGTTGTATTCTGGCAGTATCACATGCTGATTGGTCTCCATGCATTCACCGGGATTAGTACCTGTGATGTTGGCCCCCATCACAGAATCGCGTACAGCGACAGCACCGTCGAGTGAGAAGATATCACGGTCGGTATAAGGCACACTATACACCACCAAATGACTCTGCTTTGCAGCCAGATTGTCCGACACCCAGAAGAAAGTGCTGTCCGACTCAGGATTGCAGGTCATATTCATGGTCATGGGAATGAGTAGAGAGGCATTCTGCAGCCTCTGCAGTCTCTCCTGCTGATCGTGGCGGTTTTCCTCTTTGAGCACCGACATACGCCGATTCAATTCTGACTTAACGAAAACTTGCCTTAACCGTTCCTGTATTTGAGGCAGATATCCGGCAAGAGACTCTACGTTCTTGGCATGCATCCGGACAATAGTCTGTCCTGTAGCATAATGGTCATGATCAATAGTAATTACGGGGTCAGAGGCATTGCTCTGGTCAATATCAATCATTACCACATTTGCCACAATGCGGATGACTGACGACTGAAAGTTTTCAGGCGACAAGTGACGTACATGAAAATAAGGATCGCCATTGGGAGTGCACTCCATCGGGTGCTCGAAGATAGCGTGCAGGGTATCGTTTAAGGAGGTTGATTTCAAACCCTCTTTCATCACCAGATATAAGTCATAAGGAGTACCTGAGGCTTTGGGACGAAGGGCTTGGCTGAGGTCACTCTTGCAGCTGGACATCAGCAATGCGAAAACCGCAAACAGAGAAAGGATGAATCTTTGCATAATGATAAGGAATTAAAGGTTTGAGAAGTTTGTGAAGTGCGAAAAGATTGTGACCAAAATTTTCGCTGCAAAGATAGGGGGAATACCTTTAATAATCCAAATTTCTGATTGTGCAAAGAGTGTGCAAGTTGTTTTTCAGTGGTTTATGGTGTGTTGTATCACATGTTACAACGTATCGATGAAAGCATCCCAGTCGGCTGGAGCCCCTTTTTTCTGGAATACCTTGGCATAAAGCCTGCGGCGGATGGAGGAAATTGCCTCTGGTGAACGGGAAGCAAGCTGTGCTATCTGGCTCGGAGTGAATCCGAGTTTCAGAAGCTGGCAAACGTGCCATTCGATTTCTGACAAAGAAGTGAGCTCGCGCAACGCCTTACCAAAATGAGGGAGTCGCTGCGAGAAGAGCGTATCAAGAGCTGTCCAGTCCATGTGTGGCACATCCGGCTTTGATGCCATACTGCGCAATTCTGCAATCATGGCGTCCTCGCGAAGCTTCTGCAAACTGCTGGTATTCTCGACTGCATTCTGGCGGAGTTCGAGCTGAAGGTTACGGATCTTCTGTTCCTGCAGCAGCACTTGCATCTGCTTCTTACGATAGAGGGCGAAGAATACCATCAGAATGCTGGCTATGCAGAAGACAAGCGCTATGATCCAGAGCGTCTTGCGCTGACTATGCAGCTCTGAAAGGGACAACTGCCAGTCCTTGTAATCATTAAGCGAGGAGAGTGACTTATTCTGAAGCGTCTCACCCAGTAGCCGCTCCTGATAGCGCACAAGAGAATCTTTCCACTGGGCGGCGCTGTCAGTATCATCCAGATAAAGGTTGGTCCAATAGGCTTTGGTAAAGAAACCGATGGTATCATTGAGCGTCTGGCACATCTGCTCTGCCTTAATCAGACAAGCACGGGCGCTGTCAGGCAGATTGCGGTTGGCATATACGATGGCAAAGTTTCCCAAATCCTGTACGGTCATGGTATAACTTCGGTCAGATGCCAGATCGATATATAATTGCTCTGCCAGTTCCATCGAATCCACCAGAATAGCGTACTGTGCCATACCAGAGATGGCTTCCTGAAGCACAAAGTCATTATTCAAGCGGATTGCCTCACGGATTGAGGCATCGAACAACAGACGGCACGAATCATAATCCTCCGTGTGCATCTTGGAAACTGCCCAGATGGTCAACGCGCTGGCTGCATACTGTTCCAACCCTCCTGCCTCGTATTCGTGGTACGCCAGATTGGCATACCGCTCCTCATCACGACAATTCTGGGCGCCATTCACAAGGGCGAGGTAGGTGTAAAGAAGTCCCTTGGGATAATGGCTATCCACATGCTCTGCGTTAACCAGAGCGCGATAAAGCGAGATGGTAGCATCAGTGAAATTACCCAGTTGATAACGCACGATGCCCTGGTACAGATAGGCATAAAACTTCTGTTCCACACTGCCATGCTCTTCATAATAGTCGGCAGCAAGTGTGATGAGAGAATCGCTGTCGGCATCATCAGAATTCTTATATTGACCTCGGGTGTAGAGCAATGCATAGCGGGCCTGCGACTCACTGCCCTCCGACAATAGGGTTGGGTCAATATCCTTCAGCAGTCCGTAAGCCTTTTCTGGCATGGAGACTATCAGCTCCTCTGACTGATCAAGCACACGGACAAACTCGCTTTGACGACAGGACGCCATAGTGAGTACAAGAAAGATGCAAAGAAGGATTTCTCTCTTCACGATGCAAAAAACAGATGTGCAAGGTGTGTGCAAGGTCATTTATTATAATAATCGGAACTCATACCCCTGCTGAATGAGCCATTCCAGTGAGGCGGGCAGGGCTGTCTCAAGGTTATGCCACGATTTAGGCTGATCATGGAAGGTGATGATAGAACCATTGCGAGCATAGCGCTTCACATTATTGACCACATCCTCTGGGGTGAGACGTGAAGAATAGTCACGCGTCACCAGATCCCACATCACCAGACGGTACTTCTTCTGCAAGAGTGAAGCATGGCCGAGTCGGAGCCATCCGTGCGGAGGGCGGAAAAGGTCTGTATGAATCAGCGCATTGGCTTTCTCGACATTTGCGAGGTAAGCTTTAGACTCATAGGTCAAAGCGGAGATATGATTCATCGTATGGTTACCCAAGCGATGACCGGCGGCTTTGACTCGCTCAAAGACGGAAGGATGCTTTCGAACATTATCACCAACACAGAAGAATGTAGCCTTGATGCCATAATGTGACAACAAGTCCAACACCCAAGGAGTAACCTCGGGTGTCGGACCATCATCGAAAGTGAGATAGACGCATTTAGGCTGTGACGGTAGTCGCCATAAGCTGTCTTGATACAACAATCGACGAACCCATGTTGGCGGTTGTTCGATGAACATCCTCTCTTTTAGTTCAGCAATTTGTATTTGCTATAGGCCATCTCGAAGTACCGACGGAATGTATCAGCATACTTTTCCTCATATCGGTCATCATCATTTGCCTGAGCCATTTCAAGAGCATCACGCATGGTGAGCAACTGCTCACGTATGGTACGTCCGATGGTGTGAATATCTGCATTGTCAAGACTGTATGCCCAGTGCAGATACTCATTATTCTGCGCCAGAATATCGCCGACAATGCGGGCACCCTCTTCCTTCTGACCACCGGCATAATATGCTTCAGCCAAGGTGAGTGAGGTATAGTCATACGGGATATTGTACGATGGAATAGTCTGATCACAGAAGCGGGTAGCCTCAAGTGCTCGTACGGTATCACCCTTGCTCAACAGTTCATCAATCATGGTGGTGAACATCATGCGCTGTGTGCGACACATGCGGCGGTTATTCTCATCCAGATAGATATTCGGATCCTGAATATTGCCCCACACGAATTTGTTCATCAGATTATCATAGGTCTTGTCAATGTCACAAGAAGAGGTACCTCCTCCCTCAAGCGGGACAATCTGATAGGCAAGACCAACAAGACGGAAATAGCGGTTCAGGCTCAAATACATGTCAGAGCCAACGGTTGTAGCGAAGTAGATAGGACGCTTCCAGCCCTCCTTGGCGATATTCTGAATCATAGAGAGCAAGGCTATCTCATTCTTGGTGATATAGTTCTTGTCGCTCAAGTCAATGTGCATGCGCTTTGAGATAAGCGAATGGTCTGGGATGGCTATCACTCCTGATTCTGCTACGGCAGCTGAATCAATGTCAATATACATCTTTGTAGCCGGGAGATAATCCACCTGGTCAGTAGTGCTGTAACCCTCCAGACGCTTATAGCGCGGATCATCGCTGTACAGCCAATTCATCACCTGATCCATCGGTTTCTCCTCGCCCTTGAACATATCAATGATATGGGCAAAGTTCAGCTTATCTGCCACATACTGATCCGGACGGAACGAGATAGGCAATGGCTGCGACTCATAGGCCTCTGACTTCATCTGGTTGATATACCAGTCGGTCTGGAGATAGGAGAGATTACATACGCGGCAATCCGTGCGATAACCCTCTACCTCCTGATTGTACCAAAGTGGGAAGGTGTCATTGTCTCCGTTAGTGAAGATGATAGCATTTGGCTCCAGTGAAGAGAGATAATTACGACCGAAGTCACGTGCGGTATAACGACCCGTGCGGTCATGGTCGTCCCATGTCTGGCTAACCATCTGGAATGGCACGCCAAGGCAGATGATTCCGACGATGACAGCTACGAGCGCATCCTGACGCTTGGTAGCCATCTCTATCAGTTTGACTACACCTGCTACTCCCATACCTACCCAGATAGAGAAGGCATAGAATGATCCGGCATACGCATAATCTCGCTCACGTGGCTGATAAGGGGTCTGATTCAGATAGATCACAATTGCCAGACCTGTCATGAAGAAAAGGAAGAAGACAACCCAGAAGCCCTGGATACCCTCCTCATCACTATAAGCCTGCCAGAACAGACCAATGAGACCCAAGAGGAGAGGCAACATATAAAATACATTATGACCCTTGTTGTCCTTGATTGAGGATGGCATATCATCCTGATTGCCTACCAGCATCTCGTCAATGAACGGAATACCGGTGATCCAATTGCCTCGGTCAACCTCGCCGTAGGTCTGCACGTCACTCTGGCGACCAGAGAAGTTCCAGAGGAAATAGCGCCAATACATGAAGTTGACCTGATAACGGAAGAAGTAGGTGATATTCTCGGCAAAAGTAGGCACGGTTATGATCTTGCCATCTACATTCTTCTTCTCGCCCTTAAAGTCACACCACTCCTTATATCCCTGGATGTGGTTGGCTTGCTTGGAATACATACGAGGGAAGAGCACGGTATAGTTGTACTCGTACTTCTCCTTATGTCCGCTCACGAAGTAACGGTCAGGATCATCAGGATTCTGCTTCACCTCCTTGGTATAGATTGGAGCACCCTCCTTCACCACAGCGCGGCCTGAAGCATCACGCTTTACGTCACTGGCAAAGGTCTGGCCCATGAAGAGCGGACTCTCGCCATACTGCTCACGGTTAAGATATTTGGTGAACGAGAAAATCTCATCTGGAGAATTCTGGTCCATTGGCAGCTGCGCTGACGAACGGATGATGATCTGCGCAAAGGTGGAATAACCGATCAGGATAGTAAGCAGGCAGAGCAAGATATTGCTTGACAGACGGGCATTGAGACCACGCCATACAAAGATGCCAGCTACAATCAGGACAGCAATCAGTATGCCCAGCCACCAGCTATCACCGATGAATGGAGTACCACTCAATACGATGCCTGCTGCGAGCAGGATACGAAGTGTTCGCTCTGAAGTATGCTTCTGATAAGCTTTCCATACACCAAAAGCGAGCAGGGCAAGGACAAAGAGGAAATAGAAGACTGTACCTGTATTGAATGAGAATCCACAGGTATTGACAGCAAAGAGCTCTACCTCACCTGCAATCTTGATGAAGCCAGGAATCAATCCGTAAAGGATGAAAGCAATCATCAGGACAGAAAGGATAAGCGCGCCCAGTGTGCCCTTAAGGGTAACAAATGGCTCCTTCTTCTTGAAGTAATATACCAGCACGATGGCAGGGATACACAACAGGTTGAGCAAGTGGACTCCGATAGAGAGACCGATGATATAAGCAAGAAGGATGATGTAGCGGTCGCCCTCCACGCCAGATGCATGATTCTCCCATTTGAGAATAAGCCAGAATACCAGAGCCGTCATGAAGCTTGAGAAGGCATAAACCTCCGCTTCAGTAGCAGAGAACCAGAAGGTGTCTGACCAAGTATAAACCAGAGCACCCACAAGACCAGAGCCAAGAATGGTGGCCATCTGCTGTTTGGTCATTTCATTGACCGACTTATTGCGGCGGCAAACCACCTTTTTGGTCAAAGCGGTAATGGTCCAGAAAAGGAACAGAATGGTACCTGCCGAGAAGAGTGCCGACATACGATTGACCCATAAGCCAGCCTGTGCCATGTCGCCACCTGCAAAATTGACAAAGAAGCGACCTGTAAGGTTAAAGAAGGTGTTTCCTGGTGGGTGACCCACCTCGCCTTTGGCAGCGCAGGTGATAAACTCCGGACAGTCCCAGAAGGAGGCAGTTGGCTCCACCGTCATCAGATAAGTGAAGGCTGCAACCAGGAATACAATCCAGCCGAAGAGGTTGTTAAGCAACTTGTATTGCTTCATCATGATTGTTTGTTTTTTATGTTGTTTATATTAATAGGCGTGTAATCCGCGCGGCAAATTTAGTCAAAAAATGAATAGGATGGTACTTTGCTATAACAGAAAATAACATATTTACACCTTCCAGGCGTTTTTTAAAGGTTTATTATACAAAATGACTTCTCTTTTTCGGGAAAAAACTTGGTGTTTACCACAAAAAAACGTATCTTTGCGGCATGAAAAAAATGCTCATTACCGGCGCCAGCGGATTCATTGGAAGCCATCTGGTGGACAGGGCACTGACCGAAGGATGGGAGGTCTGGGCGGGGGTACGAAGCACCTCATCAAAGGAATGGCTGCAAGACACCAGAATACATTTCATTGAGCTTGACTTTGCTCATGAGGAGAGGCTTCTTGCTCAACTGAAGCATCTGCATGCTACAGCAGGAAAGTGGGAAGTCATCATCAACAATATGGGGGTTACCAAGACTTCCAGCCCGGATGATTTCATGCGAATCAACTGCCTGTGCGTAATTCGTTTCATCGAGGCTCTGCGTGAAATGGACATGATGCCCCAGCATTTCGTGCAGATGAGCAGCCTTTCGGCATGGGGACCCATTCACGAGCAGGATTCACTTTCCATCACACTGACTGACCGGCAGCAACCGAATACCGCCTATGGAAAATCTAAAGCGGAGATATCCGAATACCTGAAGAGACAGGATGATGTCCCATACCTGATCTTTTACCCGACGGGAGTATATGGTCCACGCGAAAAGGATTATTTCCTCATGTTCAAAACGGTGCAGCGCCATCTGGATTTCGTGGCAGGCATTTCAGAGCAGTACTTAACTTTTGTCTATGTAGAGGATCTGACGGAATGTATTTTCCGTGCGATTCGGAAAGGAATGTCTCGAAGGGAATACATCGTAGCGGAAGAGAGGAGCTATACATCGACGGAGTTCCGCCGGCTGATTCAGTCAGAGTTCGGGCATCGGTATTGTCTCGCCTTGCGCGTTCCTCTTTTTTTGCTTCGCGTCGTCTGTTGGGTGTCTGGCAAACTGATGCGCTTCTTTGGCGAAACGCCGACACTGAACCCGGACAAATACCATATCATGGCACAACGCAACTGGAGGGCGGATCTTTCGGCACTGAAAAAAGAGATGGGTTATGTACCGCAAACCTCCCTTGCCGAAGGTGTTCACAAAACTTTTGAATGGTATAAGTGCCATGGCTGGCTATAGAAGATATTTCGAGCTACAAGTCATGGCTGATTATGCAAAATAGCACTTTGGTTAAATAATTCGACACATAAAAACATATATATATGAATCCTATTGGTATTTTTGACTCTGGTTTCGGAGGTCTTTCTATCTTCCGCGAGATCCATCACCTATTGCCTAATTATGACTACATCTATCTGGGCGACAATGGCCGTGCTCCTTATGGCGACCGTTCGTTCGAGGAGGTGTGTGAATACACAAAACAGGCAGTTGACCGCCTGTTTAATATGGGATGCCCTCTTGTCATCCTCGCATGTAATACTGCCTCTGCCAAGGCTCTTCGTAATATACAGCAGCGCTGGCTCCCCTATTCTGCTGACCCTTCTCGTCGCGTTCTGGGCGTAATTCGTCCTACGGTGGAGAGAGTGGAGCAACTCACCTACTCCGGACACATCGGAATCATTGCCACACAGGCTACAGTATCTTCTCAATCGTATGAGATGGAGCTGGAGAAGATTCCTACGTCATTCCGATTGGATTTCCACCCGCTTACGGTTACAAGCCACGCGTGCCCACGCTGGGTACCGATGATTGAGGCTGGTGAGATGCACACACAGGAAATGCACGATATGGTATTTGAGGATCTGCAGGCTTTGTTGAACAAAGATCCAGAGATTGACACAATCATTCTGGGCTGTACGCACTATCCTCTTATCACCTCTCTGATTCAGACAGTACTTCAGGAACTGAAACATCCTGAAATAATTCTCATGCCACAAGGCAAACCTGTAAGCTACGCTCTACGCGAATATCTCCGCCGCCATCCAGAAATGGAACGCCGCCTCTCCCATGACCGCCAGATACGTTATTACACCACTGGCGATGTGGAGAACTTCCAGCGCCTCTCTCCTTTCTTTATGGGCGTAGATGCAGATATTAAGGCTCATCTGCTGGAGTGGTAAGTGACGAACCTTTCATCACATGCCAAACATCTTTGACACTCGCTTGATTCCTGCTACGAGCACATCTATCTCTTCGAAGGTATTATAGAACGAGAAAGATGCTCGCACAGTACCTTGGATGCCCAAACTATGCATCAATGGTTCGGCACAATGATGACCGGTGCGGACGGCTATGCCCAATTTGTCAAGCAGCATACCCATATCATAATGGTGTATGTCTCCCACCAGGAAACTCATGACCGCACTTTTTTCTTTTGCGTTGCCGAAGATACGCATCCCTGGTATCTGGCGGAATTGTTCTGTACAGTAGGCAAGGAGTTGATGCTCATATTCGGCTATTTGATCCATACCTATCTGATCGACGTAATCAAGCGCTGTGGCAAAGGCTACAGTGCTGACGAAGTCGGGTGTACCTGCCTCGAACTTATAAGGCAGCACGTTGAAGGTGGTCTTTTCAAAAGATACCGTCTGTATCATTTCACCTCCACCCTGATAAGGCGGCATTTTGTCGAGCCATTCGCGCTTGCCATAAAGTACACCCACTCCAGTAGGGCCATAGATTTTATGACCAGAGAAAACAAGGAAGTCGCAATCTAATTCTTGCACATCAATCTTTAGATGGGGTGTAGATTGAGCTCCGTCAATCAACACTGGCACTCCTAATGAATGAGCATAGCTGATGATCTCGCGGACAGGATTGACTGTTCCCAATACGTTGCTGACATGAGTAATGCTGACAAGTTTGGTGCGAGGAGAGAAGAGCGATTTGAAATGCTCAAGATCCAATTCCTGCAATTCATTCAAGCGTGCATGTCGAATAACAATATGCTTTCTTGACTGAAGCAATTGCCAGCTCACGATATTCGAATGATGTTCCATATCTGAAACAATCACTTCATCCCCCTCATTTAAGAAGGCTTCTCCAAATGAACTGGCTACAAGGTTAATACTTTCAGTAGTACCTCTTGTAAAAATCACTTCTGCAGATTCGCGTGCATTAATGAAACGCTGAACGCGAGCACGAGCGCCCTCATGTAGATCTGTGGCTTCCTGACTCAGGAAATGAACGCCACGATGAACATTGGCATTATGCTTGAGGTAACACTCTGACAACTTGTCAATCACACAAAGAGGTTTCTGCGTGGTTGCTCCATTATCAAGATAAACAAGCGGTTTGTTATAAACCTTAGAATTAAGAATGGGAAAATCCTTGCGAATCTGTTGGACGTCAAACATAATGTCAAATGATTAGTAAAAGAAAAGCCCGTACGAACCGTACGGGCTTAATATATATTGGTTCGTAAATGACCAATGATTACTCAGCAGCTGGTGCCTCTGCAGCAGGAGCTTCAGCAACTGGTGCCTCAGCAACCTTCTTGCTGCGTGAACGACGAGTCTTAGACTTCTTCTCAGCAGTCTCCTTGAGGAGATTCTCGTTATAGTCAACGAACTCGATCATAGCCATAGCAGCATTGTCACCAAGACGGTTGCCAAGCTTAAGGATACGGAGATAACCGCCTGGACGATTAGCGATCTTTACAGCGATATCACCGAAGAGTTCCTTGATAGCCTCCTTATCCTGGAGGTAAGAGAATACGATACGACGGCTGTTAGTAGAATCGTCCTTTGCACGATTGATGATTGGCTCAGCATAAACACGGAGTGCCTTAGCCTTAGCTACAGTAGTAGTGATGCGCTTAGCCTTGATCAATGATACAGTCATGTTGGAAAGCAAAGCCTCACGATGAGACTTGGTGCGTCCAAGGTGATTGAATTTCTTATTATGTCTCATTGTTGTAATTAATCTTTATCAAGTTTATATTTTGCGATATCCATTCCGAACTGAAGATTCAAGCTCTGAAGGAGCTCCTCAAGCTCGGTAAGCGACTTCTTACCAAAGTTGCGGAATTTGAGAAGATCAGTCTTGTTGAATACAACGAGTTCACCAAGAGTTTCAACTTCTGCACTCTTCAAGCAATTGAGAGCACGCACAGAAAGATCCATATCGGTGAGCTTAGTCTTAAGAAGCTGACGCATGTGAAGTACTTCCTCATCGAACTCTTCATTAACGTCATTTTCAGTAGTCTCAAGAGCAATCTTTTCGTCAGAGAAGAGCATGAAGTGGTAGATCAAGATCTTAGCAGCTTCACGCAATGCATCCTTAGGATGAATTGAACCATCAGTATCAACGTCAATCAAGAGCTTTTCGTAGTCAGTACGCTGCTCAACACGGAAAGGCTCAACAGTGTACTTCACATTACGAATAGGAGTGAAGATTGAATCAATAGCGATTGTGGTCAATTCTGCATTAGGATTACGATTCTCTTCTGCAGGAACATATCCGCGACCCTTGTTGATGGTCAATGTAATATCAAAACTTGCACTAGAGTCCATGTGGCAGATAACCAAGTCAGGGTTAAGTACATCGAAACCAGATATACCTGCCTGCAGGTCACCTGCTTTGAGGATTTCTGAATTCTTCACCTTAACAATGACTGATTCGCTCTCTGTACCTTCGACGATCTGCTTCAAGCGGACCTGCTTGAGGTTCAGGATGATGTTAGTAACATCCTCCATTACACCCGGAATGGTGGCAAACTCATGCTCTACACCACTGATCTTTACAGAAGTGAAAGCATAGCCTTCGAGTGAAGAAAGCAGAATACGGCGTAGAGCATTACCGACAGTAATGCCGTAGCCTGGTTCCAAAGGTCGGAATTCGAACTTACCAGAGAACTGGTCAGCTTCCAACATAAGAACCTTTTCGGGTCTTTGAAATGCTAAAATCGCCATGCGGACTATTTATTATTTAGAGTACAATTCGACAATGAGCTGCTCCTGGATATTCTCAGGGATATCAGCACGCTCTGGAGTGTGGAGATACTTGCCACTGAGGGAATTCTGATCCCACTCGAGCCAAGCATACTTGCTGTGTTTGAAACCTGCAAGAGCATTATCAATTACTTCAAGTGACTTTGAACGCTCACGAACGCCGATGATCTGACCAGGCTTAACATTATACGAAGCAATGTTAACAACCTTGCCGTCAACTACAACATGCTTGTGGAGAACAAGCTGACGTGCAGCTGCACGAGTAGGAGCAATACCAAGACGGTAAACGAGATTGTCGAGACGGCTCTCAACAAGCTGAAGAAGTACCTCACCAGTTACACCCTTTGAACGGGCTGCCTTCTCAAAGAGACGGCGGAACTGTGACTCAAGAACACCATAAGTGTACTTAGCCTTCTGCTTCTCACGAAGCTGAGTGCCGTACTCGGATGTTTTCTTACGACGATTGAGACCATGCTGACCAGGAGCATAGTTCTTCTTTGCGAGAACCTTATCTGGTCCGTAAATAGCCTCACCAAGTTTGCGGGCAATACGTGATTTAGGTCCAGTATATCTTGCCATAGTTTTTTACAATTTAAAGCATTAAATTAATTAAAAACCACACGGGAATTAAACACGACGACGCTTTGGAGGGCGGCAACCGTTGTGTGGAAGTGGTGTAACGTCAATGATTTCAGTTACCTCGATACCAGCACCATGGATGGTACGAATAGCTGATTCACGGCCATTACCTGGACCCTTTACATAAGCCTTCACTTTACGAAGACCGAGATCGTAGGCGATTTTTGCGCAATCCTGAGCTGCCATCTGAGCAGCATAAGGAGTATTCTTCTTCGAACCTCTGAAGCCCATCTTACCAGCAGATGACCAAGAGATCACCTGACCCTCACTGTTAGCGAGAGATACGATAACGTTATTGAAAGATGAATGAACATGGAGCTGACCATTAGCATCAACCTTGACGTTACGCTTTTTAGCTGCAACTGTTTTCTTTGCCATAGTTTTCTACTTTAACAGATTACTTTGTAGCCTTCTTCTTGTTAGCAACAGTCTTCTTCTTACCCTTACGTGTACGAGCATTGTTCTTTGTGCTCTGACCACGGCAAGGAAGACCAAGACGATGACGGATACCACGGTAGCAACCGATATCCATGAGACGCTTGATGTTCAACTGAACTTCAGAACGAAGATCGCCCTCTACCTTGTAGTTGGCACCGATATACTCACGAATAGCGGCGGCCTGTTCATCAGTCCAATCTTTTACCTTGATGTCTTTATCGACACCAGCATTCGTTAAAATGGTATTCG
>JAZLJN010000139.1:0-2495 GCA_045617885.1 Bacteroidales bacterium | reverse complement strand
TCACATTATGTCGCATTGAAGAGCAAATGTAAATACTTTCCCAAAAAATAAGTGCCCCAAAATTCAAAATCTTAATGTAAACAGAAATTCTTTTTGAAAATAATATACTTTTGCATATTCCGCAAGAACTGCGCATCCGTTCCAGAGGAACGGAGCGCCATTCCGCTTCAAACTGAGCAGAGCTCAGCTGGTTAATTAGTGTCTGCTCGTTAAGAGGCCTCTACAAGCCAAGTGCATGACTTTGGTGTCGTACTGTATAAGGCTTCTTGCTTCGTTAGCGGATACCAACGGATCAGTGTTACGCCCTGAGTTCGTCCTCATTGACGTCAAACAAAGCGAAATATCGCTCCGGCTCGTCGGTTTCGTTGGTAAGATAAAAAACAAAAAAATTTATAGCGTCCATGTGCCTGAACAGGTTTGTGACAAGAACAGAGAGCGCGATCATCGTTATGGATGTTTCCTCAAGCCTTGTCGTAATCAGGCCCATACCGTTGCACCGCTTGCCGAGACTGAAGAACCTCTCAACCCCGATGCGGTCAGTGTTGTCTTTATAAGCGATCTTCTTATCCGATTGCTGTTGTTTTTCATCTTTAGACCGGCGCCCCAGCTTCGGACCCGATATTCGGATTCCGTGCTCCTTACAGAATGCGATGTTTTCCCGTGTTCGGTAGATCTGGTCAACGAGTACCCGTTTCGGCCATCTGCCGGTACGTTCGTGATATTTGATGAGTGCTTCCTGGAGCTTTTCAGATTCATTGAACGCATCAAAGGAAACCCGGGTCATGCGTGCATACCCGTTTTCATCGAGGATAACCTCAAACTTGGCTCCGAACTCTGTCGGTGCTTTGACCTTGCCTCTCACAATCGGCCTAATCCACGGCTGGGAAAGGCTCACAATGCGATGCTCTACGCTGTGTACGCGGTTGTCCCACATGTACTTCTGCTGTTCATAGAGTTTGAGAATGACAAGATAAGTATTGATCATCTTTCTGTCAGTCATCGCGTATCCTTCGGACATATAAGCCTCGAGATAGCCAAGGTCACGCTTCACATAAGCAAGCATCTTCCTGACTGTGGCACGGATCTTTGAGTCTGTACGCTTTTTGCATTTCGCCAGCTCAAGGTAATCCTTGTGCGCAATCCGGCGGTAGGTGCGGGGCTTTTTATCAAAGTCATACCTTTTACAGAACCAGTCGATCATGCCTTCAAGCTTCTCCCTCGCTTCGTTCAGGAGTGAGAAATCCTGCGGGTATCGGATATAGGAAGGAGCGCAGGTGGCATCCAGTATTGCAGTGCCTAGATTACCCTTTTCATCCGGTGTTTCTTCAGCAGGCTTCCTGCCGCGCTTCTTCGAGGCAGCTTTCTTAGCCTTCTGCTCCGCTTCCTCAATGGTCTGAATGATGATCTCGTTGCACTGCTCCATAATCTCAGGAGTCAGGCGTTTTCTGAATTCAACCAGAAGAGTTGGCTGAAACGGAGCCTTGTCCTGGAAGCGAGAAAGGCCGATAAAGTACTGTAGATACGGTCCTTCTGCGATTGCTTTGGCAGTCTTCCGGTCAGAAAGCATGAGCCGTTGCTGAATGATGAGAGTACCCAGAGCTTCCCGGAACGGGTGTGCCGGACGGCCGCTCTTGCTGGGAAAGTATACCGAATACAGGTGCTCAAGCTTCTGCCATGGGATCAGATCTCCCATGCGGATCCATTCGTTGTTCTTATCGAGCTGCATACCGCAGCCCTGATTGAAATCATCAAACCGAATCTGAGACGCTGTGCTGGCTCTATACATGGCAATTTACTCGCTTTCTTGATTAAAAATGCAAGGGTATTTCACTTAACGGGAAAATGTTCATGCACTTATTATACCATATATATAAGCAATTGTCGCGTATTTATTGATAAAATCTACAATTATTTAATTAACGAGCATACACTAAATATGGAACAATAAATACCTTTCCAATGGAACCGATATTGCTTAAGATTAATTCTCCCCCAAATAGATTAGAATTGCTTAAAAACTCGTAACCATGCTGGTCAGTATAAGTCAAATTCTTTGTAAAGCCGTTGGAAAAATCAGCTGTTTTGACCATAATTGCATAATTAGGTTCATTGGTTATAAGAACATTTTCTTTAAGAGACGCAAAGCTACCACTTGCAACATAGTCCGTAACTTTATACGCATAATCACCCAGCCTTACCCAAAGCCAGCCCTGCGGTAGTTCGTATGGTTTTTCATTTTACGCAATTGGAGCCAGAGGCATATCTTCTCTTAGCGCCCCACTTTGTATTGCTTGCATCTTGTTTTGTTAAATATCTTCCATCAGCGTGGAAGCCGAATAATTATGATCCATGTTTCATCCCTACAAATCCGAAGTTGTATCAGGCGATATACTTCTGATGGGATAATTTGACGTTGTTTTGGTTTACGATGGCATATTGCATCGTCGTGTCGATCTGCGAATGACCGAGGATTTTTTGCACCTGTTCAATAGGCA
>JAZLJN010000138.1:0-20506 GCA_045617885.1 Bacteroidales bacterium | reverse complement strand
CGGTTATAGCACAAGGGCTCCACCTCTTACCATTCCGAACAGAGAAGTTAAACCTTGTAACGTCGATGGTACTGCGAAAGCGGGAGAGTAGAAAGCCGCCACCTTACAGAGCACTGGACAGCTATAGTCTGGTGCTTTTTTGTATATGATAATATGAATATTGAGCAAGTTCGCATTTTTGCATTGAGCTTGAAAGGTGTAACGGAGGATATGCCTTTTGGAGATGATTGTCTTGTCTTCAGAGTTGAGGGCAAGATCTTCTTGTGTTTGTTACTTTCTGCGATTGATGCTCACTACGCGTTAAAACTGACACCTGAACGTAATGAAGAATTACGTGCGCAATATTCATATGTAACTCCTGCCTGGCATTGGAATAAGATCCATTGGAGTGATGTCTATTTTGAGCAGGCAAACGACGAACTCTCTATGGCTTGGATTAAGGAATCGTATCATTTGGTTGTAAGTAAGTTGCCAAAGAAGTTGAGAGTCAATTACGAATAATACCGATGTAAAACGATTAGCCCTCATTTGATAGTTGTCAAATGAGGGCTAAACATATAAGGCGTAAATTTGTAAGTTATTAAATGGTTGCCCAATTCGTTGACATCCATTTTCAGATTTATAAATGCAAGCCAGAATTGTTGGCGTCCATTTAAGACTTTTAAAATCTGTACCAGAACTGCTGGCGGCCATTTAAGACTTTTAAAATCTATGCCAGAACCGCTGGCGTTCATTTAAAGAATTTAAAATGGACGCCAACGGTTTTATTCTGCTACCAGCTGGAGTACGCGGCTTGCCCAGTCGTTCTGCTTGTTGTAGTCCACAATGTGGCTGTAAGGGAACTCCAGACCCGTCTGCATCAGGTAGGCTCCACTGTAGGACTTGCCTTCACAAGCAAGAGGTACATTATCAATGCGGTTAAGCTCATGGATGGTGTAGTACTTGTCAGGATCCAGACCAGCCATCTTGACGCGTGGCAGGTGTTGATTCTTATAGGTCTCAAGTTTCCACCAGAAGAAAACTGCCTGCTGTTTATCCTCGCTTACATACATCTCAGAGGCAAGTAAGTCTCCGGCATAAGGGGAATGGAGGCGATAGAGATCACCAAACTGGATGACGGGGCGGACAGTCTTATAGTCTGCAATCGCCTGACGGCAGAGTGCCTTCTCCTCATCTGTCATGTTCTTAGGCTGAATCTCCATGCCAAGACGGCCTGACATTGCCACATCACAGCGTAGTTTGAGCGAAGTGGTGCGGAACACAGCATGGTTTGGTACAGCAGAGATGTGTGATGCCATGGCGATGGCTGGGAAGAAGTATGATGTACCCCACTGCATACGGATACGCTGCAAGGCGTCTGTATTATCTGATACCCAGAATTCATCGAAGTAAGGCAAGAGACCATAGTTGGCGCGTCCACCGCCAGAAGCACAGTCCTGGATGATCACATCTGGATACTTGGCACGTATGCGCTGACAGGTCTTGATCAAGCCTTCGTGATATTTGATATAGAGATGAGACTGTTCATCTTTAGACAGATACTGTGAGCCGTGGTTCATGATCGGAGCGTTGGCATCCCATTTGATATAGGCAATCTCCGGATATTTGCTGAGCAGATTATCAACAATCTGGAACACGTAGTCCTGTACTTTTGGATTTGTCATATCAAGCACCACCTGTGTGCCGCCGCGTCCTAATACAGGTTCACGTCCAGGTGCCTTGATAATCCAGTCAGGGTGTGCCTCATAGAGTTCGGATACAGTATTTGCCATTTCTGGCTCAATCCAGATGCCAAACTTCACTCCATTCTTCCGGGCGTCGCTGAGCAGACCTTCAATGCCATTAGGAAGCTTGCGGGTATCTACAACCCAGTCACCGAGTGAGGAGTTGTCAATATTTCGAGGATACTTATCGCCAAACCAGCCGTCATCCATCACGAACAGTTCACCGCCCATTGAGGCAATATCATGCATCATCTGGTCCATGCCAGCCTGATTGATATCAAAATAGACGCCCTCCCAAGAGTTAAGTAAGATCATTCGCTCCTGATTGCCATGGCGCAACTGGTAACGACGAGCCCACTTATGAAAAGCCTGACTCACGCCATTGGTGCCCGTAGTCGAGTAGGTAAGTGCAGAGTGTGGAGTCTCAAAGGTCTCTCCCTTCTTAAGATGATACTCACTGTTGTCAGGATTGATACCGGCTATGTATTGGTGATAGTCGCTCTCATCCGTATCAATCTTAATGCTGTAGTTGCCGCTGTAGCAGAGTGCAGCACCAATTACATGACCCGTATTCTCCTGGGCAGGACCATCCAGCGAAAGCATAACTTCATTGCGGTCTTGAGTAGCATTGCGTGCACCGTCCTTATTCTTGATTACGAGCAGACCATTGTCGAGCTTGCTCTCTACCAACTGCGCCTCAGATGCCCATGAACCATGAAAATGAGTTGCGTGTACATCTCCGCGTCGCACATAGAGGATTGGATTGTAGAACTGCGTCAGCGTGACCGTCTGCTTCTCACCATTAGTAATATCAGTCCAGGTCTCAATCATATCTACGTCATCGTATGCAATATAATAGAGATTGACGGTAGTAGGATAGAGTGGATCCTTAAGAGTGATGGTAAGCTGTTGACCCTGGCGCTTTTCGCCATTTGGCGCTATATCCTTCAGGTTTGATTCCTTCCAGCCTTCTACAAGCAACTGGGTGGACAAATTACCATCAGCATGGCGCATAGCGAGGCAGACTTCATTCTGTGTATGGGTAGCGCCATAGGCAGGATAGAGGTCAGAGCGTGACCAGTTGTCATCTTTGACCTTCTGAAGGTTGGCGATATCTTGGCTCTTAAGGGCAGGGCCAAAGTAAATGAACTGAGGTTCCTCTCCTTTGTTGACATCGATGACAAAGGAGTTGTTAGGAGTGCGCAACTCAATCTTATCGGCGAAAGCATGCAGCGAAAGCAGTGAGGCGCACAGAGCGAAGAATAATCTCTTTTGCATGTAGAAAAGGTGTGTGTGGTGGTACGTATTTATTTCTTCAATGGGAACTTGTATGCCAACCAGCCCATAGCTGCAGCAATGACGGCAGGGAAGAGTGAGAACATAGACCAGACCATGGTCTTGACAGACTCCTCGTCAGTGATGGTGACGGTGGTCTCACCAGTGAGCTCATTTGTAGAAGATACGAGTCCAGCGATGCCGAGCAGAGTTGCGATGAGTGAGCCAGAGATGGCGCCACCAAACTTCTGTGCCATGGTGCCCGAAGAGAAGATGAGTCCGGTGCTCGATGTTCCGTTCTTCTCGGTAGCATAGTCTGCTACGTCGGCATACATTGACCACATCAGTGGTGAATAAAGACCGGCACCGATAGAGGTAAGGATAGAGACCACAATCATTGCCCAGATGTAAGCAGGATCGATTGGGATGAAGAAGAAGAGAACTGAAGTGACACAGCAGATAACTGATGCCCAGACGAATGCCATACGCTTGCTGCCAATCCAGCGGGTGAAGGCTGGAGAGACACCACCGAAGATCATACAGGTCACTTCACCAATAGCCATGAATACAGTGTAGTTGATGATTAGGGCACCCATGGTGATGTCGCCACCCATACAGTAGGTGAACATGTAACCAGCCGCAGCATAGCGGAAACCGTTGAAGAAGTTGGTGCAGACTGCTACGAGGGTCATGAAAATCCAAGGCTTGTTCTGAATCAGGTCAGCATACATCTTGAAAGAGAACTTCTCGGCGCGTACATTCTTGACACGCTCCTTGGTGAGGAGACCGCAGGCAAGTGTCATGACAGTGGCGAGCAGACCAAAGCCAGCGCCTAGTACGGCGTATTGGTGAGCTTCGGAACCACCCACCCACTTCTGAAGATAAGGGAAAGAGAGCAGAGTGACGAAGCCCATAGCGTAGGCACCGATCATTCGGTATGAAGAGAATTCGTTCTTCTCGTTGTCATCCTCGGTCATGACACCCAGCAGCGAACCGTAAGGTACGTTGACGAGGGTATAGACTGCCATCATGAGCAAATAGAAGCTATATGCCCAGACACGTTTTCCCACAGGTCCCAGTTCGGGAGTGAAGAGCAGGCAGGCGAAGATGATGCCGAAAGGAATAGAGCCCCAGATGAGCCAAGGACGATAGGTGCCCCAACGAGACTGGGTACGGTCGGCGATAGTGCCCATCAGTGGGTCGGTGACCACATCGAACATACGCGCCACAAGCATCAGCAGACCTGCATCTGCGAAGGAAAGGCCGAAGACATTGGTGAAGAAAAGAGGGAATGCAGTGGACATGATCTTCCATGTAATGCCACCAGACGCTGCGTCACCGAGGGCGTAGCCGATTTTTTCCGATAAACTTGCCATTGTAGTATTGTGTTTTAAGATTTTGATTTCTTTGAAGGAGGTAGATCTTATTTATATGGTGGTGCAAATATATAAAATTTTCGGCAAACGGGCAAATATCTATTATAAATAATGCCCATTTGACCGAAAATATGATCTCAACTATTGTTTTATTTGATATGTGCAGTAAGGAAAGTGGCGTTGCCGAAGATGTAAAGCACATTCTCTGACGCGGGCACAAGTAAAGTCTCGCCCTGACGAACCTTCACGCCATTGATGTTGGCTTCACCCCAAAGGCAGACTACCACGACAAACGAGTCGCACTGGAAATCTATCTGCTGTGCCACCTGAACCACTACGCGATGTACCACAAAGTAGGGACAATTAATGAGCTGAGAAGTCGGTTGAGTCGAGTCATAAGAGGTGCGATACTCTGGCCAAACCTGATAGTCGATGGCATCTTTGGCTTGTTCGATATGCAGTTCTCGTGGCTTGCCATGAGCATCCTTCCTGCCGAAGTCATACACACGATAGGTAATGTCTGACGTCTGTTGTATTTCGGCAAGGAAGCAACCTGCACCGATGGCATGCAGACGCCCGGCAGGGAGGAAGAAGAGATCACCCTGGTGCGCTTCATGCGTGGCAATGACGTTTGCCATAGGGTTTTCTCCCTCCTTTGCCTCTGACGTTACCATCTGCTCATAATCTTCGGGAGTGATACTTTTCTTGAGACCAGCGTAGATCTTGGCGCCTACATCGCTCTTGATGATATACCACATCTCTGTCTTACCTGCGCAGCCGTGGCGCTCCATGGCAAGTTTGTCATCCGGATGTACCTGCACACTGAGATCCTGACGCGAGTCAATGAATTTGACAAGTAACGGGAACTTATTGCCGAAACGCTTATAGACCTTGTTGCCCATCAGCAGACCCTTGTATTTGTCAATGAGTTCGGTAAGGGTCAAACCTACATCAACGTCATCAATCAGTCCACGCTCAATGGCTACGCTTTCATGTCCAGGCACGCCCGAAATCTCCC
Source organism: Bacteroidales bacterium (assembly GCA_045617885.1). GTDB lineage: Bacteria > Bacteroidota > Bacteroidia > Bacteroidales > UBA3663 > Liminaster. Next base: position 15,113 of record JAZLJN010000138.1, on the reverse strand, counting down.
AGCTCTCACCGATGTTGGGCTGGGCAGTATAGATACCTTTGAAGGGAGCAATCTGGTAACCACCCCACAAAGTCGTCTTTAAATAGGGTTCAAACTTATAGGGTTTCATAATTCACGTTCAATGATTTCCAGGCACATGCGGGAATTATGGTATGGACACTTCCAGAAACCTGCATGATCATCCATCTTGTTGATGTTGCGCTGTGGATCGCGGCTCCAGTACCACTCGCCCAGTTCGTGGTCAATAAGGTTATCCTTGATGTATTGCCAGGCATTGAGACACTTCTGGAGCGCAGCTTCATCACCAAAATACTGGTAGATATTATAGAATCCGACTACAGCTTCTGCCTGTACCCACCAGTGCCTGTCATCATCCACATGACCCGTATCGACGTTTGCTTCGTGCGTCATACTGCCGTCGGCGTTGAGACCTTTCTCGCTGGCTTTTGCCACAAGCTGCACGATAGGTTCAACCCTTGCAAGTACTTCTTTGTCGCCAAGAACGAGAGCCGCCTCATGCATCAGCCATGAACACTCAATATCGTGGCCATACGATTCCAGCCAGCCGGCACCACGCGTCCAGTCCATCTCGAAGAAGAGGTCCAGGTGATGCGTTTCTGGGTTCAGGATGCGGTCAGTGAAGATGGTAATAAGATTGCGGAGAGCCTTTTCTACTTCAAGTGTCACCGCACGATATGCCTCGGCATGTTTAGGACAAGAGACAAGCTCCTTCAGTACCCGATAAAGGTTGGTGTAAGGCTCAATGATATGCAGATGTGTGTTCTGTGACTTCGGATAGTTAGCGTCAAGGTCAGAGAGACGCATGTCTGCTATCATGTCCCATTCGCGGGTCTGTGCCTCAATGTATCCGTTAAATTCCGGGTCAAACGAATGCTCTTCGATGCAGTGAAACAATTGCAACGCCTGGTCAAGAGCCTCCAGATTATGGGTGGCGCGGGCATATTCCGATAGACCGTAAATGACAAAACCGATGGCATAGAACTGCTTCTTGGTATCAATGGGCTGTCCTTTGTAGTCAAGGCTCCAGTACGCGCCGCCGAACTCGTGGTCAATAAAGTGCTCCAGGATGTAGTCTTTAGCGCGGGTTGCAGCATCGAGATACTCAGCCTTGCCCAGCACACGGTAAGCTGCCGAGAATGCCCAGAGAATGCGTGCATTGAGGATGCAGCCCTTGTCTGCATCTTTGACCAATGTGCCATCACCTTTCATCTGTCCGTAGAAACCGCCCTGCTCGTGGTCCTGCATGTGGTTGAGCCAGAAAGGCAGGATATTGTTCATGACAACATCCTGCATCTCTGCTTTAAGGTTTTTGATAATCTCACTCATCGTTTATTATGTGAATAGAGACATTATTTCTTGAGATAGGCGAGGTTGCGGTCAATGAGTTCATTGCGTGTCTTGACACTCTCGCCAGTGGTGAACTTATCGGCAGGTGTGTTCATGCAGTAATCTACGAGTTGACCGATGGTCGAAGTTGCCACGTGCATGCGGGTATCAGAAGAGGCATAATAGATATAGACGTTATCATCCATCGAATGCATGGCAGCGCCATTACCACCCTCTGCAATCCAGCCGTTGGCAAAAAGTACGTTCATGACATCTCCAATGTACTCTCCCTCTTTTGGTACCATGAAGGCGCCTCCAGGCTGGGCAATGACCTTGGTTGGATCTTCGAGAGAGGTCATATACATATATAATACGTAACGAAGGCCAGAAGCACAGCCGCGAACGCCGTGAGCCAGATGGAGCCAGCCCTTCGGTGTCTTGAATGGGTGAGGACCCTCTCCGTTCTTCACCTCCATGATGGTGTGGTAGTGGCGGGCATTGATAATCTTTTCCTCCTTGACTACCGCATGCTCAATGTCATCAATGAGCGCCCAGCCGATGCCTCCACCAGAGCCGGCGTCAATGAAACCGTCTTGAGGGCGGGTATAGAGCGCATATTTGCCATCCACAAATTCTGGATGCAGCACTACGTTACGCTGCTGGCTGTTTGACTTGAGGTCATCCAGTCGTTCCCAGTTTACCAGATCCTTCGTGCGGGCAATTCCACAGGTGGCAGTAGCAGCAGAGAGGTTGCCTGGTTGAGAGTCATCATGGCGCTCTACGCAGAAGAGACCGTATATCCAGCCATCTTCATGCTGGGTGAGTCGCATATCATATACGTTGGTTGCCTCCGGGGCAGGAGATTCCTTGAGAGGAGAGCTCTTGGCCTCAGGCATGGTGATAGGATAATCCCAGAATCGGAAGTTATCAATGCCATTGGGTGATTCAGCAACTGCAAAAAACGATTTGCGGTCATCTCCTTCCACGCGCACTACGACAACATACTTGTCGCCCCATTTGATAGCGCCAGAATTAAGTGTAGCGTTTACGCCCAGCCGCTCCTGGAAATAAGGATTGGTCTCCGGATTGAAGTCGTAGCGCCAGATGAGAGGCGCATGTGCAGCCGTGAGGATAGGGTTTGTGTAACGGCATACGATGCCATTCCCCTCAATAGGAGTATTAGGACGAGTGATCAGTGCTTCATGCTGAGCCTGAATCAAAGCCTTACGATCATTAAAAGTCATTAGTAGGTACTATTAAATACTTTTTTTATTGAATATCATTCAGGAACAACGTATTGTCCAGAGCATAGAACTGCTTGAAGTCCTCTGCTGTTGGAGCATCCTTCGATGCACCGAAGTGCTCCTTAGCGGCGTTACGCCAAGGCAGACAGTAACAGATAGGATACTGTGAAGCGATAGGGTTGAATACGCGGGTCCACCAGTCAGGAATGTCCGAATTGACGCGTCCGCACTCTGTGACAGCAATGAGCATTGGGTGCTCCTTGACGAATTCGTTCATCAGGTTCAGTCCAAAGGCGAGCTGGTTTTTGAAATCCTCCTCTGTACCCCACTGATAGGCATCCATGCCGAAGAGCTGCACGCGGTCATCGCCTGGCCAGCGTTCCAACAGATGCTCCACAGAGCGTGGGCTTGGTGAGTAGCTCCAGACAAGCTGACCAGGCAACTGTTCATTCATGTAGTCCTGTGTCATATTCCAAAGGGCTTTGTACTCTTCAGCCGTGCAGTTGGCTTCGCCCCACCAGAACCAGTTGCCGGTATTCTCATGCCAAGGACGGAAGATGACTGGCACCATTTCACCCTCTTCTGTCTGAAGTGAGCCGATAAAGTCAGTCACGTGCTTTACCCATTCCATGCCCTTATTGTGCAGTTCACCGCCTTCGATGATAGAAGCCACTGTATGTTTAGGATCGATGAGACTGTCTGCTGGAATGCCATTGGCGAGGGCCTCTGCGTATTCTTTCAAGTCGTTTTCGATCCAGGCAGTCTTGCCATTGAGCGGATTGCGTGGATGCCATGAGATTGTGATGATACCGCCACGCTTGTGGTGCTTGATGATTTCCTCACGCATCCAGTCAAATGGCACAGAGTCAAGGTTTGCCTTGTCCTCCATCTCAATGCCGCCCAGTTCGAATCCCATTACGGCAGGATAGTCGCCTACGAGTTCCTTGGTATCAGAGCGGTCAGTGCGTTCCCACTCCCAGGTGATGCCATAGAATGGGTCGTCCTGATGTCCGTACATGTATCCGTGCTGACGAAGGGTGTCCAGACGTGTCAGCAGCTCCTGTGCAGGAGTCTGCTCCGTAGTAGCATTTTCATTTGTTTTGCTGCACGAAGCCAGTGTGGCCAATGCCAGAGCAGCAAGCATAAGGGTCTTTTTCATATTAATAGTTTTGTAGAGATTTCTTTTCTTGTTCCAATGACGGCATGTCCTCCCTGTTCAGTATGAGGAGACTTGCCAAGAAGAGATGTGCGTAGCGTGTAATGCTCAAAATAATAAGAATGGTGTGTAGTGTGAAGAATGTGAATGCGGTGTGTCTCCTTTTATTTGTTTTGACACTGCAAAGATAGCAAAAAAGTATTATAAAATAAAATCTTTATATCAAACAGGATAAACAATGCAAATAAACGGATAAAATTATTGCAAAAAACAAGCAACTTCATGCTCTTTGACACGAAATTGCTTGTTTTACTGATGGGTATCCTATACAGGGATAGTTCTTTTATTTTGGAGCCTTTTCATAAATCGACTCAAGAGTATAGTTTGGATCAGTGCTTGTTGCAGCCTTGATCATCGTCTTGACCACCTCCTCACTGTCATTGACGAATTTGCCGTTTTTATGGTCAAAGTAACCGTGGCTCTCGGAACCAGACTTGGCGACATTGTTGTCCCAAAGCATCAGTGAGACACCAGCAAAGTGTGCAGCACGGCAGAAATATTCGAGATAATACTTGCGGCAACGCTCTCCCAGGTCAGTGGTGTGTGTTGAGCAACCGTATTCGCCAAGGTAGCATGGCTGTTCCTTTGAGATGAAGTTGTCATAGAGCTGGTTCAATGTCTTGACCACGTTGCTCTCGTCGTATGACTTGTTTGCGTTGTGTCCCCACTTTTCTGTGAGAGGATCCTTCAGCGTGAATTCGTAGGGATCATAGTTGTGGACGGCAATGATCAGCTTATTGGCAGCATCTGTAGGAAGCTCAAACTCTGACTTCAAAGCATAGGAGATGTTTGCCTGATAACTTGGTACGGCAATCCATCGGGTAGTGTTCTCCCCACCTGTAGCACGGATTACATCTACCACGAGCTGATTCCACGCGTTCTGGATGCGATATTCGCCGGCTGTTGGACCAGCCCAGTTGTGATTCAGTTCATTGAACGACTCCAGAATCAGGTAATCCCCCTCCTCCTTGAAAGCCTCAGCAATCTGACTCCACGTAGCGGTCAGGCGGGTCTTGGTTTCCTCATTGACCGTAGGGTTAGAGGCTGCGGTAAAGGCATCCTGCCAGTATTCATCGTGATGTGTATTGAGGATGACGTTGAGGCCGGCAGCCTTTGCCCAGAGTACATTCTGCTTGACGGTAGCCATGTAGTTGGCATCGATGGTGTAATTGCCGTCGGTCATATCCTCATAAGGACCCCAGGTCACAGGGATACGTACAGTTTTGGCACCTGCCGCAGCAAGATTCTTATAAAGATCTTCTGTCGGGTTTGCGCCATCCCAATATGGACAGTCCTTGCTCCAAGTGATGCGGTAGTTGTCCTTGGCATTGCCGCTGTCATAAGAGTCGAAATGGTTGCCAAGGTTCCAACCCCATCCCAGTTTCTCTGTAAGGGCAAGAGCAATATTGTTGTCAGGATTAGGTACTACAGGAGCCTCTTTTGTCTTGAACTTAAGCTTGAACTCTGGTGCTGATACATTATTGTCCTCTGCTTTGACAATGGCACCTTTGGGGACAATGAGTTCATAATTCTTGCCATCCTCCAGATTTACGGCGATGGTTACCTCAAGGCGAGTCTTACCGTTTGTGGCAGTGACAGCGTTGCCGTTAAGTGTGATAGCGGCAGATGAAGCTACCATCACGACATCATTATAAGTGAGTGTGATGGCAGTAACGTCAGAGGCCTTCACCTCTGAGTCAGGAGCCAGGCTGCATGAGCGCTGCAGAAGCGGAGTGGAAACAACCTCTTCTGGATCATCATTGCTGCCTCCGCAAGAGGTATTAGTGTACATTGAGCAGACTGCAAGAAGGCAGAGCAGACTCAATCGGTAAAAGCGTTTCATATTAACATAGGAAAAAATTCAAGTGCCCGCCCATCAAACAGGACGGGCACTTGAAAGATATGTAAGATTACTCGACAGTAATCTTTGTTACTGTACAGAACTGACCCTGAATGACGAAGATACCACCCCACCACTGCTGAGTAAGAGCCGCATCAATCATAGCTTGAGTAAGTACAATAGATACTTTGCCACCAGTTGCAGCAAGGTCAACCTGAGTACTGCCCTCATTGCCATCACCAGAGAAATCACCATACTGTGGGCCCCAGTGTCCCTCAAAGATTTGCAAGCGCCAAGCTGCAGGATCAGAAGGAGTAAGATAGAAGTGGCAGCTCATGCCAGCCTTTACTTCAGCATCAATGAACTCCTGACCGGCATCACTTCCAATATAAGGCTGGTTGTTGCCCCAATCCATTGTCTCAGAGCCTTCCCAGATCGTCACCTCCGAAGCAACAGTCTGATAAAGTTCGAGAGCATTGACAATTGTGTTCTGTCCCTGGACAAGAACAATGCCGCCCCAACCCTGTGCTGTGGTGAAAGTGGAGAGCAGTTCGTCGGTGAGTACGATGTTATAGTAGTAGTTATTGCCAGCCAGGTCATAGTTGTCAGGCTGGATCTGATCGTATTGTCCACCCCAGTGACCTTCCCAGATCTGGATGCACCAATCGTCAGCGGTAGGAGTAAACTTGATGCGGAGGATGTCTCCAGCCTTAGCACCAGCGTCAATGAGCTGCTGACCACCATCGTCGCCGAGGTAAATCTGTCCCTCACCTGACCAGCTGAGCACTGAAGCACCACTCCAGAGAGTAGTTACAATCTCGCCATTAGGAATTACTGAGAGAGCATACTCTATCTCACCATTTGAAGAGATGAGCTTAAGCTTAGAGTTCTTGCCAGCAGTTGTAGGAGTACCGATGTAGAGCTGGTCTTCACCTACGAGAATGAATTGACAATCCTGACCATCAATCTGCACGCCAGTGAGCTTGTCGCCATTGACTACAGTAGCACAGATCATATCACCAGCCTTTACCTCTTCTGTATTAGGCATCTCTGGGATGAAACAGAAGACAGGAGAGTTGATGTCAAGCGAATTGAAGGTAACCTGCTCACCATTCTTCATAGTAACTGCAAGTTCACCGCTGACAGCGGTAGCAGGAACCTTAACGGTAAGTTCTGTCTCGCTCTGAGCTATAAACTCTGAAACAGGAAGGTTGTCAGCAAATGTAATTTTAGCTACAAGCTCGAGGTTCTTGCCAGTGATAGTAACTGCATTGCCCGCATTAACAGGAGATGGGTTGTAAGCCTCTGCTACAGGCTTAGCAGTAGCGATAGCTACGGTAGCTGTTGCACCGCTCTTGCAGTTAAGAGTGATGTCGCCGCTCTGTGCGTCAGCAGGAACCTCAACGGTCAGCGAGGTAACACCCTGTTCTGTTACCTCAACGGCAGCTGCAGAACCAGCAAACTGAGCGCTGGTAACTACGTCGAGGTCCTTACCGGTGATGACTATCTTATCACCAGCTTTTACCTCGGTAGCAGGAGTGGCCTTCAGTTCGGTTGGGATTATCATACCGATGTAAGCGATTGGGCACTCTACGCCGCTTGCTGGCCATACAGAAACGGTAGCCTGTGCAGGAGTTGACTCAGGCAAATTGTAACCAATACCATCTTTTTTGTCTTCATCAGTCCACCACCAGGCAACTTCTTCACCGGCTACGGTAAGGCGAGTTACAAGGTCGAGGTTGCTACCCTTCTGGGTGATCAGGTCGCCTGGCTTTTTGCCGGTGAGGTTAGCTACCTCGTCAACAGAAGGGAGGGTAACCTTGAGTTCTACTGGTGAGAAAATCTGGTTAGGGATAGTATCCTCTGTAGCGCAGAACGAAATAGCAACGCGGCCAGTCTGAGCCTCAAAAGGAACTACAACCTTAATCTCCTTACGAGTATTGATAATCTGGTCAACAACAATATTCTCAGCAAAGATTACCTGCTGTACAAGGTTGAGATACTCACCACTGATGGTGAGGGTCTGGCCAGGTTTGAGTTCTGTAGCAGAGAAGCAGTTGTCTGCAAAACCTACAGGCTCGGTGTACTTCAATGCGGTTACTGATTCGATAGGACCAGTGGTGGTGTTGAGCACAATCTTACCGATTACGGCATTGTCAGGTACGGTGAGGCGAATCTCCTCCTTGCTGACATGGTTGATGCTGGTGATTTCGCCAGCGCCAGGGATGGTCACAGACTGCACCTGATCAAGGCCTACACCAAGGATGCGAAGCTCACCCATACGAGCCACTGGATTTGGTCCGTAAGCCAGGAGCTTGACAGGACCGCCAGCGAACTGATCGGTATCGAGTGCATCCTCTTCACATGCAGTAAACGAAATAGCGCTTACCAGCATGAGGCACATCATCATGATGGCCTTAAAGATATATGTCTTTTTCATTTCTTCTTGAAATTAGGAATTAGAGGTTTGCTGCTACGCGAATGTTGTCATATCGGAAGATAGGATTACATGCAGTACCAGCTACGCCACCATTGATAGGCCACATGATGAAGCTGTCAAAGCTCTCTGGATTCATTGGAGATGGAGCCTTGGTGCCATCATCGTTGTAAACGAAGTCGGTCAGTGGAATAGTAACGGTGATCCACTCGTCATCTGTATGGAATGATCCGGTAGATGCCCATGGGTTATAGAGTGCACGTGGCAGGTCAAGACCTCCGTCAGCAGAGGTGTGAATATAGGTATTGTTCTGCCAAGAGTCGTTGGCACACTGCTGGTTGTTGACGAAGAGGATCTGCATTGCGCCGGCAGACCAAGGATTATCCTTAGGAATGCAAAGCTCGAACTTCAATGACATGTTCTGCCAGTCAGAGAAGTCGTAGCAGTTACGCAGTGGTACGCCATTCTCACCCTTCTGGATTGACATTGGGTCGCCATTCCAGTTACCGCACCAGAATGAAAGCTTCAGTTCCTCAATCCAGCCACCTTCAGTCTCGGCAGGGCCAATCTGGCAGTAGTAACCATCCACACCGTTCTCGGTGAGATAAGTTGGCTTGAGGTTCCAGCCCTGAGGGATGATACCGGTCTCACGACCTGCATGATTTTCACCATCGAAGTCAGTGATTATGCCACGCGAGTCATGGAAGTAGAACGCAGATTTGCCGCTTCCGTAGATGGTCTCCACCTCAAGTTGTCCCTCTGGCATACCATCAGGAACCACGAAGGTGATAGATGCCTGAGTGATCTTCTTGATATTTTCAGCAGGAACCTGAATATGGCAAGAGTTGTTGATGCCAGTGAAGGTCACGGTGAGTGGCTGGTTAGGATCGTCCACGAAATACTGTCCGTTGATAACAGCTTCCTGACCTGCGCCAGCCCACTCGTTCTTCATTGAAGCCAAGAATGGAGCAGGTACGAGTACGTCGAAATCGTAATCAACCGTATCCTTGTCGCGGGTAATCATGTAGATCTTACCGGTATTGCTGGCAGGAATATCCTTTGGTACGGTTACCAGCATAGTGTTCTTGGTGATGAGGCTGGTGTTGAGAATTGCCTGCACGTCATTGAACCACATCTCGCGGATGCTGGTGAGGTTTTCACCCACAATGCAGATACCAGAGCCGGTAAAGGCTGAGGTGAGGAGGGAATCCTTAGCAGCAGCATCCTGAGGACGGATGTATTTGATGACAGGGGTGCCTCCTGAAAGTTCGAATTTGTTTGGCTCATCCTCGCACGAAGTGATGGCTGCACCCAGAGACACAGCACCAACGATGAGGAGAGGCCAATGCATATTATGCTTCATATTTGTTTTCTTCTTTTAGTTTATCAATATGAATAGCTCTCGCGAATGTCAACGTGCACTGCAGGAACGCTGCTTCCTACATTAGGATTCAGGGCAACGTCCTCGGTTGGGAATGGCAGTACGAAGCTGTTCTCGGTGATGTTTGGAATCTGAGTATCGTAGTTGTACTCTACATTACCGTCAGCGGTAACGATGTTCCATACGGTGCGACCAGACTCGTAGTATGCCTTGTAGAGGGCATTGACGTTCCAGATCTGGTTGCGGTGCTGTGACTTGATCTCAGCAATACAAGACTGTACGTCATAATATGCGCGGCGAACATAGTCATACCAGCGGTCACCCTCACCAGCAAATTCCAGACGACGCTCCTTCCAGATCTGCTCAAAGCTGAGCGAAGTAACTGGTGCAGCGGTAGGAATAGCACGCTGATGTACGGCATTGTAAGCATCCAGAGCAGACTGTGCAGTGCCCTGACCCTGCAGTACCATAGCTTCGGCATGGATGAGATAGACGTCAGCCAGACGGAGAATGTGGGTAGCAAGTGCAGATGCCATACGGCCGTCAGAGATACCCATCTCAGCTACGTGGTCGGCAGTATTACCGTAGAGATGCTTCACGTTGTTTGATCCGCAAGGTCCCTCAAGCTGGCCTGTGGCAGATGGATTGTATGAAGAGTTGTAGATGAACTCAAGATAATCAAAACCACCCTTGTCGCGCCAGAAATATGGATACTTATCGCCAGCGAGCATCATGGTAGCCTTACGGCGGGTATCAATGTCTGCGCGGCTCTCTGGGCTTGGGAAGTCTGTGAGACGAGCATCAGCGCCCTGACCCTCGATGGTGATGACACCGAATGCCTCCATCAGATCAGTAGATGGACCACCCCAGCCGCCCCAAACGGCGCCAACTTCACAGAAACCTTCGATGGCAAGGTCAGACTGCTGAGAGTTCTGGCAAGTCCAGTGTGGGCCTACAGTCCAGCGCCATGCAATGAGGCTTTCAGGAGCTGTATTGTTCGAACCACGGAAGATGTCCTCATAGTTCTCCATCAGCTTACGGCCAGAATTGTCAATCACATCCTTTGAAAGCTCTGCGGCCTTCTTCAAGTCATCCTGATTGAGCGAACCAGATACGCCTGCCTTGGTAAGATAGACCTTGGCGAGCAGACCTTCAGCGCAGTAGTAGTCAATACGTCCTGGCTGTGAGGTCTTAGGAAGCAGCTCCATAGCCTTCTCAAGGGTGAGGATGATGTACTCATAGACGTCAGCTTTCTGTACCTTTGAGAGTTCGTTGTAGTTGCCCTCTGCAAGTGTGGCAGAGTTGTCGTGGATGATAGGTACATCGCCGAATGAACGAACCAGATAGAAGTAGGCAAAAGCCTTCCAGGTCAGGCACTCGCCCATGCACATGTCCTTGGTGGCCTGTGATGCATTGGCGCCCTTAAGAGACTCATATACGGTAGAGCAGTGGCTGATTTCTGACCAGAGTGAATATGACATGTTCACGAGGTCCTGGTCGGTACCGTTGACTGAGAAGTTCAGGTATGGAGATGAGCCCCAGTACATATTGCCAGAGAAAACCTCGCCTACCTTAATGAAACCACGCTGGAAGTCATACCAAGGTGAGTTATAGAGGTAGTTGACGCCAGAGATGCAAGCTGCATCAGAAGCATAGTAGTTCTCAGTATTATAGCTATCCTCTGTTGGACGGTCAAGGAAGTCATCGCATGAAGCGAGCATCAGAATTGATGAAGAAAGCAACGCACCAACTCCTAATGTCTTAAAAGAAATATTCATTTTCATATAATATTTAAATAGGAGTGATTAGAATGAAACACTCAGGCCAACTGCCCAAGAGGTTGGTGATGGATAACGACCATTGTCTAGGCCGAAGACGTTAGAGCTGGTAGTTGAGGCACCAACTTCTGGATCGTAGCCTTCATAGTCGGTGATGGTCACGAGGTTGTTACCGCTGATGGTGGCACGTACGTTTTCAAGACCTGCCTTCTGAGCATACTTCTTAGGCAAGGTGTAGCTCAGACTTACGCTCTTGAGACGAATGTAAGAACCATCCTCGATGTAGCGTGATGACCAGGCATCATTGTCGTTAGGGTCATTGATGCTGGCGCGTGGGATAGATGCGCCTGGATTTGTGACGCGTACATTCTCAACTGAATTGTACCAGTCACTCTGGCTTGCATCGATGGCAGCGAGCTTGACACGATCCTTCACTGCAGCGAGCTGGTTGCTCCATGCTGAGTTCATGTGGGTCAGCTTCATAGCGTTGTAGTTTCCTACCTTGTTGCCATAAGAGCCGTTGATGAATACGTTGAGATCCCACTGCTTGTAGTGGAAGGTATTGTTCCAGCCGAAAGTGAACTTTGGCAGTGGTGATCCGATGTTGGTCTTATCGTTCTCATCAATCTTGCCGTCACCATTTATATCCTTAAACTTGATATCACCTACGAAGGTGGTATTTGAGCGGCTGTACTTCGATGGGTCAGTTGACCATGAAAGTGAACCGTCAGCATTCTCTACGATAGGATTAGCCTGCTGGAGTGTGTTGACTGGTGAACTGAGGATGTCATCAAAGTCCTTGTAGATACCCTCTACCTCATAACCATAGAAGTTGTAGAGTGATTCGCCCTCCTCTGTACGAGAAACGACGTCAGTCCACTGGCCATAGCCGATGAGTGCAGATGAACCAGAGAGGCTCTTCAGCTTGTTCTTGTTGAAAGAGATCTGGAAGTCTGAGCTCCAGTCGAAGTTCTTGGTTACGATTGGACGGGTGTTGAGTGCAATCTCAAGACCAGTGTTCTCGATGTCACCGAAGTTACCCTTAGGCGCTGCCAGTGCAGAGGAACCGTTGCCTGATGTACCCATGAATGAAGGCAGGGTGAGCTGCATGAGCATGTCGGCAGACTTCTTCTGGTAAACGTCAACAACGAGGCTGATGCGGTCATTGAGGAAGCCCATGTCAAGACCGAGGTTCAACTGCTCCTGAGTCTCCCATTTGATGTCGAGGTTCTTGATATTGGCTGGACGGTAGCTGACGCCGAGACCAGTCTCCATGACGCTCATTGCAGAGCCCCAGGCATAGCCGCCGATGTTAGAGTTGCCGGTCTGACCCCAGCCAAGACGCAACTTACCATTGGTGATTACGCCTGCCTCCTTGATGCCCTCGAAGAATTTCTCCTCAGAGAAGCGCCATGCACCTGCAACTGAATGGAACCCAGCCCAACGCTTGTTAGGACCGAAGTTTGAGCTACCATCATAACGGTAGGTGTAGGTCAGGAGATAGCGGTTGTCATAGTTATAAGTCTCACGGCTGAAGAATGAAGCCATAGCTGCAGAACCAAAGCCGTAGCCGATCTGTGGATCACCGGTACCAAGAGCTGGGTTGTGTACAGCATCGTTAGGCAGACCGGTATTGAATACTGAAGCATAGTCCCAGCTTGATTCCCAAGCCTCCTGGCCCACCATGGCGGTGAAGCTGTGCTTGCCAACCTGTCCGTTGTAGGTCAGGTAGTTCTTTACTGACCAATAAACGTTAGAGTTCTTCTGTGCACGAGCCTCATTGCTGTTCTGGTTGTAAGTACCGAGGTGGATCATTGGGTTATAGGTTTTACCGTGGGTCCAGCCCAGATCCCAGCCGAGTTCTGTGTGCCAGGTGAGATTCTTAAGAGGAGTGATATCCATGAAGACGTTACCGTTCAGCTTCTGTCGCTCAAGGGTAATGTCGTTCATCAGAGCCATTGCGATTGGGTTAGGGCTGGTGAAGCCCTCCTTGCTTACTGAAGAATAACCACCGTCAATATTATAGATCTGAATGTCTGGTGGAGTAGTCAGAGAGTACATGATGATACCCTCGTCAGAGTCTGCCTTAAGAAGATCCTCGTTAGTCTGGCTGAAAGATACGTTGAGGCCGAGTTTCAACCACTTCTTGAGCTCAGCGTCGATGTTCGAACGGAGAGAGAAACGGCTGAACTCTGATCCGATGATGGTACCCTCCTGATTCATGAAACCTGCGCTGACATAATACTTCACCTTGTCAGTACCACCCTGGGCACCGATCTGATGCTGGTGCTGGAGGGCAGTGCGGAATACGGCATCCTGCCAGTTAGTACCAAGACCGAGGACAGAAGGATCAGAATACTCTGGAGTTGGCTTGGCAATCTCACCCTGCACAACCAGGTCATTGTAATACTCTGCGAATTCGCGGAGGTTGAGCAGGTCAAGGCGCTTGGTCTGACGAGACCAGGTTACAGAACCATCGTATGTGAACTTAGCCTCACCAGCCTTACCACGCTTGGTGGTGATGAGAACTACACCGTTAGCACCCTGAGCACCGTAGATTGCGGTAGCAGAGGCATCCTTGAGGATCTCCATGCTCACAATATCGGCAGGGTTGATGGTAGAGAGTGGAGAAATGGTTGAAACCGAACCGTTGCCCAGCTTATCGCCGAGACCAAAGCTGGCACCGGATGAACCGCCAGACTGTACGATTACACCATCAATTACATAAAGAGGTTCAGCACCGGCATTGACAGTAGCTTGACCACGCACACGGATAGATGATGCAGAACCTGGAGCACCAGAGGTCTGTACGGCAGTTACACCGGTTACACGGCCAGCGAAAGACTGGTCAAGGTTAGTGATGTTGGCTGACTTGAGTGCGCCCTCTCCGAGAGAAGATGAAGCACCAGCCAAGTCGCTCTTCTTCTGAACACCGTAGCCGACTACTACAACCTCCTCGAGGAGTTCGTCGTCGCTCTGCAGCGTTACGTTCACTGTCTTGCGTCCTGCCAGTTTGACCTCCTGGGTCTCAAGGCCGACGTAAGAGAAAATCAGTGTGGCATTAGCGTTAGCAACCTTAATGGAGAAGTTACCATCTATGTCGGTAACGGTACCGTTTTGGGTACCCTTCTCACGTACGGTACCGCCAATCACAGGATCACCGGTACTTTCGGTCACAACACCTGTCACATTCACCTGAGCAAATAAGGTAGTGGTCAGCATCATGAAGATACTGATCAACATTGCTCTCATGTCAAATGATTTTGTCATTGTGTGTTGTTAGTTTGATTAATAAATATTGAATGTGTACATTAAGAAAAAGAACAGTTAGGCGCATATTAATAAATGTCCAATTTAAAGTAGATTGATAAATATTTAAGAAATATGTGCGTGCAAGAAACTGTCTGTTTTGATGCGCAAATATAACATAAATGTATTAGATAACCAAATTATTTGCCATAAGTTGATAAATATTGCAAAGAAAAAGATAACAATTTGTATAATTTTGTCCCATTCCTCATCTGATAGGATGGAATTTACTCCATTCTACAAAGGTGTTTTTTGTAGTATAATAACACAAAAAAGGCGGCCCTACTGTGAAGCAGAGCCGCCAATATTTTTGCCTTTACAAAAGTTGTTTACTTGATGTAGTAAAGCTTCAGAACAGTGTAGTCAGATCCTGTGAAGAGCAAGTGCTGGACATCAAGGTTATCATAGAGGCAGCCCTCTCCCTTGATGTTAACCTCGATGAACTTGGTGCCATCGGCATCCTCCTCTACCATGTCGATACAGTTATGCTCATCGCCACCGTATGCACCGGTCCACCAGCCAGTGGTGATGCGGATGTTCGAAGATTCATTCACATCGAGG